>JAGCRW010000068.1 GCA_017964485.1 Muribaculaceae bacterium | reverse complement strand
TTTCATACATTACTGGAGCAATGAATCCAGGAGTGTACTTCACTCCTGCCTCGTCGGCTACTGGGTCGGGACGGTCGAGTGCGAGATGGAAGTGGAAGTTGGGATATTCCTTCTCAATCTCAAGGAAGTCTTCAAGATAGAACACTTCGCTAAGAGAGCGAGCGCCGTAGAAGTAGTGCATCTCGCGGTCACGGGTGTGCAAGGTCTTAGTCATGTGCATGATTTGTGCACGCAACGGTGCCATACCAGCGCCACCGCCAACCCAAATCATCTCCTTCTTAGAGTCGAAAATGGGGTGGAAGTCACCATAAGGACCGCTCATTGTCACCTTGTCGCCGGGCTTGAGAGTAAAGATATAAGATGATGCTATACCTGGACTCACATCCATGAAACCTGTCTGTGGTTTTGGCTTGAATGGGGGAGTGGCGATGCGCACGGTGAGCATAAATCGGTCTCCTTCGGCGGGATAGTTAGCCATAGAATAGGCTCTCACAGTCTCCTCTGTGTTCTTGCACTTAAGAGAGAACATGTCATATTTCTCCCATGTGGGCAGATAATCTCCTAATGATTCCTTGTCTATATCAACGTTATAGTCCATCTCATAGGTCGGAATCTTGATTTGCGCGTATGAGCCTGGAATGAAGTCCATGTGAGCACCTTCAGGCAATGCTACAATAAACTCCTTGATGAACGATGACACAAGCTTGTTGCTCACTACAGTGCACTCGTATTCTTTAACCTCGAGTACTGAGTCGGGTACTTGCACCTTCATGTTATCCTTCACCTTGACTTGGCATCCCAGTCGCCAGTGGTTCTGTTGTTCCTTGCGTGAGAAATGAACTGTTTCGGTTGGCAAAATATCGCCGCCGCCTTCCAGCACTTGAATCTTGCACTGTCCACAGCTTCCCTTGCCACCACATGCACTAGAGAGCATAACACCGCCCTCGTGCAGACTATTGAGCAACGTTTTACCACTTTCTATCTCAATCTCTTTCTTGCCGTCGTTGATGCTAATTTTCACTTTTCCTGTTGCAACAAGGTAGTGCCTTGCAAGCAATAGAATTGTAACAAGCAACAGTGTGAGCACCAAGAAGATGACAGCACTTGCTATAACAGTTAATGATGAATTTACTAGTAGTATCATAGTCAAGTGAAAGTTTTAAAGTTTGATACCCATGAAACTCATGAATGCAATACCCATGAGACCAGTAATGATGAATGTGATGCCTACGCCACGCAGAGCTGGTGGAATGTTACTATAGGCAATCTTCTCACGAATTGCAGCAAGACCAACGATGGCGAGCAACCATCCAATGCCACTGCCTGCGGCATATACTGTTGCAGTCCAGCACGAAGCGAACTCACGCTGTTGCATGAACAACGCTCCACCAAGGATGGCACAGTTAACAGCAATTAGCGGCAGGAAGATTCCAAGAGAGTTGTATAGTGCTGGCGCGAATTTCTCCACAGTCATCTCCACGAGCTGTGTTGCTGAAGCAATTACCGCGATAAACAAGATAAGTCCCAAGAAACTAAGGTCCACATCTTTGTATCCGTCGCCCAGCCATGCCAGTGCGCCAGGTTCTAGGACATATTTATTAAGAATATAGTTCAGGGGAATAGTCACAACAAGCATAAACGTAACCGCGATGCCTAGACCAAATGCCGTCTTCACGTTCTTGGAAACTGCAAGATAGGAGCACATTCCCAAGAAATAGGCAAATACCATGTTGTCGATGAAAATCGACTTAACGAAAAGGTTTAAATTTTCCATTTTAAATCATTGATATTTATGCGTTACTACTTGTTTATTTCTCTTGAAGGTCTTTGTTGCGTGAGCGATGCACCCAAATTATGCATCCCACAGTGATGAGTGCCATAGGAGGCAGAATCATCAGACCATTATCCATATATCCGTGATCGTAGCACCATTGAGGTATCACGTGATAGTTGAGCAATGTGCCGCTACCCAGAAGCTCACGGAAAAAAGCCACAATTACCAAAATAATCATGTATCCAAGACCATTTCAAATTCCGTCGAGGAAGGCAGGCCAGGGTTTGTTGCTCAAAGCAAAAGCCTCAAGGCGTCCCATCAGAATACAGTTGGTGATGATAAGGCCAATGAATACCGAGAGTTGCAGACTCACGTCGTAGGCGTAGGCCCTAAGCACTTGCTGAACGATTATCACAAGCGCTGCAACCACCACCAGTTGAACGATAATGCGAATACTAGTTGGGATTGTCTTTCTCAATAGAGAAATTACAACATTTGAGATTGCCATGACTGCAATTACCGAGATTCCCATGACAATAGCGGGTTCTAGCTTTGCCGTTACGGCTAGGGTGGAGCAGATACCTAAAATCTGCACCAATACCGGGTTGTCCTTTGACAACGGATTGAATAAAGCTTCTTTATTACGTTTTGATAACATAGTCTATTGTCATTTAAAGGATCCACTTTGAAGTTTCTTGAAGAAGGCATCGTAGGGTGTCATGCAGTCTTTGAGCATAGCCTGAACACCTCGGCTAGTAATAGTTCCACCAGAGATTGCATCGACATATTCAGAACCATCGGTGGGTTTCTGTCCTGCTTTCATCACGCTGATGGACTTGAATTCGCCGTCAACATAGATTTTCTTTTCCTTGAACTGGTCTTGAAATTTTTGTTTGCTGATTTCAGCACCAAGTCCTGGAGTCTCTCCCTCATGAGAGAAATAGGCTCCATAAATGTCGCTTCCGTTGTCATTCACTGCGACATATCCCCAAATTGGGCCCCATAGACCCGCGCCATAAACTGGCACGATATACTTCACAGAGCCATCATCAAGTTTGCACACGAAGACTGGCAACTTGCGGTTCGACTCTTTGATGTTGTTCTTCATGTTAACATCAAATGCTTCCTGCTTGTCGTTGCTAACAGGGTTACCGCTAGTGTCAACGATGAATCCCTCTACAATATATTTATTATAGGTGTCTTCAATTTGGTTCTTGTCTTCGGGGTTCATGTGGACCGCACTCTAAATCTGGTTGCGCTTGTCGTTAGCGATATTCATGTCCTGTTTTGGCTTGAGTGCCATATAAATGAACGCCAGAAGCGTGCCGACGATAAGAACCATCACAGCGGCATAGATGATTTGATAGAGATTACTGTTTTTATTCATAGCTCAAATCCTCCTTTCATTGTGCTTTAGCTCGCTTGAGGCGACGGTTTATATTGACTTGAACCACACAGTAGTCGATGAGCGGCGCAAAGGCGTTCATCAGCAACACAGCAAGCATTGCTCCCTCAGGATAGCCGCCATTGTAAACCCTGATAAGGATGGCGAAAACACCAATAAGGAAACCATAGATATATTGGCCAATCTTTGTTCTAGCTCCAGTTACGGGATCTGTTGCCATGAATACGGCAGCAAAAGCGAAACCGCCTAAGCAAACCTGTGCCAATGGGTCGAGCATCGAAGCAGGGTAGGTGGCGGTGGGGAACGCATGAGCTAGAGCTCCCATAGCCATTCCGCCAGCGAAGACGCTAACCATCACCCTCCACGAAGCGACACCAGTGATGAGCAGAATTGCAGCACCTATTAAAATGGCAATCATTGAAGTCTCACCTGGTGAGCCAGGGATGAGGCCGATGAATGCGTCAATTGTAGATGGGATTTTGTCACTTAAAGTATCTCCAACATTAGTGGCAACTTCACCTAATGGAGTTGCACCCGAGAAACCGTCGGGCACAACACCTCCGAAACCAAAAGCGGTATCGGTTTTGACGAAAGCCATATCGCCACTCATCTTTGAAGGATAAGCAAAGAATAGGAATGCGCGTGTGATAAGCGCCACGTTGAAGATGTTCATGCCAGTACCACCAAAGATTTCCTTTGCAAAGATTACTGCGAAGGCAGTTGCAACAGCTGTCATCCACAAAGGCGTGTTGATGGGGACGATAAGTGGAATTAAAATGCCCGTAACCAAGAATCCTTCTTGAATCTCTTTGTGGTGGATTTGAGCAGCGATAAACTCAATTCCCAGTCCTACAGCGTAAGAAACCACGATTACAGGCAGCATTGCAAGCAATCCGAAGAAGAACATTTCCCAGAATGAGGCATCTGCACCCATTGCTTTAAAGTGCTGGAAACCGATGTTATACATCGCAAACAGCAAACATGGCAAGAGAGCGACAACCACTGTAATCATGGTGCGTTTCAAGTCATTGCTGTCGTGAATGTGCACCCCTGAGCGCGAAGTGGCGTTAGGAGTGAACAAGAAAGTCTCCATTCCCTCATAGACCGACTGCAGCTTACTTAGCTTGCCGCCTTCATGGAAATGAGGCTTAATCTTGTCCAGAAATTTTCTTAAAGACTTCACTTTATCTTTTTGTTTAAATGTTAGTATTCATTTTGTTGATGATTAGCACATTTCGGCTCTCATTTTATCAAGCCCCTCACGCACGATGCGCTGTAACTCGAGTTTTGATGTGTCTGCATATTCTGCCAGAGCAAAATCTTCTGGTGCCACCTCATAGATGCCCAATTGCTCCATCTTATCGATGTCAAAAGCAATGATAGCTTTAATCAGGAACTCGGCATAGATGTCCATTGGCAACATGTTGTCATATTCGCCAGTAAGCACTATTGCTCTCTCGCCACCGTTGAGTTTGGCATCAAGATCCACCTCTTTATGACGGGCAAAGATTCCGCTTGGAAACAAACGATAAATGCTATATTTTTTAGGGCTGAGCGACGCCCACCCCATAAACTCATCTTTCTTGTTAATCTCGTTTATGACGGTGACATGGCGATAGGGTGCATGCAGATAACCGTCAATTGTCTCCTTCACGCCGGTAAGCACATTACCGCTAATAATGCGCGGATCCTTTCCATTATCGCTTAATCTGCCGTCAAGCAACGATTTAAGCGTGCATCCCATTGTGGCTTTGATATAGGTTGGAGCCTCAACACCAGGACCATTAACAGCTACTAGTGTAGAGTAGTCCATCTTTCCTGTTTTGAAGAGTTTGCCTATTCTCGCCGCTGTCACCACGTCGAGAGTCCATACCATCTCGCCTTTGTTCACTGGCTTTACATTGGCAATTTGCACTCCAGCATTACCAGCAGGGTGTGGACCTGAGAAAGTGTTGGTCTCTGCACCAGTATCAGTAATGGTCTCAGTAGTGGAACAGCCTAGATACACCTTTCCGTCGGTCATAGTAGATAACACCTCGACAGCTTTACTCAGATACTTCTCATCATCGCCTAGAACCATCTTAAGCGATGGCGCGAGAGGAGCAGAATCAAATGCAGTAATGAATATGTCACGCGGACGATCGTTGGAGTTTGGCACAATGTCATATGGACGTTGGCGTAGCATGGGCCACAAACCGCTCTCCAAAAGCAGGGCTTTAGGATTTTCACGAGTGTCGAATGTAACGCTACGTGCTTCGTTGTCGGGTTCTATCACGACAGCCATAATCTTGCGTCGATCACCACGCACCACTTGTTTCACTGTGCCGCTCACAGGTGAAGTGACTTTGACTTTCTCGTCGTTTTTGTCGTGATAAATAGGCTCGCCAGCGGCCACCTTTTCGCCTTCCTTCTTCTCCATGCGTGGAATAATTCCAGTAAAATCGTCTGGGACAACAGCATAGGTGTCGCTTAGTGGGGCATCTATCACGTCTTCGCTTGTGATTTTGCCTTTAAGGTTTATGTCAAACCCTTTTCTTAATTTAATTAATGCCATGCGATATAGTTAATGTGTGCATTTTACAATATCGGCAAAGGTACAAAAAATAAATTACATAACGATTATTAAAGGATAAAAATTTATTTTCAAAGTTTCTTCGAAGCACTATGGAGCACTGCAACTACATAGATAATAGCTACTTGGACGATTGCCACAAATAAGTGCTTGCATACCGTAAATTCACCAAAAAAATTTTTTTTGGAAAAAAAGAGGAAATAGCTTTGTGTTTTTAAAAAAATGTAATAAATTTGCGTGTTATTTTGCAGACAAACCAGGTGTTTATACCATGTTTTGCTGTTTAATATCGTGAAAATTAGAGAGCTAAATGGTAGGTTGTTAATAAAATATTTGTTTTTTACATACTATTTCAGACGCTCTCACGTTTAATAGACATTATTAAATAAAACTGATATACATCAAAACAACTTTATAATTAATCATTTTTTATTAACATTCAAATTTTTAATTAATTAAATTATGGAAGCTACAAAGCCAAACAATCCACAGCCACAGGCTCCAAAGCCAGCTGTAAAACCAGAACCCCAGGCAGCAAAACCCGCGGGTGCTAAACCACAACCTAAGAAAGCTAATGACAAGACTGTTAAGAGCAACGTTGGTGGTATCAAGAATGCAATCTATGTAATCCTCGTTTGCCTTGTTGTTGCAGTTTGCCTCTACCTGTTTGTAATGGGTGCTATCGGCAACTTCACTGGTCTCCCCGAGGGCGACTCAGCTAAATTTGCATTCCAAGCAGGTGAAGGTGTTAAATTGTCACCAGCTAACCTTGCAGGTACCGTTTATAAAGGAGGCTTCGTGGTTCCTATCCTGTTGACCTGCCTCTTTACCGTTATCGTACTCTCTGTTGAGCGTTGGTTCGCCATTGGCAAAGCTAAGGGTACTGGTAACATCACCAAGTTTGTCGAGAACGTTAAGAATGCTCTTCAGAACCAAGATATCGCTAAGGCTGAGGATCTCTGCCGCAAGCAAAAAGGTACTGTAGGTGCTGTTGTTTATCAGACACTCCAGAAGTATAAAGAGATGGACAAAGACACTGAGTTGCAGAAAGAGCAAAAGCTCGTCTCTATCCAACAAGCCCTTGAGGAGGCAACTGCCGTTGAGATGCCTGCTCTGCAACAGAACCTGCCAATCATCGCAACTCTTACCACTCTGGGTACCCTGCTCGGTCTGTTTGGTACTGTGCTTGGTATGATCAAGTCGTTCCAGGCTCTGTCACAATCAGGTGCTCCCGACTCTACTGAGCTGTCAACCGGTATCTCTGAGGCACTTGTAAATACCGCTACCGGTATCGCAACCGCTGCATTGGCACTTATTTCTTATAACTACTACACCAGCAAGATCGACAAGATGACTTATGCCATCGACGAGCTTGGCTTCTCTATTGTTTCTACTTTTGCTGCTACACATTAATTATATTAAGTATAGCAAACGAATTAAATAAATTTCAATACAAACATTTTATTTAAAAAAGTGTAACAATGGGAAAAGTCAAAATAAAGAAACATAGTACACACATCGACATGACGGCGATGAGTGACGTGACCGTTCTTCTGTTGACTTTCTTCATGTTGACTTCAACATTCCTTCAGAAGGAGCCAGTTCAGGTTATTACACCTCCATCGGTAAGCACTGAGGTAGTACCAAGCGAGAAACTCGTTCAAGTGCTTGTTGGACCTGATGGCAAAGTTTATATGAACCTGACTGGTGCAAGGGATTCTTCAGTACTCTCTTCAGAGAATTTCAGGCTTGAGGTGCTTCATCGCGCTTACAACCTTTATAGAGAGAAGAATCCTAGTGCCCCAAAACTGACCGTAGCTGAAGAGACAGAATTCACAAAACTCAACACTTTCGGCGTTCCAATGAAAGATTTGGCCCACTGGCTAGATCAGCCAATGGAAAAACGTGATGAAGAGTTGAAGACCGGCGGAATTCCTATAGCTATGTCAATAAAAGACGGTCAACCAAATGAGTTTCAAATATGGTTGAGAGCAATTAAAGAAGTAATGCAAGAGCGTGGTCTTGGAAAAGATTTGACCAACGGACGTGGTGTTGCCATCAAAGCTGGCCAATACTCACCCTACCATCTCGTACAAGTGGTTATGGACAACTTGCAGACTGAAAAGTTGAACAAGTTCACATTAATGACATCATTAAAATCAGAGGAGGAATAAGATATGGCAAAGAAAGATAAAAGTCGTCAGAAAAAATTCGACACTCGTATCGACTTTACTCCAATGGTTGATATGAACATGTTGTTGATTACATTCTTTATGTTGTGTACCACAATGTTGAAATCTCAAACCCTTGATCTTATTCTTCCAACCAACGATGACGTTAACAAGGAAGATGAGACTATGATTAAGCAAAGTGATGCTATCACTTTCATTATCGATGGTCAAGTAGCTAAGGACAATCTTGGCAACGAAGAGTCGAAAGACGGTATTATCTATTATTATACCGCTCAACCCGATTTGGAGAACTATACTCTCGATGAGATTAAGTTTGGTGATAGCAAAGAAGCAATTCGTGGCATGTTACAAGATCGTAACAAAGAATTGCTTAAGCAAGTTAATCAGTTCAAGAAAGAGTGGAAAGAAGGAAGAATAAACGACTCGATTTATAACGAGAAGGTTAAAGCAGCTCGCAAGGCTCAAGCCGATGACATCAATGCACATCGCCCAATCGTTTCTATCAAGCCAACAGCTAACGCCAGCTATGCTGATGTTGTAAGACTATTGGATGAGATGCAAATCAGTCAGATTGCCACATTCCAGATTGAAACTCTTAGCAAGGAAGATTCCACTCTTTATGAACATAAAGTTGGATATCCAGTTCCAAGTGCATCCAAATAATTATTAATCTTTAAAAATAAGAAAAACTATGGCAAAAGATGTTGATCTTTCATCTCGAGAATGGCTAGACCTTGTTTTTGAAGGTAAAAATAAGGACTTTGGCGCATACGAGCTTCGCAGTGAGTCTCCCAAACGTCATAATTTGGCTGTAATAGTTTCGCTTACTGCAATCGCATTAGCAACCCTTGGTGGTTGGGGCTGGATTGAGTACAATGAATATCAAAAGGAGAAGTTGCTTGAAGAGGAACGTCTCCGTCAAGAGGCCCTCGAGCGTGAGCGCGAGAAAATGGAGGAAATTGAAGTTGATGAGGTTGAATACATCGAGCCTGAGAAAGAAGAGGTCATCCCAGAAGATGTCCAGAATTCTCAGAAGGTGACAGAGTTTAATATTGTTGCCGACGATCTCGTGAAAGAACCACCTACGGCTGTCGACGCATTAAAGGAAGACGACCGTGCGGTAGGTTCAAAAGACGAAGACAAGGGTACCGATGATATCACCAAAGAAACTGTGAAGGTTGAAGAGATTGTGGTTCCTGAACCTAAAAAAGAAGAAAAGAAGGAGGAACCCAAGCCTGAACCCAAACCCAAAGAGGAAGAGGTGTTCAAGAGTGCTGCTCACATGCCTTCATTCCCAGGTGGTGACGCTGCTCTGATGTCGTTCATCAACAAGAACATCAAGTATCCTCAGGTTGCTCAAGACAATGGTGTTCAGGGTAAGGTTATCGTTCAGTTCGTGGTTGAGAAGAACGGAAAGGTAGGTGAGGTTAAGGTAGCTCGTGGTGTAGACAAGGACCTCGACCGTGAGGCAGTTCGCGTCTGCAAGATGCTTCCCGCATTCTCACCTGGCCGCAACGCCGTTGGTGACCCCGTTCGCGTATGGTACACCCTTCCAGTACAATTCAAGCTCCAAGGAGTCAACTAATCTCTGATATTTCAAACAGATTGAAATATATTTCAGAAAAGCCACAGATCACTGTGGCTTTTTTGATTTTTTATGCCGAAAACTTGTGTCATCAAAATATTTTTGCCTACTTTTGTGTGAAAATAAAAAAACGATAACTCATGAACTGTCCAAATTGCGGCACACCAGTAGGTGCCAATGACACATATTGCTCCTTTTGTGGTGCTCGTGTAAATAATCAACCCATAGTGAAGCAACAACCCCAAAATTCGAATCCTAGTCCGAATCGCAACCAAGGAGCCACCACTCCCAAGCAAGATGATGAATCAAAGAAGAATCTTAAGGCTCTAATATTGTCGATACTAGGAATAATAGTTGCTATAGCTTTAGCTACGGGCATATTTAGCTACATTAATCAAAAGAATGAAGATACGCTGTGGGAAGAATGTGTGTCAAAAAAGCAAATCAATGACCTTAGGACGTATGTCGAGAAATACCCTGATGGAGAGCATTATGAAGAGGCTAAAGCTATGCTCGACAAGTTAGTCAGGGAGAAGGAAGCGTGGGATCAGGTCCGTGTGAGCAACGACGAGGATTACCTGCGCTCTTATATAAGAAACCACCCAAATGGCGAACATCTTGAAGAGGCCCGTAGTTTACTTGATGATGTGGTGTGGAGCAATGTCATCACAAAGAACAGCAAAGATGCCTACGAGCAATATATCAAGGAGTTCCCTAATGGCAAGCATATTGGCGATGCCCGCAGCGGTTTTGACGAGAAACTCCGTGCTGAACTAACTACAGGCGAGATTGATAACGTGAGAGGCACGGTTCAGAATTTCCTTATGGGAATGGAAGAATGGGACGAGAATCTCTTATTATCGACTTGTAACACCCAGATGAAAAACTTCATGGGTAAACCACAAGCATCGTTGCAAGACGTGAAGGATTATTTTTATGCCTATAAGGAGAAATTAGATTCTGTTGGATTCTCAAATCCGTCAGTCGACGTGAAAAAAGTGATAACGAGTGACAAAAGTGCTGAATATAAGGTGAGTTTCACTACTACCCGCCGGATGCGTCTCCGAGGTGCTGAGAACGAGGTTGTCGCCTCAATAAATGGTCAGGGAGTCCTCGATGATCGCTTCCTCTTCAAAGAATTAACAATGGACAAAGCAAACCAATAAACGCCGTAGTAACAGATATAAGAACATAATTGTTGTATTATCCTCATGTTCTTATTTACATTTTTTACATACAGATAAACATGACATTTTTATGTTAAGATTTTATAATATATAATGTATAAATGGCACGTTTATCTATTTTTTTAGTACTTTTACAAGTTAAAATGAAATGTTGGTCGGATTTTTGCATTTAGCATTAAACAAAACGACATTTGCTAGGTCTAACGTACAAATTTAAGAAATTGAGAAAATGCAGTTTAAGGCATCAAAATTCTTTAAGGCATTCAGGATACTTTTTGGAGTATTTATGATAGTGGTATATCTGGGGATGGCTTATCTGCTGTTTATTAATTTCTTTCAATGGAATACAGAGCCCTGGCTCACATTGCGATATGTTTTCGCGACAGTTCTTGCCCTATATGGCATCTACCGCTGCTACAGGCAGATTAAAGGCATTGACTATTATCGCCTGAGAGATATGGAAGAAAGATACGACAAATACAACAAAAAAGAAGACGATCATGAGACTAAATAAATTACTATATTGCTTAGCATTAACTGCATTAGCAGGCATCACAATCACCTCATGTAGTGGCTGTGGCGGCAATGGTCATGGCACCGATGACTTGGGTAAGATCATATGCGATGAGTCATTTAAGAACATTCTTGATGAGGAGATTCAAGTATTTGAGTATCAATATAAAGACGCAAACATCATCCCGCGTTATATGGATGAAGCCTCAGCGCTTGACTCTCTGCTTGACGAAAAGGTGAACTTAATCATCACTTATCGTGATTTAACCGAGAGGCAGAGAGAAATATTGAGAAGACAAAATCGAGCTTATCGTTCAAAAATGATTGCTGTGGATGCTATAGCGATTATTGTTAATAAAGAAAATGACATTGACTTTCTGTCAATGAATGACATTAAAGACATACTTACTGGCAAATCGACAATGTGGGGACAGGTATATCCCACAAAGCTGAAAAATGACTCGGTGATTGTTGTCTTTGACCAAAATGGTTCAGGTGTTGTTCATTACATGAAAGACAAGTTCAATGATGGCAAGGACTTACCAATTAAGTATTACGCTCAAGGTAGCTCACAGGCCGTCTTCGACATTGTTAAAAACACCAAGAATGCCATTGGTTTCATTGGAGTAAGTTGGATTACCGATGACATGAGTGCAACCGCCAAGACTATCGAAGAGCGTTATGCCGAGCTTGATAATCCTGGTAATGGCACAACCGAAGCTGCTTTCACAGATAAGATTAAGGTGCTTGGAGTTAGAGAAGAAAATGACATAAGAGATTATAAACCCTATCAGAGATATATTTATGAGGGTACTTATCCACTAACTCGCAAAATATTTGCTATCGACGCATCGGGATTATATTCTATAGATCACAAGTTCTTTGTATTCATTACAGGTAATATAGGTCAGAAAATTATCCTCCAAACTGGAATCTCACCAGGAAATGTTCCTGTTAGGATTGTCAATGTGGGAGGAAACTAATAATAATCAGAGTTTAAAAGAAAAATATTAATAACCATTAAATAATTACAGAAATGAAAGCAAAATTCTTTTTCGCGTCTATGCTCATTGCATGCGCAGCCTTAGTCGCTAACGCACAAGGCTACAAAGATGGTATTGATTTCTACAAGATTGGCAAACTTGACGATGCTCAAGAGCTTCTTGAAAGAAATCTTAACAACGCAGAGACCAACAAAGCCGAGGCTTATTATTACCTGGGTCAAATTGCCTTGCGCAAGGGTGATAAGGCCACTGCAACCTCTTATTTTGACAAAGGTATTCAGGCAAATGCTAACTATGCCTTTAACTATGTTGGAAAAGGTACTGTAGCACTTGAGAACAATGCTCTTAAGGATGCTGAGAATCTTTTCAAGCAAGCCGAGAAGTGCTCGAAGAAGAACCCCAAACTGGCTATTGCTATCGCAAATGCATATTATACTGTTGATCCTAACAAATATGCAAAGCAGATTGAGAAGAATAGCAATAATGCTTTTAAGTGGAACCCTCAAGATCCTGACTATTATATCTTCAAAGGAGATGACTTGGGCATCAAGAAAGAGTGGGGACAGGCAGCAGGACAATATGAGCTTGCTTTCGGATATGAGCCCACTAACATTGAGAGCCGTGTGAAGTTTGCCAATGTGGACTTCTTCCTCAATGAGGAAAGAGCCGTTGGAGCACTTGAGGAGCTGCTTACTATGGTTCCCAATAGCGCACTTGTTCAACGTGAGCTTGCCGAGAAATACTATAGCGCATCAAACATTAAGGGTAACTTGCCTAAGGCTGTTGAGCACTATGGCGCATACTACAACAATCCCAATCACTTTGCAAAAGATGAGATTCGTTATGCACAGCTGTTATGGATGAGCAAGGATTATGACAAGGCTATTGATGTTTGCAACACAATGATTGCAAATGCTGAAGCTCCTGCATATAAGTTCTTGGCTTATCGCCTCAAATTCTACAGTTTGTGTGGCAAACAGGACTGGGAGAATGCCGTAAATACTGGTAATGAATTCTTTGCTCTGCCCGAGGATGAGACCACTCCTTATACTGACACTGATTTCATGAGATTTGCTAATGCTCTAAGGAACGCTGACAGGGAGGCTGAGGCTGTATCAGCATTTGAAAAGGCAATTGCTCAATTCCCTGACAACGCCGACTTTAAAGCACAATTGGCTAGCATCTACAACAAGAACAAAGATTATGTGAAAGCTGCTGAACTGCGTCAACAAATTATCGATGGTGGAAACTATACTGCTAGCGACCTCTATCAACTTTGCAATGCTTATTGCCGAGTAGGAGAGAACACAGAAGACGATGCCATCAAGCAAGATGCCGTTACAAAAGCAAGAGGTGCTGTCAATGAACTTTTACAGAAAGATCCTAACGAACTTGGTTACCTGAATATGGCAGCCCGTGTTGAGGTTCTTGCTGAAAATAATGAGTACAAGGGTGGCGCTCTTAACGCTTACAATAAGCTTCTTGCCGCTGTTGACTCGAAGAAAGACGACGAAAATGCCAACTACTATTATCAGAGTATATATCGTTACTTAGCTACCTACTACAAAAACATGAATCAGATGGATGAGGCTAAGAACTATTATAGAAAGTGGCTTGAGAAAGATCCTGAGAACGAGAATCTTCGCAAGTTTGTTGAAAAGTTTTAATTAGATTTATATAGCAACCTTTTATGTCCCGGTGGAGAAAAAATATTCTCCATCGGGATTTTTTTGCAAAAGTGGATGAAAAAGAGTATTTTTGCAAATCACATGCATGACAATGACTGAATTATGAAACG
Organism: Muribaculaceae bacterium; assembly: GCA_017964485.1. Taxonomy (GTDB): domain Bacteria; phylum Bacteroidota; class Bacteroidia; order Bacteroidales; family Muribaculaceae; genus Sodaliphilus. Next base: position 3,568 of record JAGCRW010000068.1, on the reverse strand, counting down.
GATATTTCTATATATTTTAGCATTTGTTGCTATCGATGCTGCAGTCGCTGGCGTGCTAACGGCTCGCACTTCGCTAGAACTAGCTAAGATGCAATATAATTCACACATAGCCACCAAAGACGTTGACGATGTTGTGCTTCATGTAATGGTGACGGTTGATGATCAAAGCACTTTATCACGGCTGAGCCAGCAAGGAGTGACTGTTAACGCTCAGTTTGGCAATATCGCCACTGTGACGTTGCCTTTGAGCCAAGTGGGATTATTAGCAAAAACATCAGGCGTGAAAAGCATCGATATAGAGAAGCGTTACCACCTTTGTAACGACAACGCGCGTGAGATGTCTAGATTTCCTGCAATGACAATAACCGAAGAAAACTATACCAGGCCCGCATACACAGGCAATGGGGTAGTAGTGGGAATGATTGATGTTGGCGTGGATTTCAATCACATCAATTTCCTTGACAAGGACGGGAACAACCGCATAGTGCGCGTCTATATGCCAGGTGACCATAGTGGCTCTGCGCCAGTGATTGATGGTATGGCACTGCCTGGCAGTGAATATACAACTTCCGAGCAGATTAGACTGCTCACAACCGATGACAGCACTCAGACGCATGGCACACATACCACTGGCACTGCTGCAGGCAGTTATCTTTCCAATGGCTATCATGGCGTGGCGACTGGTGCGCAAATTGTGGTTTGCTCTATGCCCGAGGACAGCCTGAGTGATTTCAATATCGCTAATTCGATAAAGTATATATTCAACTATGCCAATGAGGTGGGGCTGCCTGCGGTCATCAACATGAGCCTAGGCAGTCAAGATGGAGCGCATGACGGAACTTCACCATTATGCCGAGTCTTTGACGAGACGACGGGACCTGGACGTGTGTGCGTGGTGTCGGCAGGTAATGATGGCGGCATGCCTATAAGCATACGCAAGAAATTTGGGGAGGGCGACTCTCTAGCCACTTTTCTGACCAATTGGTATAGTCGCGAGCCGATGAGAGGTTATTCAAGTATGTGGTCTCGCTCTCCTGAACGCCATACTGTTGATATAGTGATTTGGGATATCTTGGCCGACACACTTGTGCATCGTCTTGATGTGCCTCATGACGCACAGCTTGACAGCGTATATGTTGTCTCAAGCGAGACCGATTCTGTATTTGCCAAATATTTCATAGGTGAATTGTATTTCACATGCGCCATTGAGGAGGGCAACGGCAACTTCCATTCACTGATCGAAACTGACTATAAAACGCTGGAGCGCAGTCACTATCGCATTGGTATTATCAATAAAGCTCCAGTTGGAGAAACTCTAATGGGTTGGGGCGGAGGAATGGTGGTATATTCCAATGGGGGCATTAACGGCTGGACTGGCGGAGTTATTGGTTATGGATGCACAATCAGTGACTTGGCAACATCCGACAATGTTGTCTCAGTTGGTGCCTATTGCTCAAATGACACTTTTGTAATGATGGATGGTGACACAGCCACTATTTCAAGGTGTTATCCTGGCGAGATGGCCTATTTCTCAGGGTTTGGCCCTGATGCTCGCAACCGAAGGCGTCCCGATTTAGTGGCACCAGGATTTGAGGTGGCATCATCTGTGAGCCGATATGTGGAAGCCTATCACAACCCATCAAATATAGTTGATAATGTGAATGTTAATGGAGAGTATCACCCATACGGACTGGATGGTGGCACCTCAATGTCGGCACCTGTGGTGTCGGGATCTATCGCACTGTGGCTTGAAATTGACCCTGAATTGACGCCAAGCGATATAAAAAATATAATGGCGTCCACATGCTACCGCGACAGTTTTGTGGAAGCTGGACCGCCCAAGAAGTGGGGATATGGCAAACTCGACATTGATGCAGGCATTAAATACTTGCTAGCTACGCTCGAGGGCGATGTTGATGGCGATGGGGTAGTCACCGCAGCCGACATTACATGCATCTATAACATTATTCTAGGACTATCTTATGAGTATATCCAACGTGCCGACGTGGATTGTGACGGAAATATCACCTCAGCCGATGTCTCAGCTGAGTACAATAGATTACTTCGACAGTGATGACTGTTAACAAAATATAAATTTTGCCAATTTTGGTTGACTCCAATTAAAATTAGCATGTAAATATTTTGTTTTAATTATGGTTTTCACTAATTTTGTGAGGAAAATATTGAGTTTTGTCATTCGTTTGCGATTGATAACTGTAATTATGGGGTTCAACCATAGTGAAAAGTGAGTGCAAACGTGTTGATAATGAGATTGAAAGCCATTTGAGGAATATCAATTGAAAGACCATTTACTGTCTCTCTCCATCACCTCATGATAAGGCTTTGTTTCTTTGCATACAATTGTGAAGACTTGTTAAATCGCATTACAGATCTCATTGATAAAACAGACAATGACTAGAGCTTGATATTGATATAATACATCTCCCTCCATTAAGGCTAGAGAGCCTTCTTACACAGCCAATTAAAGAACAACATAAATGACAAGTAAATGGATTTACTTACCCCTTACATCCGAACAGAAGCAGATAGAGGCGCAGCTCGCGGTTCAGTTTCCCGAGTGTCCTTCTATCGCTCGGCTTTTGGTTTTGCGAGGAATGAAGACTCCGGAGGATGTCCGCGACTTCTTCTATCCATCATTGAGCCAACAGCCCGACCCATTCTTGATGAGGGATATGAAAAAGGCTGTAGAAAGGCTGAATCAAGCCTTGGGGGCAAAAGAAAAAGTACTGGTCTATGGCGACTATGACGTAGATGGTACAACAGCGGTAGCTCTGGTTTACCGCTATTTGAGGCGCTTCTATTCTAACGTGGAGTACTATATCCCCACGCGAGATGATGAAGGCTATGGTATATCGGTGCAAGGCATAGATTATGCCGAAAGCATTGGTGTGAAACTCATAATCGTGCTCGATTGTGGTATTAAAGCAGTTGAGGAAATCGCTTATGCTAAATCAAAAGGCATAGATTTCATCATCTGCGACCATCATGTGCCCGATGATGTTTTGCCCGATGCGGCAGCGATTCTCAACCCGAAACTCGTTGATGACAAGTATCCTTACAAAGACTTGTCGGGCTGCGGTGTGGGTTACAAGTTCATGCAGGGATTTGCTAAGAGTAATGGCATTGACAACATGTATGACCTTGAGAACTCTCTTGACCTGCTAGCAGTAAGTATTGCTGCCGACCTAGTGCCTCTTACCGGTGAGAACCGCATTCTCACTCATTATGGCATCAAACGATTGAACACCAACCCCTGCGCGGGATTGAGGAGTATTCTGAGGCTATGCAAGTTGACTAAGAAGGAGATCACCATCAGCGATATTATCTTCAAGATAGGTCCGCTAATCAACGCTTCAGGTCGTATGCAGTCGGGTCAAGATTCTGTTGAGTTACTAGTGACACGCAACTCGTCGGCAGCCTACGAGATTATCAAGAAAATCGACAAATATAACCAAAGTCGTAAGGAGCTTGATCGCAATATAACCGAAGAGGCCAATGCCATCATCGAGAACCACAAGGAAGAGATGGGCTCGAAGAAGCCAATTGT
>JAGCRW010000067.1 GCA_017964485.1 Muribaculaceae bacterium | reverse complement strand
TTGAATTTTTTCAAAAACTGTCCCACACAAAAGAAAGACAAGAGAAACCAGAGTGCACAAGAGTAACAAGAAAAATCCTGTACATCCTGCAAAATCTTGTCATTCCTGTCTAAAAAGAGACAAACAGGCAAACAGGCAAAAAATTATGTTCTTATGTCAGTCTGTCAAAAAAGAAGGCAAGCAAATAGTTTTTTGAAAATTTGGAATTAGTTGTAAGATTTCTCGCCGCAGACGACTAAACAAGAAAAATTTTAGAGCCGCAGGCTCTCCAATTTCCGCGCTTGCGCGGCAACACTTTGCGTCCTCTGCGAGAGTCTTTGCCTGAAAAAAGTTGACACAAAACTGTCCCAACTGTCCCAAAATCGTCAAATGACCACAAAAACCCGCTGGTCCCTTAACACCCAACCGCCCCATAAAAACCATTTTTTTTCATTTTTGTCCCACGCGATAATTTTTTGTTCAATTTTCATTCAATTTTAAGCGCAGCGCCCTCCCGGCATCTAACGAGGCGCAGCTCTTAGTTTCAATTCGTTTAATTAGTGTGCCTTATCCCACGCGAGAATTTTTATCTAAATTTTCATTCCATTTTAAGCGCAGCGCCCACCCGGCATCTAATGAAAATTTATCCTCAATTCATGGTAATTTGTGTTGGAAAATCATTATCTTTGCACTTGTAATGGAAATTAAGAGAAAAGGCTATATCGAGAGCCTCATTGAGCAGGGGGAGCATGAGCATCAGGATTTCAAGTATCAAATCACCGATGCCCGCAAGATTGCCCGCTCAATCAGCGCTTTTGCCAACAATAGCGGCGGTCACCTGCTCATTGGCGTGAAGGACAACGGCAACATTGTGGGAGTGAGCAGCGACGAGGAAATCTATATGATTGAGCAAGCCGCTCAGATGTACTGCCAGCCCGAGCAGCAAGTGCATTTCAAGTTATTTCGTGTGTCAGGAAAGAATGTGCTCAAGGTTGATATCAACGAGGCTGATGACAAACCCGTGAAAGCCCCCGACGACAACGGCCTGTGGCGCACCTACTTCCGCGTCGCCGACGAGAACGTGCTCGCCAGCGGCACACATGTGAAAGTGATGCAACGCAAGAGTGAGCCGATACCCGACGATGTGGTAATCAATCTCACCGAGAAAGAAGAGACTCTCATCGACTACCTCAACTCCCACGGCGGCATAACATTGAGCGGCTACGAACGCCTGGCGCATATCTCCTTCATCAAAGCCCAGCGCACCGTGGTAAAGCTGTGCGAGATGGGAATCGTGGAGATTCAATACCACAACGGCCAAAGCCTTATAACCCTTTCAGAATAGCTCACGCTCGCAAGGGATTTTTTTCAAAAACTGTCCCATGCAAGGGTTTGCCGCGCAAGCGCGGAAATTGGAGAGCCTACGGCTCTAAAATTATTATGGTGCTTCGCACTAAAATTTATTTTAAATCAGAATTTTAGCGCCATTGGGCGCAATTAAAATTTTAGCGAAGCTCTAATTTCCACTCCGTCAGGAGTGGCAACTTTTTCCTGTAGCGAATTTTGCGTGATTTGCGAGAGATTTTTTCAAAAACTGTCCCACGCGACAATTTTTAGCTAAATTTTCAATTAATTTTAAGCGCGAAGCGCGCCCACCCAGCATCTATTGCGCTTGCGCGGCAACCCTTAACGACATTTGCGAATTCGCTTACCCTCATTTTGGGTTAAATTTTCTCAATAATTTTGCCTGTTTTACAAAAAATTTACAAAAAAATTCTATCTTTGTGCATTTCATGGCAGCATACTGCTATCATAAGCCTATTTTTTGAGAATAATTGTTTACTTCCATTGGAGACTAATTCGCTGAATTAAAAAACAATAACCATAAAACCTTTCATTATGTATAAAATTGAGAACCACCCTATTATTGATTTTCCCAAAGAAGAATATGTGGAATTCCAGTTTGAAGGGAGAACCGTTCGCGGTCAAAAAGGCAAGACCATTGCTGCAGCCCTTCATCAAGCAGGACTAATTGTGCACAGCCACAGCACCAGCGGCCGCAATCGCAGCTTGGAGTGCGGCATCGGCAAGTGCGGCGCCTGCGAAATGCTCGTTGACGGCCAAGTGCGCCGCATCTGCATCACCAGCGTTGACGGCGTGAAAGAAGTGCGCGAGATTCCCAAGGACTATATGCCCGAGGGCAAGGCGCGTGCAGCCAGTGACACCAAGATTTACAAGACCACTGTTGCCATCATTGGCGGTGGCCCTGCCGGACTGGCATGCCGTGAACAGCTCACTGCGCTTGGAATCCCCAATATTGTAGTCGACAACAATGCTACCGAGGGTGGTCAGTTCAATATGCAAACCCACCAATTCTTCTTCTTTGAGAAAGAGCAGAAGTTTGGTGGCATGCGCGGTTTTGACATCGCCAAGACACTCGCTGGCGACAACCACGACGGCATCCTTCTCAACAACACAGTGTGGGACCTGCTCGAAGGCCGCCGCATAGCACTAAAGAATATCGTCACCCAGGAGGTGAGCTATATCGATGCCGACCATCTGGTAGTTGCCACTGGTGCCGTGCCATTCATGCCAGTGTTTGAGAACGATGACGTGCCTGGTGTTTACACCGCTGCTGTGTTCCAGAAGATGATGAATCAGGAGCACACCCTGCTCGGTAAGAAAGTGCTCACTGTGGGTGCCGGCAACATCGGCTACCTTACCAGCTACCAAGCTATGCAGGCAGGCGCGACAATCAAGGCAATCATCGAGGGTATGGACCACGAGGGCGGCTTCCCAGTCCAGGCCAATCGCGTTCGCCGTCTAGGCATCCCCATCATGACTTCTCACGTTCTCATTCGCGCTATCCCCAACGAGGACTACACAGGCGTTACTGGTGCTGTAATCGCTGAGTGCCGCAATTTCCAACCCATTCCAGGCACCGAGCAAGTGATTGACGATATCGATATCATCAACATCTGCACAGGTCTTATTCCCGACAACCAACTGCTCGTGAAAGGCCGTTCGGTATTTGGCCGCAACGTGTATGGAGCTGGCGATGCCGTTCGCATTGGCGAGGGCACAAGTGCCGTGCTCCGTGGCAAGCAGGTGGCCTATGAGGTGGCTCAGGAACTTGGCCTCCGTTTCCCCTATGAGGACTATCTGGAGGTTTCCCGCCAGTATATCGACTCCCAACAGCGCCCCGTGCGTCTGCTCGACGAGCCACGCATCCCCGACGAGGAGCGCATGGCAGCGAAACCTTATGTAAAAATCAACTGCCTCTATGGTTTCGCCTGCAACCCCTGCACCTTCTCTTGTCCGCAGGGTGCGATTTCCAAACCCACCACGTCGTCGGTGCCAATGGTCGATTACAACAAGTGCATCGGCTGTATGCAGTGTGTGAACCACTGCCCAGGCTTGGCCATCTTCGGCTACGACAAGCGCAAGAATGTGATGTTCCTGCCAGTGGAATATGAGGTAGAAGAAGGCAAAAATGTATTCCTCGTTGATGACAACGGCGCCAAGGTGGGCGAGGGTGTTATCGAGAAGGTGCTCAAGAAAGACAATAAGACTAATGTGGCACGCGTCAAAGCCACTCAAGTTGACGACTTGAATCAAGTGAACGGCTTCATCCTCAAGGAGCGTTATCCCGAGCCATTGAATCTGCGTCCACTCACCGATCCCGAGGAAGGCAAGTCATTCGTTTGCCACTGCGAGGACGTGGATGTAAAGACTCTTCTCGCTGTGATTGGCGACCGCAAGTATATCTCGGTTGACGAGCTCAAGCACACCACACGCATGGGTATGGGTCCCTGCCGCGGCAAGCGCTGCGTGTCACGCGCTAAACAAATCCTGCGTGCACATGGCATTGAGGTGACTGGCGACAGCACTCCGCGCGCACCACTCGCCAATCAGGTGACTCTGGGCGATGTATATAATGGCGAAGCAAAGGAGACCTTCGTCTTCGAGCATGGCTCTGTTATCGAGAAAGCCGAGACCGAAATCCTAGTTGCTGGCGGCGGTATGGCTGGTAGCGCGGCATTCCGCTACTTTGCCGAAGCAGGCAAGCGTACCGTCCTCGTAAACTACGACCGCGGTTCGACATGGCGCTGCATTGGTGGTGGACGCCCCGCGTTCTCCAACCCCGACATCAGCGACATCGCTATGCACAACCTGGAAATCTTCCGCGATGACCAAGAGCATTGCAACATCGACTTGAAGATGACTCGCTACGTCAATCTCGTGCACGACGACGCCACCTACCGCTCACTCGACGCTTCACGCGCCTGGAGCGAGGCCTACATGATTGACCGCAAGGATTTCACCAAGGAGATTTCTCCTTACTGGAATCCTAACGATAACATTTACAGCCACGCCCTGATTTCGAAGAATTGCTGGCAGGCCACTCCTGGTCGCACTATCGACTATGTGCGCACAGTGGGCAAGCAGCATGGCGGCGAGGTGCTTGAGGACTGTGAAGTGCTGCACGTAGAGCGCGTGGGCGACAAGTTCCGCGTGCTGGTGCGCCGTCACGACAAGCACTATGTGGAATACACCTGCGACCACTTCGTAAACGCCATGGGCTGGGGCTCAGAGAAGTTCACCGACATGCTCGGCATCGACACCCAGCTCTTCCCTGTCAAGCACCAGGCGTTCATCACCCGTCGCTTGCCTAACATGGGTGTGAACGGCGATTCGCTCGACATGATTATCGACCGCCGTCACTACAAGGGCTTCAATGCCGTTTACGGACAGCAGTTCCTGCACACCGGCCAAATCATTGGCTGCGCGTCACCCGACTGCGACCCCTACGAGGCACGACAGAACCTGAAGTACAACAGCCAGGCATTCCTCAAGATTGTGAGCGAGATGTTTGCACAGTGGATTCCTAACCTTGCCCAGGTGGGCTTCCATGCAGTGTGGGCAGGCTACTACATCGAGCCACGCTACATCATCGATCCAGAGGCAGGTCTGCTCACTGGACTGCGCGGACACGGCTTCATGCTCGGACAGTATCTTGCCAAACTCTATGTTGACAAGTATCTGGGCAAGCCAGTTCCCGAGTACATGAAGGACCTCGCCCTCGGTGGCAAGGGCCTGAGCGAGAACGCCTTCCAGTAATCCCGAAAAGCCGTTGCAGGGACGAGGCAAGCCTCGTCAGCCAGTGGCAAGAGACAGCAAAATGCCCTCTGAAGCAAGTCTTCGGAGGGCATTTTTTGTTTCACCGCTACAGCAATCAAGTCTTGTTGGTGATGGGCTGGCGTGAGCGCTCGCTGATGTCGCCGTTGCGGTAGGCTTCGAGCAAGTGCTTGAGGTCGTTGATTTGATCCTCGAGTTCCACACCTATGTCGGTATCTTTAACCATCATGCGGTGGTTGGTCATCTCCACCATCTCGTAGGTTGACTTGATGTCCTGTCCTTCTTCCACCGCCTTAGTGATAGAAGTGAACGGCTCATGCTGAACGAGCTGGAAGCCACGGCTGTGATAAACGAGAGTGTAGCCAGCGATACCAGTCTCGGGCTGGTAGGCCTTAGAGAAGCCTCCGTCAATCACCATAAGTTTGCCGCCAGCCTTCACAGGGTTCTCGCCCTTGATTGTCTTCACGGGCACGTGGCCGTTGATGATGTGGCGATACTGTCCTTTCACCTCAAACTCGTCGAGGATGCTGTCAACCACGTCGGCATTGTCGCGCAGATTGTAATAGTGTCCTTTCACCTCCTTGTGAGTGGCCTTGTCAACGATGAAGTAGCGCTCGAAAGTCGCCATCTTGTCTTTGTCAAAGGCTGGCGAGTCCTTGCCGCACCACAGGTACCACACATAATCGTTGGCAAACTCCTCGTTTTCCTTGCTATCGCAGCCAAAGTAGGCGTCGCGAATCAAGGCTCCAACCTTCTTGAGCAGCTCGCGGCCGTGGTATTTCTCGCCTTGGATAACCACATCCTTGAGCGAGCCATCTTCGTTTAGAGGGATTGAGGCATGGTAGAGCAAGTTGCCGTTAATCACCTTATAGACGCATCCGTAACGGAAGAGGCAGCGCATGTGAGTGCGCAGGCGGCCACTACCGGTGAACGAGTTGTGGAGCTTCTCAACAATCTCCTCCTCCTCGGGGGTGAGGCGGTAGGGGTCTTTGGGGTCAACGGTGGGGAAGTTGCAGTCAGTCATCTCATAGTCCACGCCATCGATGGTAATCACCTTGCGCTCGTGGTCAATCTTGTCGAGCAGCAGGCGGTCGGCCATCTCAAACTCTGGACGGCGGTTGATAATCTGCGCCTCGAGCTTGAACTGGATCACACTGATTGCCTTGTGCATCTTGGCGATGAGCGGTGCGAGCTTGTTGTTCTTGGCGTCACCCTTGGGTATGAACTTCTCGCAGGGGTCGTTACCATAGACGTCCATCGCAAACGTGGCCAAAGGCAGCATATTGATGCCGTAGCCGTCCTCGAGTACCGCCTGGTTGCCGTAGCGCATGGCGATGCGTATCACATTGGCGATGCAGCTGTCATTGCCGCTGGCTGCGCCCATCCACAGGATGTCGTGGTTGCCCCACTGGATGTCGAAGTTGTGATAGTTGCACAGCACGTCCATAATCTTGTCGGGGCTGGGTCCTCGGTCAAACACATCTCCCAGAATGTGGAGCTTGTCGATAGTGAGCTGCTGGATGAGGTAGCAGATGGTGATTATGAAGTTGTCGGCGCGGCCTGTGCTGATAATGGTCTGGACAACAACATCAACATAGGCTTGCTTGTTGCGGTCGGTGGCGTTCTCGTGCAGCAGCTCCTGGATGATATAGGAGAAACTGCTGGGCAATGCCTTATTGACCTTTGAGCGGGTATATTTCGACGACACATTGCGACACACGCGCACAAGGCGGTTGATAGTGATGAAATACCAGTCATCGAGCTCCTCGCGGTCGTCAAAGCCATTTTTGACCAACTCGAGCTTGCGCTCGGGGTAATAGATGAGTGTGCACAGCTCTTTCTGCGCGCGCAGGCTGAGGGTGTCGTTGAAAATCTCACCCACCTTGCGCTTGATGGTGCCCGAGGCGTTGCGCAGCACATGCTGGAATGCCTTGTACTCTCCATGCAGGTCGGCGAGGAAGTGCTCGGTGCCTTTGGGTAGGTTGAGAATTGCCGAGAGGTTGATGATCTCTGTGCTCGCTGTTGCCACATCGGGGAAATTGTGCGACAGCAACCGCAAGAATCGCAATTCGGCCTCTTTCTGTTCTTTCTTTGTCATTGCCATAAGAATGATGTTTTTTGGAAATGGGAATTAGTCAATTAGTACTGCAAAGGTACTGCTTTTTGGGTTAACGGCAAGCGATTTTCATAAATTTGTGCCACATGGAGTCCATTTCACAATAAAACAAAAAATTTTAGCAAAGTTTTTGGATGTTTCAATAATTTTCAATAATTTTGGGGCAAATAATTAAATAATAATGCTCACGCTCGCAATGCATCAAGCAAGCTTGGCTTTGTCTCGCTTAATCGCATTTTTGACGTTTGTCATTATTGATAGTCAATAAGCAAAAGAGAGAAAATGAAATATCTTATTAATTAACTTTTTGTGTAACTAAAAAACTAAGCATTTATGAAAAAAGTTTTATTAGCTTTAGCATTATGCGTGTCTTTTAGTGGGATGGCACAATTGGTGAATGTTACCTCTATCGACAAGGTTAACATTCCTGAGAATGCCGCCAACAAAGTTGCAGCCATTAGTCCTAAGGGCGACTACATCCTGGTGACTACCGACTACAACTGCGGTCTCACTAAATATGACTTGAACACTGGCTCGAGCCAGGTGATTACCCAGGCGCAAGGTGCTGGTTTTGACGCTAAGATTTCGGCCGACGGCAACACCGTTGTCTATCGCGAGCGTTCGATGAACAAGCATCACTTGCAGATGAAGGCAGTGAAGAGCAAGAACTTGACTACTGGCGCCGAGCAGCAAGTGGTTAAGCCTACCCGCGACTTGCAGGGCGTGGCCATCGACGGCAACACCGCAGTAGCCGTGAACAATGGCAAGATTGCCAAAAAGGCTATTGGCGAGGGCAAGGCCCAAGTTACTGCTCCTGTGCTGTGGACCAACAACTTCATGCTCTACATGAGCAATGGTGGCAAGACCACCGAGTTCATGCCCATGGGCAAGGGCTATCGTTACATCTGGGCTTCACTGTCGCCCGATGCCAGCAAAGCTCTGTTCTACTGCAGCGGCAAGGGTGCCTATGTGTGCAACATTGACGGCACAGGCCTGAAGGCACTTGGTAAAGTGCAGGCTGCAAAATGGATGGACAACGACATGATTGTGGGCATGACCACCACCGACAATGGCGAGGTGTATACCTCGGGTGCTATTGTGGTTCTTGACCTGAACGGCAACAGTCAGGTTCTCACCGATGGGGACGTGATTGCTATGTATCCCCAGCCAGCTGACGGAAAAATCGCTTTCTCCACTCCAACAGGAGAAGCCTATATTATTAACTTTGCTAAATAAGGAGGAACCGAATTATGAAGAAATATATACTAATACTGGCAGCAGCTATAGTAGCTAGTTTCTCTTTGCAGGCAAAGACTGCCGATGAGTTCCGCATTTATTTGAACCCAGGTCACGGCAGCTTTGGCGCCAACGACCGCCCAATGAAGACCATCGGCCACCCCAACACTGGCGTGCTGAATGCCGAGGGCACAACCTGGATTGACACCGACACACTGGGATTCTATGAGGGCCGTGGCACACTGCCACGCGCATTTGCCATTGGCAACTATCTGAAATCGGTAGGTGTATCAAGCGAGAACATCGTTTACTCACGCTTGACTAACGGCCCCTGGCCCTACACCACTCCAAATAGCTCATATGACCCCGAGGAGCTCTACAACAGACCTCTTGCCGAAATCTGCGACGAGGTTGAGGAGGGCAACTTCGATATGTTCATATCGTCGCACTCTAACGCCGCCACCGACGGCACCAGCACCAACTACCCACTGTTCCTGTATCGTGGCTACGACACTGGCACAACAGGTGATGCCGGTTACAATGGCCCTGGCGTTGAAGGCAGCGATGACATGGCACGCACCGTGTGGCCCTATCACTACATGGGCGAGATTGAGCCTCAAAGCCATTACAGCGTGACCAACATGAACGTGCGTGGCGACATCAGCTTCTATGGCAGCTACAGCACTTCTACACGCCCCAACGGCAACCAGTACAGCGGCTATCTTGGCGTACTCAAGCATGGCGTTCCTGGCTATCTGCTCGAAGGTTTCTTCCACACCTATCAGCCCGCACGTCACCGTGCGCTGAACTTTGACTCCGACCGTCTTGAGGGTATCCGCGAGGCTCGCGGTGTTGCCACCTATTGGGGCTTCAACCTCAACGGCAAGGGCGAGATCGCCGGTACCGTTAAGGACATGCACGAGAAAATCGTCAACAACCTCTACAACTACGCTTATGGCAGCGACGACCAGTGGTTGCCACTCAACGGCGCGCAGGTTGTCCTCAAGAAGGACGGCGCCGAGGTTGCTACCTACACTGTTGACAATGAGTGGAACGGCTTCTTCGCATTCTTCGACCTTGAGCCAGGCAACTACACCGTAGAGGCCACCGCCGAGGGTTACAAGCCACTCGATGAGCCCATCGCAGCCACCGTTACTGCCGACAACACATGCTACACCTTCGTGAAACTCGAGAACGAGAACTATGTTCCCGAAGAGATCGTTTATGAGAACTATCCCGACCCAGCACAACCTGGCTACCTCAAGCTCCCAGGTGAGTTTATATTTGGTCAGGACGAGGGCACTACCTACGACGGTGTTGTAGGCACTTTGGTTCAGGCATTGCAGTATGGCGACTCAACCATCGTCCTCTCGCATGAGGGCACAATGGCTCACCTCTACATTATTGACAACAACACCAAGCAGATGGTTAAGGAGCTCAGCACCGAGGGATTGTTCACTATGGAGGGCAACCCAGGCTTCTACAACCAGATTGGCGCAATCGCCCTGAGTGCCGACCGCAAGCTCGTGGGTGTGACTTCGGTTCGCACCTCTTATGCCGACGGCAACGTGCCCACCGGCTATCAGCGCGGCACTATGCACGCTTACTACTGGGATGACTTCGATGCCGATCCAACCGACTGGTTCAATACCAAGTACTCATCTAACTGGTATAACAGTGACCTCGGATTTGGTGTAGCAGTGAGCGGTCCTATCCATGAGTGTATGGTATGCGTTCCTGCTCCAACCAGTGGTTCTACCCGCGGCGTTCGTCCAGCATTCTTCGTTATTCAAGATGGCAACGTGGTTAGCACAAGCCGTGCCAACGCCAATGCCACTATCGCCTTGACCGAACTTGGTGACCCATTGGCTACCGAGGGCAATATCGACGGCTATCCCGTTGAGAACTTTGGACGCATCAAGGTGGCAGTTTCGCCATTCGACGACCACGCATTCATCATTGGTGGTACTAACTCTGGAAAACTCTATGAGTTCCCAGTTACCGCCGACGGTGGCGTGCCAACCTACAACATCTTCAATGCCGATGCCGAGCTGCTTGGCAATGGTATGCAAATCTTCAAGTATGCAGGTCACAAACTCCTGGTTGCTCCTTATGGCGCCAAGAACGACGTGAAGGGCATCAAGATTTATGACATTACCGAGGGCCTGGCAAATGCCACACTCGTGGAGACAGTCAACACCGACCTCGCTGCTAAGGCTATCACCGCCAATACTGCCGACTTCGCTTGGGCTGGCGCTGTTGTCAACCAAGAGGACATCCACGCTTATCTCGTTGGAAGCGACAATAACGTGGTTAAGTTTGCCACCGACGCCGAGGGCGTTGAGCAGCCAAAGGTTAGAGGTATCTACGCCTACAACCTGAACTATGAGAACAATGATGGAACCTACACCTTCACCTTCAACGCCAACTCTGACGCTAATGAGGCTTACATCAACTTCTATGACAGCGAGACTGGAGAGTTGCTGGGCACTATCGAAATTCCAAATGTAGTTCAAGGTGAGAATGTGTTCACTGTAACACAAGACCAACTTCCTGGCGATCCTGGCACTAATATGAACTGGGACATCAACCTTGTGGGCGACCCAATCGCACGCATCGACATGCTCAGCGAGCTCAACAGCGACTGCATCTACAGCGGATGCCTCTTCAACAATGTTGACAAGAATCCTGAGAGCCCATACTTCGGTAACATCTATGTGGCAAACCGCATCTCGCAACCTAATACAGAGAACGGTCTCTACATCTATGACCCAATGATGACACGTCAAAACAGCACCGCTTATCATGGTGAGACCATACTCAGCAGCCCATATCGCTTGGCTGTAGCACCCGACGGAACTGTTTACATCCCCGACTGGAGCGATCCATACTCTGGTGTTTATGTTGCTGACCCAGCTAACATCGAGGCCGACTTCACTCAGTTCTTCTTGGGAACTCGTGCTAGCAGCGGTCTGTTCACCAACGAGGACGGCGTGAAAGTTGGTGGCTCGGCAACTTCGGTAGCCTTCATCGGCTCTGGTGCCGACACCAAGATGTATGTATTCTCTGAGGACGTTCCCGGACCTTCGGGCAACGGCAACGGCGTAGCTATCTACAACGTGGGTAACGAAGACGGCACTATCGCCAGAACTTGGGGCGTGGCTCCCGACAACTACTTCGACATCGGCGCCAAGATGCTCAACACCAACGGCAACGTTGTTCCTACCGAGGACGGTGGAGCATTCGTTTCACAGGTTCGTAGCGCTGGTAACAACCAGAGCGGTGTGCCTTCGTTCGTATATGTGAACCCCGAAGGCCAAATCGTCTTCAACTCGGGTAGTGACCTCCAAGACCTCAACGGTTCGCTTGGTGCTGGTTTGGCAGTAAGCAACGATGGCAGCACTCTCGTAATCAACAACGGTAGTGGTGAGGTAGAGTTCTTCGACCTCGCTTGGAACCGCGACGCTACACCAGTTATCACTCCACGTGGTTACTCATTCGTCAGCGCCGCTCGCCGCAACGATGGCTCGTCGCACAACAACTACATCTATCAGATGAACTTCGACTATGGCGGCAACCTCATCGTTACTGGTAACAAGGTGGCTATGTACTCTATTCCTACCGACAACAACGAGAACTCAACTCCTGCCAAGAAGGAGTACATTGTAACTAAGGACGATCCAACAGGCATCACTACCACTGCAGTTGCCAAGAAGGTTGTTTCGGTTAAGTATGTCAACGTTGCAGGTATTGAGTCAAGCACCCCATTCCAGGGCGTGAACATCGTGGTAACTCGCTACGAGGACGGCACTCAAACCACAACCAAGATCATCAAGTAATCATCACTTGAAATCAACCAATTAAAAAGATGCTGCGCAAACGGTGCGCAGCATCTTTTTTGGCATACTATTTATAAAGCTTAATTATTTACCAATATTCAGGCGGATACCCAAGTTAAAGTCGAAATTGAAAGGCTTATCTTTATAAAGATTATAAATATCACTACCATTGTTGAAATAATATGAGATACCAGGCTCCATATAAATACCCAATTTATCAATTATATTATACTGCGCTCCGATTCCAGCATTTATCGAGAATTGTGGCCTGTGGTCGCGGTTGTCGTAGGTTATGACAGTTTTCTCTCTTCCTCTGTGGCGAGTTATTTGCATGTGATTGTTTAAATTGAATTCCATCATTGCTCCGGCATTAGCATAGACTTGGAAACGCTTGTTTCTCCACACATCGCGCGACACATAGGCTGGCAAGCCCAAATAGTTGAACGTTCCATCAATATTTTGATAGGTGATACCAACTTTAGCCTTAGCCTTCTGCTTCAGTCTTGTAAATATCAAGCCACTACCTATCCTCCACTTGTCACCAATGTTGAAAGCCACCTTCGCTCCCACTCTTATGGGCACTTGATGATAGTAATTGTAATCATTAGGATTATTGCTATATTGCGGTTCGTCAGTCTGTCCCGGATTACTTGCATTGCCAGGAGGGTCAGCAGATGAATTAAGAGCACCATCCCATTCAACCTGATTGGAAATTGTGCTGATACCACTATAATATAGCGACACATTTATCTTGTTTTCTGCTTTTTTACCTGCTATCCTAGTGTTTGAATTAATTGCGAATAATGGCTCTCTTTGCTCATTTTTCGGAGTCTTGACACCTTGTTGATTCGGTGTCGGGGGAGTTGTGGACTTCTCGACTTCTTGATTATCTTTTTGTGGCGACGGAGCCACTTCTTCCACTTCGGTTTTTATAATATTTTCTTCAACTGCGGGCTCAGTTGCAATGTGCTCTGTAGTGGCAGCAGTAGCTTTGCCAGCATTACTATTATTGACATTACGTTGTTGTGCAAGAGATTGGTCAACAATATCATCAGTATCTTCTTCGGGAGATGTGGAGGGCATCTTCACATCTGTTCGTGGAGTTTCAGTTTTAGCCACTTCATTGCCATTAAATGTCGCTTGCGGCTCTTGATTGCGCAACACTTGAAACATCACTGCTACAGCAATTATAGCTGCTGCCACAGCAGCAACCTTACCCCAACGAGCTAGATTAAAATCTTTTTTCTTTTGATTGGCATCTAAAGCTATGGCAATATCGTGCCACAATCCCACTGGCTCGGGCATCTGATGTTGCGACAACCGCTCATGCATTATATCGATAAAGTCGTTGTTCATGTAATGGAGTTTTTTAGATCCATAATTTTCTGAGCAAGCAGTTTGCGTGCACGGTGGAACTGAGAAGCCGACGTGTTCTCGCTTATTCCAAGCATGCTGGCAATGGTGCGATGAGGTAATTGTTCAATCGCAAAGAGGTTGAAAACTGTGCGATATCCATCAGGTAACTGTCGCACAAGTTTCATCATTTCGCCAATGTCGAGTTTTGAGGCAATTGCTGCAAGTGCAGTTTCTTCGCCTTCTATAATATCATTTTCGGGAGCATCTTCAAGAGACATGATAAATGGATTGGATTTCATGCGTCGCAACAGCTGTAGTGATTCATTTATTACAATGCGTGACATCCATGAGCACAGTGAGCTCTCATCCTTGTAACGGAATGTGCTTAAATTGCTGAAAATCTTTATATAACTATCTTGAAGCACATCTTTCACATCGTCGTCATTGGGCACATAGCGAGAACACACGGCAGTCATGCTACTCACGGTGAGGTCATAGAGTCGCCTCATAGCCTTAGAGTCGCCATGCATGATGTCGCGCACGAGTTTCTCATTGATCGCTCCGCTATCTTTGTTCATTTCTCCAAACAAACTTCTATATTATAAATGCACAACCAACAAAAATCTTGCAGCAGCATTGCATTTTTTTTGAAAATCATGCAAGATTTCTGTTTTTTGAGCATTTAATAAGTGAATAACAATAAAAGAAGTAACTTTGCAAAAATAATAAAAAATTGTGGCAAACTGACAATCACAAACAAACATAACAATATGAAAACAAAACTAATATTACTTTTTGCGTTGACTTTGGCTCTTTGCTCTTGCCAGGAGAATGGTGATGAACCTTGGAACCCTAGCGCCAAGGATGTGACTATTATAGCATTGTGTACCGACTACTTTAATGCCAACACAATCTTCACGATGTCGACCGCCGACGGTCAGATAAAAAGCACTAAAATCGTTGAGAGCAATGACAACTTTAGACAAGTGTTCTATTATAATGGCCAGGTTTGGATTTGGAGCAAGTCCAACGATGGATACAACATGCTGAGATATGATAATGGCAGCATTAATGAAAGAAAACATATTTCCTTCCTTGATAACTATTTGGGAGACGATTGGTTTATCATGTTTAAACCATTTAGCTCCAATTATTATTTCAATTGCTTAAATAATACCGAAAAAAAGAATATTGTCTTTGACATGAACGGCATCTCAAAGCAATACACCCTTATTAATCCCGAGGATTACAAAGAGGAAGATGGTTCTTTTTCATTAAGAAGTTTTTATGAAGTTGATGAAAGCGGTAATTATTATTATGTTTATCACATCAATGGTGAGGGGCCATGGTATGTTGAAAAAAATGGACAAAATCTATATGAAGCTACTGGCTTAATTGTTGAGCAAATTTGTATGGTAGATCATAATTTATATTTGCTTGGAACAACTACCAACGGTCAAGGTGCCTACTGGGTAAACGGGAAAATAGTTGTTGACAATTATTTATCTTCTATCAACAGCGCTTGCGCTCTTAACGGAAAACTGTGTTTGGGTGGCTATGTTATTGATGAGCACAATGTAAGAAAAGCAGCAATGATGGTTGGAAATAAATACTATGATCTCACTGCTGAACTCGATTGGTATGGATATGTTGACCAAGAGACTGGTCAAGGAAAGAACAATTACTCAAGTGTTGTAAATATGATTGTCGAGAACAACGAGATTTATTCAGTAGTAAGCAAATTCAATCCTGTTAATACATTCGTGGCAGGAGGTGAAGGTTATCTCAAGGAATATGGTAATGCAATTTTCAAAAATGAGCACAAGATAATGGATTTCGGAGACAAGTCGATTACCTCATTTGTAGTAATACCGCAATAATTAAAAAACACATTCTCACTACTATGACAAAATTTTTGAAAATATTGCTGCTGGCATGTGTTGCTGCACTTAGTCTTTCCTCCTGTGAGAAAGAAGAACTAAGAGATGGTGACTGGGAAGCAATGAAATGGATTAACCCCAGCGAACTCGTCCAGCAAGGCAAAGTTTTTATTGTCCCTGCCGATGGTGGCAGCTACACATTTGAATGTAAGAACTATCATCCCTGGATTTCAGATGTCATTGAGGGAAAAGATTATACTGGGCAAATTATTTTCCCTGATAATGAAGACCGCCATCATCTCAAAGGCGCTTGGTGGGAAGTGAAGATTGACAAGAAACTTGCAACTATCACTTTCTTGCCTCTTGACAGCCAGACCGACGCGCGAGACTTGATAGTTGACTTAACCGCTGGCGACATTTTTGACCATCTCAAGTTCTCTCAAAAAAGGGAAAGCTGAAATTGCAACATAGTAGCATACAACAGACAAATATAACGATATGAAAATTAACATTTTTCTCTCATTACTATTCTCATTGATGATGTGCTGCTCGTGCGGTGGAGATGAACCTGAATTGGACTCTGAATTGCCTCCAATACTGCCATCGGTGGCATGGACCGAAGATGAGCCTGTCGCCCAGGAAGTAACTCCGCCAGATGTCGCAAAGATTGAAGGTTTGAACGAAGAAACCTTTCCTGTTATTGATGGTTCCGACTCCACGGAACCCATAAGAGCTATGCTTGCAGCTTCGCTTGTGGGTGATTATCGATGCGTTTGGCTTCCAACCCCAACCGACGGAGCACGTTGCTTACGATTATTGTCTAAAACAGACGATTATGCAGATAATGCTATCCGACTGCTCTATACCAAACTTAAAGAGAACAATACTCATCCATCTTATAACAACTTGATTGATGGAACGGTAGAATTGATTATATGTGCCCGTGAGAGTTCGGAAGATGAGCAAAATTACGCTCAAGAGAAAGGCGTGACGCTTATTGAAAAGCCAATTGCTCTCGACTCGTTTGCATTTCTGCTCAATCGCCAAAACAATGTAAACAATCTCTCTCACGAACAGATAGTTGGCATCTATAGCGGTAAAATCACACGCTGGAGCCAAGTGGGTGGAGAAGACAAAACCATTGTAGCTTTCACTCGCAACCGCAACTCGGGCAGTCAGGAGAAAATGGAGAAACTTGTCATGCAGGGAACTCCGATGATTGACTTACCCGAACTGCGTGGTGGTTCGATGATATGGCCCTATATGATGCTTCATCAAGCAATTGACGGCATTGCTTATTCTCCTTATTATTACTATCTTAATATGTCGGAATCGGTCGAATATGTCAAAGCAATCGCCATCAACAGTGTGCCACCCACTAAGGAACACATCCGCGATAGGTCCTATCCTTTTGTTTCATCTGTTGTGGCCGTGATACGTAGCGACACACCAGCCGACAGCTATACCCGCAAAATCTTTGATTACCTCACTACTACTGATGGTAAGAAAATCATCGAAGCCAGCGGATATGTAGCCAACTAACTAAAAGTGATTCTAATGCACAGTGCCGTGATTGGGAACCCAACCACGGCACTTTTATTGTCTGAAAAACAAGTCAACTACTAAAAATCCAATCCCAGCAGTTTGTGGGCACGACCAAAGAGCAGTTTTCTCATCTTGCTCAAGCCTTCACCTCCAGGATCTGCGTTGCGTCCTCGACTATCCACCGAGCGGCCATCGGCAAGCTGTGCTTTGAACCACCACGCATATCCGTCAAGTGGCTGCATTTCGGGTGGCACATCATAACTAACGCCATAGTCAAGCATATTCTCCTCCTCGATTATTGCCAATGCCTCCTTGAGAAGCTGCTCGCCGTCATTGAGGACAAACTTCTGCTCTTCGGTGCGAGTGCCCTGTGTAAACAGCACCACTTTTCCATTCTGGCGCTCCACACGCACTCGTGACACGGGATACATCATCATTCCACCATATTCATACTCCACCATATCGAGAGCACACTGTTGGGCCTTAGTGCTTTTTTTCTTCTTTGGCATAGTTTTCTCTTTTTTAGTGGTGTGGCGACGCTTCTTTGACTTGGCCTCAAGAGTGAATGTGCCGCCCAGCAAAGCAATCGCAACAATCAAGACTGTAACTTTTAAGAATTTCATAATGAGTTAATGTTATTATGGTTAATAATCTTTATTTCATTTAATTATTTAACTGCAATTTAGCCTTGTTTATTGTGTGCCATTATAGTATTCTTAATAGTTGCAAAATGAACTAAAGTTTTATTGATTGAAGGAAACATTCATCATCTCTTTGCGTTATATTAGTTGATAATAATAATATTTGACATGAAACACTTTTTGCTCACTGCTTGGTGCTTGCTATCGAGTGTAATGGCACCAGCTATTAACGCGACAAATATGCAGAGTGACGAACCTCATAAAATAATGGTCATCAGCGACATTCATCTGCTGGCGCCCTCACTCTACGACGATGACAAGGCGGCACAGCAGCTCAATGCCAATGATATTAAGCTAGTGCTTCAAAGCGACCTCATCATGCAGCGTTTCGTTAATGAAATATTGGACGAAAAACCGCAATTGCTGCTCATCAGCGGTGACCTCACCTTCAATGGCGAGAAGGCAAGCCACGAGCGACTGGCCGAGCATCTACAGCGCTTGGAGCAGGCGGGAGTTAGAACTCTCGTCATCCCTGGCAACCACGACGTGATGTGTCCTAGCAGCAAGCAATACATAGGCGACAAACCAGCAGCGGTTTCTAATGTCACAAGCGAGGAGTTTGCCGAGATTTACGCTCATTTTGGCTATGGCAGCGACTCGCAGCGCGACCCTGCCTCATTGAGCTACACTTGCGAGCCTATCCCAGGCATCATGCTACTGTGCATCGACAGCAACATATATGCTCAAAGCAGAGACAACGAGGTGGCTTACCACACCGACGGCAGAGTAAAACCAGAGACACTCGAGTGGATTAAGCAGCAACTCGCAGCAGCGCAAAAGAGTGACAAACGCGTGATAGCCATGATGCACCACCACCTGGTTGAGCACATCGACGGCGAGAAGAAACTGCTGCCCAACTACATTGTCGCCAACCACAGCGAAGTGGCGCAGGTGCTGCGCGATGGTGGCGTGAAAGTAATCTTCACTGGTCACCTGCACATTACCGATGCGGCTACCGAAAGCGGCATCACCGATGTCGCCACCGGCTCGGCATCGACCTATCCCCTACCCATGCGCACCGCCATAATCGACCCATCGCTCAACACAATAACTATCGAGACCAGCTTCTTTGAAAACATTGACAAGAGCATCTTAGAAAAAGGGCGCGGCAAAATTGAAAACAGCGCACCTGTGCTGGCAGCACTCATCTCACGAAGATTGTGGCCACGCATGGAAAGCCGACTCAAACAGTATGAGCCACTACTCGCCGAGCAAGGCATCGACACATCGCGGCTGCCACGCGATGCTAGAGACGTTTCTAACCTAATAACAAAGCATCTGCGTGAGCCGCTCACTGAGAGCCTGATGGCAGTGACCTTGGGTGGTGAAGACCCGGCACAGGCACAAGCCATCGTCGGGGCAATCAAGAATGGAGTGCAGCAGATGATGACCGAAATCTTCGGCGACGGTGGAGAGAGCGTCGCCACCTTCCTGCTAAGCAACCTTATGCCCCGCGTGGAGCCCACCCTGCGCAGCGCCCTTGAAGACCTCAATCAAGTGGGCACTGACCACCAAAGCGCTACCCATGACCATCAATTGACGATAAAACTATAAGTTATAAGCTACAAAATAGTCCAAAAACCTAAGGAGCTGCGCCCTGTGTGATGGCGCAGCTCCTTATTGTTATATCTTATTGTGTTGATATCTCACGCGTTGCGGTGAGTTGAAAGAAAATCTAAGAATCAATATTTATGATCGAGAATTATTTGTCTTTTTTGGTTTTCTCGAGTTGTCGTTTCAGTGCATCTACTGCCAAATCTACAGCCTCTTCAAAGGTGTCGGCAACTTTGTTGGCAAAGAGGTCTTCGGTGCGTGGCATTGCGAGCTTGATGCTTGCCTCTTTGTTCATCGCTGTCTCGGGTTTAACTACTTTCAACGTCACCTCAGCATTGGTGATCTCCTCATGATGCTTTACTAGTTTCTCAACTTTCTTGTTGATAAACTGCTCTAATTTCTCGGTTGCATCAAAATGAATGGCTTTTACTTTAATTTCCATATTAGCCTCCTTTTTTAAGTGCCCTGGGATGGGCGAGTTTATAATTTTTTTTCAATTCACTAAAAGTCACATGTGTGTAAATTTGTGTCGTTGCCAGCGACTCATGCCCCAGCAGCTCTTTGACGCTGTTGAGCGAAGCGCCATTGTTGAGCATCGTGGTGGCGAAGGTGTGCCTGAGCACGTGCGGGCTGCGCTTGCTGGTGACTCCCGCCTCGCCGAGCTGGCTTTTCACAACTCTATAGACGAGCATGGGGTAAAGCGCCTCGCCGTTGCTCCGCACAAAGAACCTGTCGCCACAGGTGGTAATCTTGTCACGGAACGCCCGGTAGTTGTCAATGTACTGTGCAAGTTCTGTGCCAAAGGGAATAATACGGTCCTTGTCGCGCTTGCCGTGCACTTTGAGCTCGCCTTTGGCGGTGTCAACATTGTGGTCAAGAAGCCCAATAAGCTCATCGCGGCGCATACCTGTCTCATACAACATCATCACAATGAGTCGGTTGCGCACCTCGTCGAAGTCATTCTCATCAATCTCGCTGTCGATAGCAGTATCAACACTGCTCTCCCTTACCATTTGTGGCAGTCGCTTGGGAATATGTGCCATTTCTACCTCGGCGGCGGGATTCTGTGTCACCTCGCCATTAATCATGAGCCACTTGTAGAGTGCCCTTACTGCCTGAAGTTTGCGCCGCAGCGTGCGAGCGCTGTCACCCTCGTTGCTCAGATGCAGCATCCACGCACGGATGTCACTGGTTGTGACACTCGTCACGTCGAGCTCGGTACCGCCCTGCGTGAGGAACGCCTCCCACTGCCTCAAGTCATTGCCGTAGGCCACCTGAGTATGCCGCGAGAGATTCAACTCTAGCTTGATGTGTTGCAGGTATTTATCAATGATTTCACTCATGCTGTGACAGACCGATAACTTCAGTTTTCAGGTAAAGTTTCTTAATAACGCCTCTAAGTTAGGCAAAAATCGCAATAAAAACAAATTTATTGCGATTTTTTTCTTATTTTCCGTAACTTTTTCTCTTTTCTAAAAAACAACGAAAGACAAAAACTATGTTCTTAATAAGAACACTTGACTCGGTAGTGTTTGGTGGTTACGGACAAGTGGTAAGGGGGTTGTAGCAGATTCTGTCGCGATGAAGCCAACCGGTGCACTTTCCGTCGGTGCTAACCACTTTTATCCAGTTGCCTTTAAGAGCTAGAGGATGGAAATAGGGCTCGCCCGGAATCTTTACTGCTTTACCATTTTTTGACGGTGTTGCACGCAGCGCGCCTTCTGGGTCGCCAGTTACACCAAACCACAACAGTGAGCGGTGAATCCAGTAGCCAGTTTTCGAGCCTCGGAGAACAAATTCCATCTCGTCGTCACCATACTGATCTACCACATCGCCAACTTTCCACCACTCGCCCTTTGCTGCAAGCAGAGTGACGACAAGCGCCTTATCGGTGGGCAGTGTGGTCACCACTTTTCCACGTGGTGCATTGCGAACGTTGGTTACGGGACCATCATGGTCTACAATATAGGCATAAAATCCTTGTGCATTGACTGCCAGAGGCAACAACACAGCGGCAAGTAATAATAAGATTGTTTTTTTCATAATAATAAAGTTTTACGTTGGGTTTAATTACTAAAAGTCATCGGGGAACTTGCGGGCAGTCTCTTGGAGCATTTGCGACACGTCGAAGTAGAAGTCGCGGGTTTTCTTTGGGTCTTTGTCACTCACCGACTTAATGCAGTCGATGCCTCCTTCAAGTTCTTGATGGTCTTTGGCAACATAGCCCAGGAAGTTTATGATAGTATATTCATGCTCCGGGAAAATCACTACCCAGGGCTCATCTTCGGTGCCGCGCCCGCTCGACATGATGGCGGCGATTAGCTTGTCAAGACGATATTGTCGAACTGCCGCGCGGGCATATTTCTTCTTCTCCTTCAAGGCATAGATGTAGTAATTGAGCTGGTCAATGTCAAAGAGGTTGTCGTCGAGCGCCATTTCGGCATATCGCGCAATCTTATCGCACTCCTCACGCGACAGTGGAGTACTCTTGTAGTAGAGCGCCTCCACCTCGTCTTTGCCTTCAAATTCGTTGTGACGGAAGGGGTTATAATCCTCTTGGAAGATGAAACCGTAATACAGGTTGCGATAGGCCTCAAAGTTCATGATGGTGTCGTTGCTCTTGAACGATTTCACAAGCTTGGGGTAATAATAGCGTGAATAAGGATTAAGGGTTTCCTGCTTGATTTTATCGAAGTCAAGCTCCGTTACCTTAAATTTATACTGCGCGTTCACTGCCAATGCCGTGAGCAGGAGCAACACTAATGAAAAGAATATTCTGTTTTTGTTCATAACTACTTATAAATAAATCGGTCTAACATCGGCTATGTCATAGACAAAGCCCTCAATTCCCACGCCTATCATTGCCACAGCAACGATGGCGGGCAGTCCTCGGGCGCAAAGATACTGAATAAAATTGGATTTTGAAAGCATGAGCCACTTGCCATGCGGTGTGCGGCTGTAGGCCACCTCGCCCATTACAGCGCCAAGAGCAGTGCCCAAGAGCATGAATCGCGCGTCGATAAGCATACCCAGCAGGCAGCCCATCATGGCGCCAAGCCCTATATAAAGATTTCCTGTGGTGCGTCCATCGGGCTCACCTTTTGGAGAGATATATTTCAGTCCTATCACCATTGCCGTGGCAATGCCATAGAAGATGAAAGTCCACTTGGGGAACATGGTATATTTGCTCAGATGCAGCAGCCACAGCCCCGCATAGGCAGGTATTGCAGCCACCGTCCAGGGCTTAATAACCAGCACTAGAGCCGCAACCAGGCAGATGCCTCCCAATATGAGCAATATAGTATAAAAAGTCATTGCAAGTTATCTAACTATTCTATGTTCAGGTTTTCGGGGTCGCTCAGTGAAGAGTCGGTGTCGTATGACACTGTGGGTTTCACGTCCTCAGGATAAGAGACACGCGTGTGATAGAAGGTGAGCAGGCGCTTGATCAGGCACTTCTTCACCTCGGTGATTTCCTTGTAGCTGATAGGTGCGTCGTAGAACATACCATCGGCCACCTGGCCCTCCACAATCTTCTCAACCATTTCGGTGATGTTCTGCTCATTGGGATCACTCAGGCTCTTAGTCGCCGCCTCGCAGGCGTCGGCCATCATCAATATAGCCGCCTCGCGTGTGGTGGGGTTTGGACCTGGATATGTATAGGGCTCAGTTGGTACATTGCCAGTGGCGCTTTGCCGCAAAGCCTTGTTGTAGAAATAACGCGTCTTGCTGGTGCCGTGGTGCTGAGCGATAAGGTCTTTTATCACCTCAGGGAGCTTGGCTTTCTCGGCACGACGCAGACCGTCGGTAACGTGCGAAATCACTATCGACGCACTCTGATCGGGTTTGAGCACATCGTGCGGATTCACGCCGCTCTGATTCTCGGTGAAGAATGCCGGGTTATCGATCTTGCCGATATCGTGATACAAAGCTCCAGCACGCACAAGCTGCACATTGGCGCCTATCTGTCGTGCCGCCTCTCCTGCCAGCGTGGCAACCTGCAATGAATGCTGGAAAGTGCCTGGGCAGTTCTCCGAGAGCTCACGCAGCACATCGTTGTTGATGTCGCTCAGCTCCACTAGAGTAACCTGTGAGGTGAAGCCAAATATCTTCTCCACGATGAAAATGCCAAAATAGGCAAACGAGAGCACAATGCAGTTAACGGCAAAATAGAGAATAACATGCCAGTCGATAGTGTCGATGGCACCATAACGCACTACCGATTGAGTGACGTAGGTAATGGTGTAGCACAAGAATATGAACAGTGCACACACCACCAGTTGTGAGCGCTGCATCAGTCCCTTTATCGAGACAATGGCTATGATACCGGCAAGGAACTGCATTATCACAAAGTCGATGGAATCGGGAGCTACAAACGAGCTCAGTAGCACTACTACCATGTGAGTGACATATCCCAGCGACGTGTTGAAGAATATCGTCACCACTATAGGCACCAGCGCAAAGGGCACTATATACAGGAACCCTGGCCGGAGCAGTGAGATGAGATACACTATAAGCACAAACAAGAAGATGAAACTGAAGAGGAACACCATGCTACGCAGACTGCTGAAAACTGTGGGTACAAGAGTCCTGATGAAGAGGTAATAGGACAACAAGATGAGAAACAGCAGCACGATGTTGCCATAGCGCGAGAAACTCTTAACCGAGTTATCAAGTTTTTTCTCATTAAGTATTCGCTCATAGGTCTTCAGCAGCGTGTACTTCTCGGCTGTGACTATCTCGCCGTAATCGATGATGCGCTCGCCTTTCACCTTCACCCCATGTGGCGCCAAGGCAAGCTTGTACTCCTCTTCGAGTTGTGTCTCGGTCTTCACCTTATCATATTCAAGCGTGGGTTTTATATTATGATAAAGTATATCAGAAACCTGCCAGTCCTCGGGAATGTGCATCTGCGAGAGGAAGTCCTTCAGCTCCTTATAGGCCGCCTCGTGCGATCGCAGTTGAGAGGCGCTCACAGTGCTGATGTTAATGTCGTCTTGGGAGTATTTCCTTATTTCAGTGACTTCTCCTCGTGAAATCTTGTTCTGAGTGTCGATGTCGATGATGCCGTGGCTAAACAAGGTGTCAACATAGTTGATAATCTTGGTCCTTACCGCAGGCTTTAGCGAAGTGATAGAATCGAGCGAGCCCTTGATTTTAGACAGAGCATTCTCTTTCACATCGTTTTTATCTAAGTAGAAAGGCGCAAAAGCGGCATTGATGCTGTCCTTGATGTGCTGTGAGCTCACCGAGTCATAGTCTATGGGTATGTCAAACGGAGCGATAAGCTTAGGATAATTCCACGGACGTCCCTCAATATAAACAAGCTTATCGCTGGTGCCTCCCACTAAGAAAAGCGACAGCACGCCCACCGTAAGAGCGATGAGCAGCATGATAATCACCTTTGTCTTTAACGATTGCTTCATCATTGTTCTTTATAAACGTGAATTAGAAGTATTTGTTGTTTCAAGCGCCAGGCTGATAACTGATAACTGAAAACTGATAACTGTGAACTGTGAACTAGCTTTGTCTTACCGCCTTTGTGACGCCTTTCACCCTGCCAAGCCGCTTGCACATCTTGGTCACGGCGTCAACATCCTCGACCAGAACATCCATCTCACAAGCAAACACGCCAGCCTCTGAAGTGATGTTCAATCGACGGATATTAATGGCCAAGTTGGTAGAAATCAAGTATATAATCTCTTGCAGGATGCCCATGCGGTCGATTCCCTCAACCTTGATAGAGGCAAAGAACGTCTCATCGCTGAGCTGCCACTGAGTCTCGATGATGCGGCCGCCATAGCCACTCTTCAGGCGCATTGCTGTAGGGCAGTCAGTCTTGTGCACCAACACCTCGTTCTTGCGCGAGACAAAAGCCACCACATCGTCGCCAGGCAGGGGATGGCAGCACTTCGAGAGGCGGTAGTTGCTCTTGCCGTCAACGGTCTTGAGCACATACACCTTCTTGCGGTCGATTTCCCCTGTCCCCGAATCATCGCTTGGTGAGGTGGCGTCCTTCACCGACTTACCGCCAAATGAGTTGCGCCACAACTTACTGAGCAGGTTCTGTGATGCAGGCTTCAACGCTTTGAGCAGCACTGGCGTCAGCACGATGTCACCGTTTCCAATCTTAAAATAGAGCTCATCTTTGTTCTGCACGCCAAGCCCGCTGATGATGCGGGTAAGGTTCTCGTTATTAATCTCGGCAGAGTTCTGGGCCATGAATTTCTTGAACTGGTCCTCACCACGGTCCATAATCTCGCGGCGCATGTGCCTGAAGGCCAAGTTCAGGCGCGTCTTGCCCTTGGCGCTCACCACAAAGCGCGACCACTCGGGCTGGGGCTTCATCGTCTGTGACGTCAGAATCTCCACTTGGTCACCGCTCGAGAGTTTATGTGAGATGGGCACCAACTTGTGGTTCACCTTGCCGGCGATGCAGTGATAACCTATCTCAGAGTGCAGCGTGAACGCCAAGTCGAGCACCGAGGCGCCCTTAGGCAGAGTCACGCCATCGCCCTTGGGGGTAAACACCGTGATCTCGCGGGCATATAGGTTCAGCTTTATCGAGTCAAGGAAGTCGAGGGCATTAGGCTCAGGATTCTTGAGAATCTCATCAATCTCGCGTATCAGCTTCTCAAGCTGGATATCCTCCTCCAGTTCTCCGCCGCCCTCTTTATAAATCCAGTGTGCCGTCATGCCGCGCTCGTCGATGATGTCCATCTTGCGGCTGCGTATCTGCACCTCTATCCATTCGCCGTCGGGGCCCATCACCGTCAGGTGAAGCGCGCGGTAGCCGTTAGGCTTCGCCCGTGTCAGCCAGTCGCGGATGCGCCCTGGATGTATCTTGTTGTAAATCTTCGTGATTTCGTTGTAGATGGCCCAGCAGGTCACGTTCTCGTCTTTGTCGTCAGGACATTCAAACACGATGCGGGCAGCATAGATGTCATAAATCTCATCAATGGGGATGCGCTTAGCCTGCATCTTTTTCCATATCGAGTAGCACGACTTCACTCTCGCCTTGAACTCATATTCCAGGCCCACGGCATCCAGGCGCGCGCGGATAGGCGCCGAGAAACGCTCAAACATGTCGTTGCGCTTGCCGGCACTCGCCTCCACGGCATCAGTTATCGACTTGTGGATGTCGGGGTGTTCATATTTGAAACTCAGGTCTTCAAGCTCCGATTTTATCGCAAAGAGGCCCAGCCTGTGAGCCAGCGGAGCATAGATGTAGAGCGTCTCACCAGCTATCTTGCGCTGCTTGGCAGCGGGCATCGACGACAGAGTGCGCATGTTGTGCAGGCGGTCGGCAATCTTGATAAGAATCACCCTCACATCATCGCTCATCGTCAGCAGCAGCTTCTTGAAATTCTCGGCCTGTACAGATGCCTTGTCACCAAAGATGCCTCCCGAAATCTTCGTCAAGCCCTCAACGATGTTGGCAATCTTGTCGCCCACCTTCTCGGGCTTCTTGTTGCCCGCACTGTCTTCGGCATCGGTAATGAGCTCATCGCCAAAGATCGCTCTGATATCGTCGGCGGTATATTCCGTGTCCTCCACCACATCATGGAGCAGCGCGGCGCATATCGATGTCGAGCCCATGCCTATCTCCTGACTCACTATTGTCGCAACTGCAATAGGATGAAGGATATAAGGCTCGCCAGAGCGGCGACGCACTCCTGCGTGAGCACGACGCGCAAACCTGAACGCCTTCTCTATCTTCTCAACCTTCTTGCGGTGACTGCTCGCCAAATAACCGTTTATCAGCACCTCATAAGCCGAGTCTATTATCTTGTTCTCTTCTTCCTGAGTCATAACTAATGAGTATAAAAAAGTTCTACTCCTATTCCAAATTACAAACTTAGCAATAAAAAACGAAACAACCTGCATTTTTTAGTGAGTTTTTTAGTTTTTTACACTTTCAGGGGAAGAACTGCGCTTAACAGCCATTGTGCATCTTGCACACTTTCGGGCGCCACACCTAATCAAAAATATTTTTTTAAACAATTTTTATCTAAAAAATAACCTTTATAACGTTAATTGTCTATACCTTTGCAGTTTGAATTTAAGAATACAATAAATAAATTATTATATGGACAAGTTAAGCTATGCGCTGGGCTTGAGTATGGCCCAGAATTTCAAGGGCTCAGGAATCCAAAGCATCAATGCCGACGATTTTGCCGAGGCCCTGCGTGACGTGTATGAAGACAAAGAGAAAAAAATGAGTTACGACGAGGCCAAGAAAGTGGTGCAGGAGTTCTTCACCGAGCTTGAGGCCAACGCTGGCGCCATCAACGAGGAGCTAGGCAAGAAATTCCTCGAGCAGAATGCGCAGAACGAAGGCGTAAAGGTCACCGAGAGTGGTCTGCAGTATCTCGTGCTCAAAGAGGGCGACGGCGCTAAGCCTGGCCCCAACGACGTGGTGACAGTGCACTACACTGGACGATTGATCGACGGCACAGTGTTCGACAGTTCAGTAGAGCGCGGTGAGCCAGCCACCTTTGCCGTGGGACAAGTAATCCCCGGCTGGGTCGAGGGTCTGCAGCTTATGAACGAGGGCGCCGCATGGCGACTCTTCATCCCCTCCAACCTCGCCTACGGCCCACACGGCACAGGCCCCATTCAACCTAACTCAACTCTCATCTTCGACGTTCAGCTCATAAAAGTAGAGAGCAAGCAATAAACTCAAGAAACCTATTAACAACACATTAATACACAAAAATTTATTATGAAAAAGTATTTATTTTTAGTAATCGCTGCCCTTCTCGTGGGCACTACAGTAACAGGCTGTAAAGGCAAATCAGAATCTAACAAATTGAACGACTCTATTGCCGAGATTTTGGGCAAAATGACCGGAACACAACTGAAAGCGCAACTCCAGTTCAATCCCAACATGGCCAATGACCTAGACAAAGACCAATTAATGAAGGGAATGATCGACGTTTTCAATATGGATACCACCAAAAACAGCCAAAGCTACATTCAGGGCTTGCAGTGGGGTATGCAATTCTATCATCAGCTCGCACAACTTGAGGTGCAAGGTGTTCATGTAGACCGCAAACTCTTCATCAACGAGTTTAAGAAAGCTCTTGAAGGCAAAGACACACTAAAATTGGAGACTCTCGAACAAGAGTTCCAAAATACCCAAATGCAAATTATGGGCATGATAGAAAGAGCACAAAAAGCCAAGGGCGCAGAGAACGGTGAAGCTGGCAAGCAATACATTGCTGAGCAAATCAAGAAAGACAAAGATTTCAAGAAGACCAAATCGGGCATCGCCTACAAGATCGTTAAAGAAGGTAAGGGCGACAACTTTGTTGACGATGATATCGTAAACGTTTCTTACGTGGGCAAGCACATCGACGGCCGAGTGTTTGACACCTCTAACGGCAAGGAAGTTCCTTTCACTATGCAAGGTGTTGTTCCTGGATTCAGCGAGGTTCTCAAGCTCATGAAACCAGGCTCTAAGGTGATAGCCATCATCCCTGGAGAGTTGGCTTATCAAGACCGTGGCGATGGCCGCAAGATTGGTCCTAACGAGACTCTCGTGTTTGAGATTACTGCTGGCACAGCAAAGAAAGCTCCTGCACAAGATGCTGAAGTTGCTCCAGCCCCTGGTCGTCCAGCACCAGCTCCAGGTCGTCCAGCTCCAGGCCGCCCAGCACCAGGTCGTCCAGCTCCAGCACCCGCACCAACCCCCGCCAAATAATCTCATCACACTAAAAAACAATCCTGAGAAGATTTTTTCATTTATTTATTATTGCTCTCCTGCTTGGTGGTACCGCAAGCTGCAATAGCAACAAAAATGAGGCTACGGCTATCGAATCTATTGCCGACATCAACAAGCAGGATGGTGAGAAATATATCGCCGACCAACTGAAGAACGACACGGCATTAATCAAGACCGAGTCGGGGCTCTGCTACAAGATTCTCGAAGAAGGTGAGGGCGAAAACTTCAAGCCCACCGAAACTGTCGACGTAATCTATGTGGGCAAGCACATCGACGGCACTGAGTTTGACAGCTCAAATGGCGAGATCGTGCCTTTCCCACTGCAGAATGTAGTGGCCGGATTCCGCGAGGTAATCACTCTCATGAAACCCGGCGCCAAAGCCATTGCTATTATTCCCAGCAACTTAGGTTATGGCGTGAATGGCCAAGGCCCCATTGGCCCCAACGAGACGCTAGTCTTTGAACTCACCACCGTGGGACTCAACGAGCAATAATAATCACGTTTTTCAATAAAAACACTGAAACATGAAAAAGATAATATTATTTGCTGCAATAGCTGCAATCTTTAGCGGCTTTGCAATGGCGCAAGAGCCCGACCTGGAACTCATTGCTAAGATGAGAGAAATCAAGGCCGACTCGGTGAGCTTGATGCTTGGCAAGGTATATGGCACACAGACAGCCATGACCAATCCTACTGCCGAGGCACGACAGGCACTGCTCAAAGCCTTCAGTGAGGCAATGACTCTTGATCAGCAAGATGAGGCCTACCGTGATGGAGCAAACACTGCTGAGCAGTTCTATCGCAATGCCGAGAGCGTGAACCGTCAACTCGGCATCAACATGAGCCGTAAGACATTTGCACAGACCTTCCTCAAGCACTTCATGGACACCACAACGGTCAAAAACATGAACGGGGAGATGAACAGCATCAACATGGAGGCCAAGCGCCTTATGGAAGAAATTAGGGCGCTTAAGAATGACAGCGCGGCTGCCATCGCGCAAGCCAGCCTCATCGACCTCAAGGCCGACTCTCTAAGCCAGAACATGGGACGCTTCTTCGGTACCCAAATGCAGAACATGAGCAAGAAGAAGAACCTCAGCGAGGAGCAGATTGCACGATTCGTCGAAGGCTTCAACAGCACCATCAACATTGATGAGGCCGACAAACCTTTGGTTGACGGCAAGCTGCTCGCCAGCGACTTCCGAAACATTGAGCAAAGCATCAAGAAGCAGCTCAACCTGAAGCTCAACAAGGATGCTTTTGTCGCCGCTTTGACTGCCGAGCTCAACGACCCCAAGGTGCCTACCATGGAGGAGTTTAAGGCTGTAGATGCCAAGACTCAAGCCTTCATGAAAGAAACTCAGGCCTACATCAAAGAGAATGGCCCCGAGGCACTCACTCAAAAGGGACTCGGCAAGAAATACATCGAGAACCAGATGGAGAAAGACCCCAAATTCATTCAGGCTCCTTCGGGACTGGTGTATAAGATCATCAATCCCGGCAACGGCAAGAAGTTCAACGAGACCGACAAGATTAAGGTGATGTACAAAGGCACCCACGTAGATGGCACCACATTCGATGAGAGCAAAGAGCCTGTATCCTTCGCTCCCAACCAGGTGGTTCCTGGTTTCAAAGAGGCACTCCTCATGATGAGTCCAGGCGCTAAGATGATTGCCATCCTGCCTTACAACCTCGCCTATGGCGATCGCGGAGCAGGTCAGAGCATTAAGCCATTTGAGACTCTCGTATTTGAAATCGAGACCCTTGGCATCGACGACAGCGCGCCAGTAGCAAAGCCATCTGGTCAAGACACCCCCAAAATTAAAGACGAGGTTGCCAAACCAGATACTTTGAAAAAGCAAAAAAAGACCGCTACTAAATCTGGCAAGAAAACCGCCAAAAAGCGCAAATAATAGATCTCCAGATTTATAAAACCAATCAAGGACTCTGCACCTCATCGCGCCGGGTCCTTGATGTTTGTAATAAAACCGCCAACAACAGTTGTCAGTAATATAATAGTATCAATCGCATATTATTTTTCTTCTTGATTATCTTAGAAAAAGGCATAAAAAAAATCCTCGGCATCACGCCGGGGATTGCTTAACTAATTAACCTTCTAATACCATTAACATAAACCTTAAAACAAAAATGAAAAAGAAAATTTCGTCTCACGACGATGGATTTTTTATAACCTTAAAAACTAATACCATGAAAACTGATGCAAATTTACACCCTTTCCCCGAACTAGACCAAATTTTTCAAAAGAAATTTGTGATTTTAGCCGTTTTTTTAACTCCATTTTATGTTTATAAATAGATTTTAAGGAAAAATCGCTTTAAGAATAAAAAATATCCCTCAACGGCATTGCAGTGTCACTGAGGAATATTTTATGGTTTTTGGAGGGGTTACTCGTCGATTCCTGCCTCTTTCATGTTGGTGAATACGTTCTGCACGTCGTCATCCTCTTCGAGCACCTCAAGGAGTTTCTCCATATCGGCGGTCTGCTCCTCGTTGAGCTCTTTATAATCGGCGGGCTCATAGACGAACTCCGAGCTCTTGATTTCAAATCCGTTCTCCTCCAGATATTTCTGGATGTCGCCGTTTGACTCAAAAGCTGCGCTGATGATGATTTCTTCCTCGTCCTGCTCTATCTCCTCGGCTCCGAAGTCAATAAGCTCGAGCTCCAGATCTTCAAGGCTTACGCCCTCTTTAGGCTCCACGTGGAAATAGGCCTTGTGGCTGAACATGAACGCCACGCTGCCCGAGTTGCCCAGTGTGCCGCCCTTCTTGTTGAAGTAGCTGCGCAGGTTGGCAACGGTGCGTGTGGTGTTATCGGTAGCGGTCTCCACGAGAATAGCGATTCCATGAGGTCCATATCCCTCGTAGATCACCTCCTTGTAGTCGCTGGCATCCTTGTCGCTCGCCTTCTTGATGGCGCGCTCCACGGTGTCCTTAGGCATATTGGCAGCCTTGGCGTTGGCCATCAAGGCACGCAGACGCGAGTTTGCTGTTGGGTCAGGACCACCAGCCTTCACAGCCATAGTGATTTCCTTACCAATCTTAGTGAACGTGCGGGACATGCTGCCCCAGCGTTTCAGTTTTCTTGCTTTGCGATATTCAAAAGCTCTTCCCATAATTTATAGTTATTTAGTTTATAGTTTACAGATTAATTTAACAGTTGGCGCAGCCCACTTAAAACTTAACACTTACAACTTAATACTTAAGCCTTGTGCTCTGGCACTACAGCGAGGAACACAAGAGTCGTGTCGCCATTATTGATGAGGCTGTGGCTATGGCCGCGCGGGCAGTAATGCGCTTGACCGGGAAGCAAAGTCTCCTCTGAGTCGTCATAGAGCACCGTGCCCTTGCCAGTGAGCAGATAGATTGTCTCGCTGTTCTCGTCGTGGCTATGGTAGCCGATTGAAGCTCCAGGCTCCAACTCGCCGAGCATTATCTTGTTGCGCTCGTCCTCAAAACGGCGTGACCTATACTCCTTCTCGCCGCCCTTGAAATTGGCGGCCACATTCACTGGCAGTTCGTTAAAATCAATTATCATAGTTGCAACAAATTATGAATTATTTAAGGCGCAGCCCAATTGTGCATTAGCGTAGCTTAGCTCCAAGTTGTTTCTCAAGATTGGCGATGATTTTGTTCATCACAGCGTCAATCTGCTTGTCTTGCAAGGTCTTCACGTCATCTTGCAGGATGATGCTGATGGCATAAGACTTCTTTCCTGCCTCGAGGTTCTTGCCCTCATAGACGTCGAAGAGGTTCACGCCGCGCAGCAGGTGACGCTCACTCTGCTCAACCACCTTCTTGATGTCGGCGTAAGTGACATCACCATCAACGAGCAACGCCAAGTCGCGGCGCACTGGCAGAGTCTTGGGCAGGTCGGCAAACTTAGTCTTAGCCTTAGCAGCCATCTTGCAGGTGGCGTTCCAATCAAGCTCGGCGAAATATACCACCTGAGTGCAATGAGTCTTCTTGTGCTGCTCTGCTGTTATGATACCCAACTCGGCTATGAGTTTGCCGCCACGATTCTTGTAAGCAAGACCTAGGGCGAACACGTCATTCTGGAACTCCTCTTGCAAGAGGTCGCGCTCGGCGATGCCCAAGCGGCGGAAGATGTTCTCAACCGTTGCCTTCAAGTCATAGAAATTGAGTTTGCGGCTCTTATCGTCCCAGCTGTCGCCATGGTTCTCACCAGTGAGCCAAATGCCCAAAGCGGTCTTCTCGCTATAGGGTGCGAGAGCCACTTCCTCGTTGCTTGCCTCGGGGCTGAAATGGTATATGTTGCCAAACTCATACATCCTGAGGTTAGGATTCTTATGGTTGATGTTGCGGGCTGCGCTCTCAAGACCGCCAAAGAGCAGAGTCTGACGCATCAGGCACAGGTCGCTGCTCAAGGGGTTCATCACGTGAACACAGTTGGCCTCGGGATAGGTCTCGCAGTCGTCATAGTAACTCTGTGCTGTAAGCGAGTTGTTCATTATCTCATAGTAGCCTTGTGCACTGAGTTGGTTGGAGATGAGTTCCTGCATATCGTCGCGGAAGTCAACCATTCCCTTGATAGAGAGCGAACTCTTGACTTGGGAGTCAATCTCCACATTGTTGTAGCCATACACGCGCAAGATGTCCTCAACCACATCGCAGGGACGCTGCACGTCTACACGATAGGTGGGCACCACGAGGTTGAGTTTCTCGTCGTCCTCGGCGGTGATTTCCATCTCGAGACTCTTGACGATGTCCTTAACAGTCTCCTTGTCAAGATTCTTTCCAATGAGGTTGTTAACGTAGTCGTAGCGCAATTCCACAGGGAAGCCGGGGAAATCATGCTGCTTTATATCGACGATATCACCACAAATCTCGCCTCCGCCAATCTCCTTGATGAGCATTGCAGCGAGTTTGAGGTTATAAATCACGTCGTTGGGGTCGATGCCGCGCTCGTTGCGGAACGAGGCGTCGGTGTTCAAAGCGAAGCGGCGAGCGCTCTTGCGAATCCAAGTGGGATGGAAGTATGCCGCCTCGAGGAAGATGTCGGTAGTCTCCTCAGTCACGCCGCTGTCAAGACCGCCAAACACGCCACCGATGCACATAGGCTCCTCGGCGTTGCAAATCATCAAGTCGCGGTCGGTGAGCGTGCGCTCCACGCCATCGAGAGTAACAAATTTAGTGCCTGGCGCGCAGGTCTTAACCACCACCTTGTCGCCCTTAATCTTGTTGAGGTCGAAGCAGTGCAGTGGCTGGTTGGTGCCAAGCAGGATATAGATAGTGATCTCTACAATACTGTTGATGGGGCGCTGGCCAACGGTGGTGAGGAAGTCCTTAAGCCACTTGGGGCTCTCGCCCACCTTGGCGTTGCGAATGGTCAAACCGCAGTAGCGTGGGCAGGCCTCGCCAGTAACTACCTCAACGGGAATTGCGCCGTCCTGACGGTCAATCTTAAAGTCGTCAACGCTGGGGCGACGCAAGTTGCCATCCTTGCCGTGGCGCTTGAGCCATGCGTTGAGGTCGCGAGCCACACCGTAATGCGAACCGCCGTCGATGCGGTTAGGAGTAAGGTCCACCTCAATGAGCCAATCGCTCTCGATGCCATAGTAGGTGGCGGCGGGAGTGCCAACTACTGCGTCGTCGGGGAGAACTATGATGCCGGCATGGTCACTGCCAATGCCTATCTCGTCCTCGGCGCAAATCATGCCACTCGACTCGGTACCGCGAAGTTTGGATTTTTTGATGACAAATTCCTTGTCGCCGTCGTAGAGCACAGTGCCTACGGTAGCAACAATCACCTTCTGGCCTGCAGCCACATTGGGAGCGCCGCACACTATCTGTACTGGTTCCTCGCCGTTGCCCAGGTCCACGGTGGTAAGATGCAAGTGGTCACTATTGGGGTGAGGCTCGCAAGTGAGCACCTTGCCCACTACAATGCCTTTCAATCCGCCACGAATTGTCTCTACTTCCTCGACAGCCCCCACCTCAAGTCCGAGCGATGTCAACGCGTCGCCCACCTCTTGAGCACTGAGGTCAAAGTCAAGGTATTGTTTCAACCATTTTAATGAAATGTTCATGTTTTATGTTGTTATTTGTTTTATATTCTGCCTGTTACACGATTAGAGAGGCATTTTTAGTGACCAAAAAGAGCCTATTTCTCCAATCAAAGTGCAAAGGTACTAATTTTTTATTTAATGTGTATCATTTGACTTCTAAAGTTTCCTTATTCTATTTTTCGTGTACATTTCGTGTACATTCGTAATTATTGCTATTGGCAGAAGCCTATCTATTCTCATTTGCGTTCTTTATATCCCACTCCTAATTTAAGATTCTCATATCTTTTGCCATCGGTTTCTCGATACCACCTTTTAATTTTTTTATCGTATTTATAAACCATTTTGCTCATAAAGCATAATATTTATAGTTTATTTTTATTTCTTATCTAATAGTATCCCTTTTATAGAGTACTTTGGGTTAATTCTATTGCAATCAATATCAACGCCATCAATTTTCTTTATAGCATATTGTTCTATAACATAATCACATAAAGGTGTGAAGGGAGTTTTATTACTTAACCATATCTTACATCCTTTTATTGCGGAATGATAGTTAAGCATATATAGATAATTAATATAAATTATTGGTTTGACACCATAATATTTCTCACACTCTGAAATAAATTCTATGATATTATTTTTGTTAATTCCAGATATTTCAACATCCAGAGCAGGAATTAAATCAATATCTTTTTTAGCAACACTTTTATAATGTTCAAATTGTTTTTTTCCAGAACAATCATTACACATAAAATGATAGGCCCCAACTTTAAGATTATGCTGTCTAGCTATAATTTTATATTCGTTGTATTTTTTATCCTTAAAAGTGGAGCCTTCACTAGCTTTTAAATATACAAATTGACTTTTTGATAATGTCTTCCAATTTAAATTTCTGTTATGACTTGATAGATCATAGCCATCAGGAATATCGGTATTAGAAGATCTCAGTAGAAAAACAGAACATATTAAACATGATAAAATTAAACATGTTAAAATAGTAATTTTACGTTTCATTTATTAAACATCTTAGAAGTCTCATATAAAACATTTTAGCACCGCAAAAATAATACTATTTTCACATTTTTCCAAAGTTTTTTTAGAATAACATCACATTTTTCCATATATTTTTGAGGGTCATTTTCCACATTTTTCCATGCTTTTTGGTGTGTGTTTCCCATATTTTTCCATTGGTTTGCTTCAGTTTTAGAAAGCAAGTTGCAAAGTTGGTAATTTTTATAATAATGTGGAATGATTAAACACGAAACTTTATTTTTTCACATAAAAACAGAGGTCAGACTGCAGAAACAACATTCTGGAGTCTGACCTCTGAAATCTCATGTCCGATATCTTACTTAATTTCCTTAATTGGTGTTCTTCTTTGAGGTTGTGTTGCCGCTCCCTAATGGGATGCTATATTTCTTGGCAGCGGCCTCCACGTCAAACTTCTGTATCTTTGCTTCGCCATTTTCATCAACGGTGCCTACTTGCCCTGGTTTCAGGGTAAATATCAATGTCTTGCATTTCACTTTTATTGAGCCTTTCAGCAGGAACACTCGCGAAACCTTGTGGTCATCAACAAGCATATAGATTGCTCCATTGGGTTGGACAGTGCACATCGTCATTTTGAAAAAAGGATTGGGGGTGTTTTCACTTTTTTGATGACGCCCCACAATGCGTCCTTTATAGATCCCCCAATAGTCTATGCCATTTTCGCACTTCCTCAAAAGGACTTTTGACCTGCCCATGATCTTCATTGCAGCCATGTCGTTGCAATGGTCAAGTATCAACTCCGTCTCGTCGTCTCCTGTAATAATCCAGTCTCGGTAATATATAGGACTTAAACCGTCTACTAATTTGTGATTGGTCTTCTTTTGATCGCTGTTGCAAATTGTTACTGCGTCGCCACCACTTAGCGAGCGCAAGAAGTAATTGCTGAACTGACCATGACAGTGTGGACAGCGGTCATCACTAGCAACATCATCCCAATTGAAAGATTTGGGTGTGACAGGTTCTCCGCCCTTATCGCCAATTTCCCAAACCACATCTAACTCGCCAGTCTCATTACGATTAGAGTTGACATCCAAAACCAGATTTCCTCCATGTTGAGGAATAAAAGTTTCTGAAGGCACC
Organism: Muribaculaceae bacterium; assembly: GCA_017964485.1. Classification (GTDB taxonomy): domain Bacteria; phylum Bacteroidota; class Bacteroidia; order Bacteroidales; family Muribaculaceae; genus Sodaliphilus. The sequence goes on along the minus strand of JAGCRW010000067.1, from coordinate 49,363 downwards.
TGATAGGTCGTCTTGAAAAAAGGTTCTAGTAGCTCTGATTTAACATAACTCCCATCCATAGTCAGCATCGTACACATATCACTCTTACCCTGACAAGTTATATTAACGGTAGATCCTCGTGGTATTCTACATTTATAAATTGCGTGCTCGTACTCGAGGCCACCCTGACCTTTTTTCTTCTCTATTTTCTTTTCCAATACAGTTCCAGCAGTAAAGGTATAATGCATTTCTCCGCCCTTTATTCCTCTTACCGTCCCGCTTATTTCGTTGGCATTTTTTACCGAAATTTCCTTCACAACATCCCAATCGATAAAACAATAGAAACGCCCCATGCGACCGGTGTAACTCATTTGCACTTCTACTTTTGTGGCATTATTGGGGATCTTGTAAGATGCTTTTGCCGATTCCTTGCCTTTGTTGTCTTGAACTTTTTCCTTCTTGCCAGCGATGGTTACCCACATTTTCACTTCCAAATCTTTAGGGTTCCTCATGTAATCCTCAAGTTTTTTGTAGGTTGCCGACACGGTGCTGCCCGCCTCTACCTGGCCGTTAATAGACACAATCATATCGGTAGTGCCCTGCCCTTTTAATTTCTTATCTGTCACCACTCCGCCCGAGAAAGAATATTCCATCTTCGTGCCTTGGCGAGTCATCGTGCCCTTGTAACTGTCGGCACGCGCCGGCAATATCGATGCCACTGCAAGCATCAACACTAGTGCTAAATAGCTAATTCTTGATTTCATAGTAATTATGTTTTTATCAGTTAATAATTCGTCAATGAGAAGGTGCAAAACAATACCTTTCGCACAAAGATATGGCAATAGGCAAACTAGCGAGGCGCAGCTAACCAACGAAGTGAGCATAAAACCAACGTAGCAGTTACGGCTCTAGTACCAGTCTGAAACCTAAGTTGTCGACTTTGCGGTCGGGCTTGCCCGAGGTGCCGCGGTAGAAGACAGTGGCGAACTTGGGCTCATGGCACCATGCGCCGCCACGGTTCAGGTGGTCGGTGCCCGACGAGGCGCCTTTGGGGTTAGTCTGAGCGCTAGAGGAATAATCGCCAAACCAGTCTTGGCACCATTCCCACACGTTTCCGCACATGTCGTAGATGCCGAGTTCGTTGGCGTTCTTTGTGCCCACTTTGTGTGTAGTGTTGTTGCTGTTACCAGAATGCCAAGCCACGGCATCGGCATTGTTGCTGCCAGCGAAATTGTAGCCTTTGCTTGCTTTGCCGCCACGTGCTGCAAACTCCCACTCTGCCTCAGTGGGCAAACGGAACTTCTTGCCAGTGAGTTGATTGATTTTGTTTATGAACTGCTGGCACTCATCCCAGCTGACGTTCTCCACTGGGAGTTTGGAGCCCTTGAACTAACTTGTGATGGTGCCCATCACAGCCTCCCACAACTCTTGAGTGACCTCGGTATCTCCTATGTAATAAGTAGATAGTGTCACTTTATGGGTGGGGCGCTGGTTGCTGTGGTTGCTGCCTTGTTCTTTTGTCGCACCCATGGTGAACGTGCCTCCCTCAACCTTAATCATTGAAAAATCAACGCCTTTTATCTTACATTTCTTGATTATTCTGTCAGTATTTTTCTTCGGGTTGTTGGTGTCATCTGTTGCCCCTCCGTTGTTGTTTCGGTTGTGCTCCTTAATCTCATCCATTGAGATGCCGAACTTCTTGGCGCCAGCCTCAAGATCGAACTTCTTCACCTGCGAGGTGCTGCCTTCACAAGTTATGTTTTGACCTGGTTTGAGCACAGTAGTCTTGCCTGTCTTCTTATTATCCACCGAAACCTCGCCCGCAAACAGCCACACCTTAGATTTTTTTTCGGATGTCTCACATGCCACAATAGTTCCCTTAATCCAAAAAAATAAGGTGGGCGTCTCTATTTTATACCATGGTTTTCCTTCAATTTTCCGCTTCACATTTGCTATGAACTTCCCCGCTTTCAGTGTAACACTCTCTGTGCTCATTAGCACCGAAGAGTTCTCTTTAATGGTAAATGTATTAGTTTTTTGCAAATCTATTAAAACGGCCTGAGATTTAGCTCCTGTCTTAATCCAATCGTCATAATAAATCATGTCTTTAAGATTAACATTCATGAAACGCTTAGACCAATGATCATCATCATTGGCACAACGTTTTTTCACGTCTCTTTTTATCGATTTAAAAGCCAATCCAGTATCCTCTTTATCACAAACTGGGCATGTGGTAGAGTTTTTCTCAAGCGACTTATCGGCATGTCCTGAGGGTTTCTTTTTAGGTTCAGAGACAGTAAATTCTTCGTGAATGTAAATATATTCAGCACTATTCTTATCTCTTTCATTGAGAATATGGTAATAGATGTGAATGCCTCCGCTAGTGCAGTTATCTGGCACCGTAAAGTCGTATTTAACCACATCAACTGAATCCTCCACAAAATGCAAAGTTTTAGAAGAATTGATCAACCTGCCGTTCTTGGCATCACCAAAGAACTCAACCTCAATTTCTATTTTTTTTGCTTCTTTCTTGGGTTTATTTGCATTATAAATAAGAATCTTGACATTTCTGTTTTTTAATAAATTATCGTAACGATGAACAAATAGTCCCCAAGGGCATTCAGATTTCTTTTGTCTTTCAATTATATGACCGAAACCTTCGCCATAGATATCGTAAACTACTTTCTCTCCATTATAAGATAAAGTATAATTAGCAAAGGAATACAATGCTGATAACAAAAAGAATAATAGAAATATGACTTTTTTCATAATACCTTTGTTTTTGGGGATTATTAATAGAATCTGATGCTTTTAACCTGATATCTGCTATTTTAGTAAATAATTCGTCAATGGGAAGGTGTAAAACAACACATTTCGCACAAAGATAAGGCAAAAAATTAAAATATGCAAATAGCAAGCACAATTTCCCTAGTTATCTATCAGAATTGATAATGTTACTTGCAAATTACAATTATTTGTTATAAATTTGCATTTTAATTATCAAGCATTTAACTTTTTGGCATTATTGCAGTCTAATCATTAACGTGCAAAGCAAAACGACAAAACTATTCTACACAAAACTATTCTACTATGAAACAAGGTAAATATATATGCAATACTCTAAAGGCTATCCGTAGCGAGATAGCGAGTGCCAACGAGATTGACTACACCCCCACTCCTTGCGACCATGAGGGCGACTGCGCTGGCACATGCCCAGCCTGCGAGAGCGAGATGCGGTGGATAGAGCGTCAACTGCGTGCGCGTCAGGCATTAGGCAAAGTGGTGAGTATCGCTGGAGTGAGTATGGCTCTGACAGTTGCTGCAAGCGCTGCCACAACAGCGCCATTAGAACCAGGGAACAAAAAGACCAAAAGCCGCCATCGCACCAGCAAAACGATAAAAGTGAGTCAACAGGGTAATGTGGTGGCATCAGAACCTGTTCCTGCTATAAGGGACTCGTCCCAAAGGCTTATCAGAGGCAAAGTGCCAAGGCCTCCTGAAAAGCACGAGAATGATTCTGTTAGCAACAAACGAAATAATAGGCAACAATTAGAAAATAAACGCGACACCATTATCAATGAGAATGGCGACACGGTTTACATTGAATCTTTCACAACAGGGATTGTTTCGATGTATAATCCTCACCCCGACTCTGTCTTCACCAATGTTGATGAGGAGGCACAATTCCCCGGTGGCGACGAAGCAATGGATTCTCTCATCAGAGACCAGCTATATATACCTGAAGAAATCCTTGAGCCCATCAAAGAGATGGGTGGAACTATAAAGGCGCGCTGCATCGTGAAGGCCCTTGTGGAACTTGACGGCACTATCAGCGATGCCATGATTGAGAAAACCACTACTGCCCCTGTCTTCGATGAAGAGGCTCTCCGCGTGGTGAAGAATCTGCCCCCATTCCGCCCCGCCCGCATCTCGAGATCATTTGTACGCTCCTGGAAACTCATCCCAGTGGAGTTTATCTATGACTTCTCAAAACGGGAATCGGAGATTGGAGATTGAGAATCAAAGAACTAACAACCAACAGCGAAGCGACAAAACTACCATATTATGAAAAAAGGCAAGAAAATTTGTGAGACACTGAAGGCTATCCGCAGCGAGATAGCGAGCGCCAACGAGATTGACTACACTCCAGCCGAGTGCCACCACGAGGGCGACTGCGCTGGCACCTGCCCCAAGTGCGAAAGCGAGACACGCTGGCTCGAGCGCCAACTGCGCAACCGCCAGGCGCTGGGCAAAGCGGTTGCCATCGCCGGACTGAGTCTGGCGCTTGGAAGCATGACCTCGTGCCACCATCACAAGCACTATTCTCTTGACATCTCCGATGAAGAGGAGGAGTCACTTGAATGTTCAACCTCATCAGATGTAACCACCGCTGGCATAGTTGACAATTCGTTCTTTAACTCTGGTTCCGAGGATGATGACACAATACATTCTTTCACTCCCCTGAAAGGTGACGATGAGGGCATATCCTCAAAGGGCAACGGCGACGATGATGAGCAATGGATGGGCGAAGTGGCCGTTGACGAGAATGGGAACACAATAATGTAGAATGTGAAACGTGCAACGTGAACGGGAACGGGATCGTGTTCGTTCTGACAACTGAAGACTGATAACTGACAACTGTAAACTAGTATGAAGCAAGGCAAACAAATATGTGAGACACTAAAGGGAATCAGGCGAGAAATCGCCGAAGCCAACGAGATTGACTACACCCCCAATGAGTGCACCCATGAGGGCGACTGCGCTGGCACTTGCCCTGCATGCGAAAGCGAGACACAGTGGTTGGAGAAGCAATTACGTGTACGTCAGGCCCTAGGCAAGGCTGTGACAATCGCAGGACTTAGTGTGGCCCTCGGCGCCATGTCGTCGTGCCACAAGATATTTCAACCCAACGGAATGATCGTGAACCCCAACTCTCCCCAGCCAGCCAACCAGGCAAATAACGACAACAAAACCGACTCTACAACAGTCACCAACAACTGCGACAACCCTGACACTGACATGCGACTCATGGGCGACGTGGCTATGCCTGTCATAGACCAACCCACCGACGAGCCAAACAACACGACTCAGCCCAAAACCACTACAAAAAAGAAAACCACCAAGAAATCTTCTACAAAGAAGAACTGATAGCGCTCACGCTATGATGTATACCACTTGGTGTAATACCAGTTGGTATACATTCAAATTTAGATATGGAAAAAGAGTTTTCAGCACCATTGATTGGCATAGTGCGGCACAGGCTTGCCACCGACGGCAAGGGGGTGACGACGCTTGTGGCGTTTCATAGTTGTCCGCTACGATGCAAGTACTGCCTTAACGCTCAGTGTCTCGACCCTAAGATGGTGTGGCGCACCGTGACCACCGATGACTTGCTCAACGAACTGCTGCTCGACAACCTATACTTCCTCGCCACTGGCGGTGGAGTGACCTTTGGTGGTGGCGAACCGCTGCTGCGCAGCGAGTTTATCGACGAGTTCTGCCGCATCAAGGTGCCTGAGTGGAAAGTCAACCTCGAGACGTCGCTCAACGTTGACCGTCATCATCTTGAGCGCGTGATGCCGCACATCAGCGAGTTTTTTATCGACATAAAAGACACTAACCCAGCAATCTACAAGAAATACACCACTCGCGACAACTCCCAAGTTCTCGACAACCTGCGCTGGCTGCTTGAGCACGACGGCATGGCAGAGAAAATCATCGTGCGTCTTCCCCACATTCCCAACCACAACACCCAAGCCGACGTGGACCGCAGCCGCGCCCTGCTCGAAGAAATGGGAGTGAAAAACTTCGATGAGTTTGATTATATCGTAAACAGGGGAAAGGGAAGAGGGAAAAAGAAAGAGTCAATCTAACGACTAACAATAAAAGAGGGAAGAATATCTCTCAACTCTCCCCTCTTAACTCTTAACTGTCATTGAGCCATAAACTCCTCAATATCTTTAGGATGGTAAGGAATAATGTCCTTGCCGAGGAATCGGCAGCCTTTGGCGGTGATTAGCACATCGTCCTCGATGCGGATGCCTCCAAAGTCCTTGTAGGTCTCAATCTTGTCGAAGTTGAGGAACTCGGCGCAGTGGCCTTTCTCGCGCCACTCGTCGATAAGGTCGGGAATGAAGTAGATACCTGGCTCATCGGTAACCACGAAGCCTTCCTCCAGACGGCGGCCCATGCGCAGGGCGTTGGTGCCAAACTGGTCGAGGCGTGGACGAGTCTCCTCGTCAAAGCCCACATAAATCTGTCCCAATCCTTCCATGTCGTGCACGTCCATACCCATCATGTGGCCCAGTCCGTGAGGCAGGAACAAGGCGTGAGCGCCAGCGGCAACCGCCTCGTCAATGTCTCCCTTCATCAGTCCGAGGACCTTCAGGCGCTCGGTCATCAAGCGGCACACTGCCATGTGAACGTCAAAGTATTTCACGCCTGGTTTGGCAATTTTGAGCACCAGGTCGTGGCAGTCCTCAACGATGCTGTAGATTGACAGCTGACGCGAGGTGAACTTGCCGTTTACAGGCATGGTGCGGGTATTATCGCTGCAGTAGTGCTCGATGGTCTCGGCACCGCAGTCACAGAGAACCAGTCGGCCTGCTTCAAGTTCTGCCATCGAGGGCGCGCCGTGCATAATCTCGCCATGCTGCGAGAAAATAGTACCGAAGCTCACTTGAGCGCCGTAGCTCTGTGCTATGCCGTTGATTTGTCCGCCTATGTATTTCTCGGTTACGCCGGGCTTCACAAGCTTCATCGCAGTGGTGTGCATCTTGTAGCCGATGGCGCAGGCACGCTCCATCTCCTCAATCTCGAGAGCACTCTTTACCGAACGCATCTTCACAACAGCCTTGATGAGTTCAAGCGAAGCAGCCTCTTTCTGCTTGCTTGGGTGGATGCCCAGCAGGTCCATAATCTGAATCATTGTGTCGTGGCGATAAGGTGGCAGGAAGTGCACCTTGCGGCCCTTTGCCAATGCATCTTTCACCAGGACTTCGAGTTTGGCCATTGGCGCGCTGTTCTTCACACCCACTTGGGCTGCCATGTCGGCAACACTGTCGACTGAGCCATACCATACGATATCCTCGATGTCGATGTCGTCGCCAAAGAGGGTCTCCTTGCCGCTCTCCACGTCGATCACGCCTACCAGACCATCGCGTTTCTGACCGAAATAGTACAGGAACGACGAATCCTGACGGAAGGGATAATAAGCATTATTAGGGTAATTGTTGGGTGACTCATTATTGCCAAAAAGCACCACCACACCGTCGTTCATAAGTTTTTTCAACTCCTCGCGACGCTCTACATAAACTTCTTTGTTGAACATAATTAGGTTATCGGTTTTATTAGGTTATTACTCTTTTTTTCTTAAAGAACGCTCAAAGTTAGCAATAAATTGCGATATACGCAAATCATTCTTTAAGACAATGAGAGACAATTATCTCTGTTGTCTTTTTTATCAGTGACAATTGCCCGCCTGCTTTAATTAGTTCTAATTCGTTAAATTAGTGTGCCTAAAAACTCCTGGCTCACACTGCGTCCATGGTTGTGATAGTACGTAGGATGTCTAAGGCCTGGTGGACGGTGGTGACATCATCGATAATCATTGAACGGCGGTTGTTTTTCTGGCGGAGCTGGCAGCGCTTGGGGTTGTGCTGCAAGTAGTTGATGATACGTCCAAAGGCGCGCGAGTTGTAATAGGCAATGTTTTCTTCTCCCACGAAATAGGCATACAGCTGTCCTTTCATCAGGGCAATTTTCTCAATGCCGAGTCGGCGCGCGGTGCGTCGCAGCGGCACGATGCGAATGAGCTCCTTGCCCACGTCGGGAATCTCGCCGAAGCGGTCACGCAGACGAGCCTCGAACTCATCCACGTCGCGCTGGCTCTCCATGTTGTCGAGTTCGCGGTAAAGCGATATGCGCTCGTTCTCCTGCGGCACATAATCGGATGGGAACATGAGCGTTAGGTCGGTGTCGATGACGCAATCGGCTGCAAATTCCACTTCTCCGTCGCCACCAATCTCCAGGTCGTCTTGCGCCTGCTCCATATAGGTGTCGGCAAACTCCTCGGTCTTGAGTTCCAGTACTGCCTCCTTGAGGATTTTTTGGTAGGTCTCGAAACCTAAGTCAGCAATAAAGCCGCTCTGCTCAGCGCCGAGCAAGTTGCCAGCGCCACGGATATCGAGGTCCTGCATAGCGATGTGTATTCCTGCACCCAGGTCGCTGAAACTCTCAATGGCTTGCAGTCGGCGTCTTGCCACTGAGGTTAGCGGCACCCCAGGAGGCACGAGCAGGTAGCAAAATGCTTTACGGTTGCTGCGCCCAACCCTGCCACGCAGCTGATGCAGGTCGCTGAGGCCGTAATTCTGTGCGTTATTGATGATTATAGTGTTGACATTAGGCATATCAATGCCGCTCTCGATGATGGTCGTCGCCAGCAGCACGTCGTAGTCGTGATTGGTGAAGTCAATGATGCGCTGCTCAAGTTGCTCTGGCGGCATCTGGCCGTGAGCTATCACCACACGAGCATCGGGCACCAATCGGTTTATCATCGCATTGAGATTGTAAAGCGGCTCAATGCGGTTATTGACAAAGAACACCTGCCCATTGCGCGACAACTCGAAGTTGATGGCTTCCTTCACCACGTCATCCTCAAGCGCATTGATACTGGTGAGGATAGGATAACGGTTGGCAGGCGGCGTGTTGATGGTACTCAAGTCGCGCGCTCCCATGAGTGAGAACTGCAATGTGCGCGGAATGGGCGTGGCACTCATCGTGAGAGTGTCAACATTAACCTTGAGCTGCTTGAGCTTATCCTTGACGGCGACGCCAAACTTCTGCTCCTCATCAACAACAAGCAGACCCAAATCTTTGAATTTCACCGTCTTGCCAATAAGTTTGTGGGTGCCGATAATTATGTCAATCTTGCCCTCGGCGAGGTCGGCGAGAATCTGCTTCACGTCCTTAGGCTTGCGTGCGCGACTCAGGTAATCGATGCGTACAGGGAAGTCCTTGAGGCGGTCACGGAAAGTGTTGTAATGCTGGAACGCCAACACGGTGGTAGGCACTAGCACAGCGGTCTGCTTGCCATCAACGGCAGCCTTGAAAGCGGCACGTATCGCCACCTCGGTCTTTCCAAACCCCACGTCACCGCAGACCAGGCGGTCCATAGGTTTGTCCTTCTCCATATCGGCTTTCACAGCCTGCGAGGCACGCAGCTGGTCGGGGGTGTCCTCATAGATGAACGATGCCTCCAACTCCTGCTGCAAGTAGCCGTCGGGCGAGAAAGCGAAACCTTTCTCCTCACGCCGCTGGGCATAGAGCTTGATGAGGTCGCGGGCTATGTCCTTGAGGCGGCCTTTGGTGCGGCTCTTAATTCGCTCCCACTTGCCTGTACCGAGTTTGCTCAATTTTGGCGGCACGCCTTCCTTGCCACGATATTTCGAGAGTTTGTGCAGGGCATGAATAGAGACAAAAATCACGTCACCATTAAGATATGACAACTTTATCATCTCCTGCATTGTACCGTTGAGACGAGTTCGCAAAAGTCCCTCAAAACGCCCAATACCATGGTCCTCGTGCACAATGAAGTCGCCAGTCTCTATTTGGTTCAACTCCTTGAGCGACAGCGCCAGTTTTCCCGACCTTGCCCGCTCGCTCTTGAGATTGTATTTGTGGAAGCGGTCAAAAATCTGGTGGTCAGTAAAGACGCACATCTTGCGGTCGTCATCCACAAATCCCTCGTGCAAAGTCTTGCTCACAGGAGTGAATACAATCTCGTCGTGACGGTCATCAAAAATGACGCGCAGACGCTCAATCTGCTTTGCGCTATCGCTTAGAATATATAATGTGTAGCCACGTTCAAGAAAATCGGTGAACGACTGGCTGATAAGATCAAAATTCTTGTGGTAGATGCCCTGTGGAGAGCAGTGGAGTGAAAGTTTTGCGTTGCCTGTAGCCTGACTCTCACCATAGTAGAACTCCAGTCGCCGCATGGCGTTTAGTGAGGTTAGGAACTGTGGCACATCCACCACCTTGAGCATCGCCTCGCTGTCGCACTCCTGCGCCTCAATAGCACTCTGGCTCATCGTTTCCTTGCCGATAGCCTCCACGCGCTGCCTTAGCCAGTTGATGTCGCGCACCAGCAACGTCACCTCGCTGCCCACAAAGTCGAGCATCGAAACTCCTGCTCCCGCAGCCTGCGACGAGGTGTTGTTGATAATGCTCACGCTCTGCAATCGCTCCTGCGACAGCTGAGTCTCGACATTGAAAGTGCGCACGCTGTCGATCTCATCGCCAAAGAAGTCGATGCGGTAAGGATACTCGTTGCTATAGGAATACACATCAAGAATAGAGCCGCGTACTGAGAACTGACCAGGCTCATATACATAGTCTACTTCTTGGAACCCCAACTCACGCAAGCGCACTGCCACCTGAGTCAAATCCTCCTCCTTGCCCACCTCAAGGGTAACAGTAGATTTCTCGATGCTCTCTCGCGGCACCACTTTCTCGGCAAGCGCCTCAGGATAGGTCACTACCCAACGCAGGCCGCTGTCGCTGTGCCATCGATTGAGAACCTCGGTGCGCAAAATTTCCTGCGGCGCATCTATCTGGCCATACTTGATATCACGCTTGTAACCCGAAGGGAACATCAGCACCTGCGCCTCGCTGGTAAGCTGGCACAGGTCGTTATAGATGTATCCCGCCTCATCTAGGTCGTTGGCTATTATGAGATAGGGCGCAACGCCTTTGGGCAACGCGGTGAACAGCATTGCCGCTGCCGAGCCAGCAAGCCCGTCAACCACCATCACGCGATTGGTCTTGCCACTCACCAGGCGCTTAAGAGCAGTACGCTGTGCCGTGGTGAACAGCAGTTCACTCAACTCACTAAGTTCTAGTGGAGACAGTTTCACTTTTTCTTCTTAGATTGTTTTTTTGAAGTTGCAGTTTTCTTTGCTGGCGAGAGGTTTAGAATCTTCTCATATTCTCCGGCCTTATTAAACATCTCGCTAGCACGGGCGGTGACACGGTCCTTGCCCAGGGCAAAAATCATCTGGCCACGCTGGTAGTAGTAGTTCTTGATTATCTCCTTGCCGAGCAGCTTCTCGATGTCATCGCGATGCAAGTCAAGGTCTTTGTCGAGGTCGTGCTTGAGGAGCTTCTCTAATCGCTCAAACTCCGCCTTGGTCTCGTCGTTAAGATAGCCCTCGGTCTCAGCGGTCTTCTTCAGCTCAGCCAAACTGGTCTCGCACACCTTGTCATACTCAAACTTGTCGGGGTCGATGAATGCCTTGAAATCGTTGAAAATCTCATCGGTAATCTTGAAGTCCTCGGCGGCAGGGATAGTGGGATGTTCAGAGGCATATTTCACCGCATAGTCAAATGCCCAATTATCACGCACGATATTATAAGCGAGACGGCTGGCCTTGCCGGGCTCAACCACGATGTCGGGGGTGATGCCGCCACCGCCTTTTACCAACCTGCCATGAGCGGTATAATACTGCTGTGCAGTGGTGTCAACTGTGTGTTTAGGGTTGCCGGCCTCATCTTTGTGGGAATAGTCAATCTCCTGAATGAGACGTCCACTTGGGATATAGTATTTCGACACAGTGACCTTGAAAAGGGCGTCAAAAGGCAGCTGTCTTGTGGCCTGCACCAGTCCCTTGCCAAAAGAGCGGGAGCCAAGCACCACGGCGCGATCCAAATCCTGGAGAGCACCAGCGGTAATCTCGGCTGCCGAGGCAGTGCCGCCATCAACCAGCACAGCAAGTGGAATCTCGGTGTCAACGGGTTCATCGGTGGTCTTGTAATTGCGCTCTTCCTGCTTGGTCTTGCCGCGAGTTTGAAGCACTTGTGTGCCCTTAGGCACAAACATTCCCACGATTTGTATCGCACTCTCAAGCAATCCTCCTCCATTGCCACGCAGGTCAAGGACTATGTACTTAACCGCTGGATTGGTCTTAAGTTCGAGTAATGCTTTCTTTACATTGGCTGCCGAGTGCTCATTGTAGGTGTCAAGAGCTATGTAGCCTATATTCTCGTGGGTGACGCCATAGTAGCTCACTGGATCAACCTTTATCTTCTCGCGGATGATATTGAACGTCTTCACGCTGTCGGGGTCATACTTCCTTACCACAGTGACCGAGATAGGCGTACTGGCCTGACCTTTGAGGTGCTCGCTCACTTTGCCGTTGTCCCAGCCCTCAACCGACTCTCCGTCAATCATAATGATGCGGTCGCCAGGCTTCATTCCCGCCTTTGCAGCAGGGCTGCCCTCGTAAGGCTCGCTGATATACACCTTGCCGTCGCGCTCATAGATAAAGGAGCCTATGCCGCCATACTCGCCAGTGGAAATCATCATGAAGTCCCCAGTTGACTTGGCGGGAATGTACTCGGTATAGGGATCCACGTCATCAAGCATTGCGTTGATGGCTGTCTCTATCGACTTATCTATGTCAATCGAGTCAACATAGCAGGCGTTGAGTTCCTTAAACAAAGCATTGAAAATATCAAGATTGCGAGCTATGCGCGTGTTGCGCACACTGTTGTCGCTATCATCGGCGAGTGCCACAGGCACAATTATGCCAACCAAAGCGAAAACAAAAAAGAGATTTCTGATTTTATTTATCATTTTTCTAATTGTTATCATTTGAGACTGCTAAAGTACTATTTCTTGTTCAAATAGAACGCAAAAAGTCGTGAAAAATCATTTATTAGACGATTTTTTAAAATATTTTGGCGAAAAGTGTTGCACAATTCAAAATTTGAGTGTAATTTTGCACCGCAATTCTCGAAACGTCGAGTGAAACATTGCAAAATTAGTGCAAGAGTGAACGTAATCCAAACTTGTTTGAGATTTCTGAAACGAAGCCTAATTTATAAAAAATTGCTTCAATAGCTCAGTTGGTTAGAGCACCTGACTGTTAATCAGGGGGTCGTTGGTTCAAGTCCATCTTGAAGCGCATTAAGGCAGCAATCGCAAGGTTGTTGCCTTAATTGTTTTTTCGCAAGTTTTTTTGCAATACACATTATTTTTTGTAAATTTGTCACCTTGATAATATTAATTTAATAACTATATACTATGAAACGTGTGTTTTTATTGCTACTGTCGCTGCTGTGGCTGCTGCCTAGCATGTGGGCAGAAGATGTGGTTATAACAACTGATAACATCACTAGCACCGAGAGTGTTGCAACAGTCGATAATGTTGCGGTGACTGATGTCGCTGCCCCCCAGCAAAACAGCGTGGAGAAGAGTGAGAAGCCGCCCATCTTCACCAAGCCCAAGTTCAGCGGATATGCCATAGGCTCCTATCAGGCTACTTTTCAGGAGGGCAACAACAGCAACACCTTTAACATAAGAATTGTCAGAGTATCGGTCGAAGGAAAAATCCTCAACGAGTTATATTATAAGGTGCAGGGCCAAATCAACGGCAACACCTCAACCTTGGGCAGCAGTCCGCGCCTAGTCGATTTCTTCATGGAATGGCAGCGCTTTGACTTCTTCAAGGTGAAACTTGGCCAGTTCAAGCGCCCGTTCACCTTTGAGAATCCTATGCACCCGCTTGACCAGGGCTTTATGTCCTACTCTCAGCCCGTCTCAAAACTGTCGGGATTCAGCGACCGCACCGGCGAGCATGCCAGCAACGGCCGTGACATAGGTCTGCAATTCCAAGGCGACTTCCTAAAGAACAGTTCAGGTCGTTATCTGCTTCACTATCAGGTGGGCGTGTTCAACGGTCAGGGTATCAATGTGACCGATGTCGATAAGAAGAAAGACATCATTGGCGGCTTGTGGGTGATGCCAGTCGCTGGTCTCAGGATTGGCGCTTTTGGCTGGGAAGGCTCCTATGCCCGCAAGAGTGGCGGCGAGGTGCTGAGTCTCAACAAGCACCGCTATGCATTGAGCGCTGAGTATAAGAAAGGCGATCTCCAACTCCGTGGCGAGTACATTCACTCCACAGGCCTTGGCTTTGCCACCACCTATCAAAAGCCTGGCGACGCCACCGACCTCACTATCAAGACCTATACCGACCGCGACGGCAACGAGATTGCCGCCGATAAGGCCGACGGCTTCTATGCCCTCGCCATCGTTCCTGTGTATCGCGACAAACTCATGGTCAAGGGACGCTACGACCTCTACCGCCCCAGCGCCACCTGGCTGCATGCCAAGACCAACTATGAGATAGGTCTAAACTTCCGCTTCTGTAAATATTTTGAGATACAGTCAGAATATGTCTTCACCAACGACCGCTCCCTGGCAAAGCACAACTACAGCAGCGTGTATGTGCAAGTGAGTGTCCGCTATTAATAAACACCTGAAACTTAACATTTAACACTTAAACAATATGTCAGCATTAATGATTTTACAGCTCTGCATCGTGCTTGCAGCGTTGTGGCTGGGCTCCCGATATGGCAGCTTGGCATTAGGCGCCATTTCAGGAATTGGCCTTGCGATTCTAGTGTTTGGCTTCGGCATGAAGCCGGGAACACCTCCAACCGACGTTATCTACATCATCATCGCCGCCGTGACCTGCGCCGGCATCATGCAGGCGTCAGGGGGTATGGACTGGCTCATTCAGCTCGCCGAGAAACTGTTGCGCAAGCACCCCGCGCGCATCACCTTCCTTGCTCCCTTGTGCACATTTTTCCTCACCGTGCTTGTGGGTACCGGCCACGTGGTTTACACCTTAATACCCATCATCTGTGACATCTCCATCAAGAAAGGCATACGCCCCGAGCGTCCTTGCGGCATCGCCAGTATCGCGTCACAGATTGGTATCACCTGCTCGCCCATCGCTGCTGCGGTGGTAGCGTTTATCACTATCTCGGGTGCCAACGGCTATGCCATCACCATCCCCAAGGTGCTCATGGTGACTATTCCCGCCTGCCTTCTTGGTATTATCATTGCATCGGTAGCCTCCTATAAGCGAGGCAAGGACCTTGACAAAGATCCCGAGTTCCAAAAGAGGATTGCCGACCCCGAGCAGCGTGATTTCATCTATGGCAATCATGCCACCACTCTCGACAAGAAGATTGCTCCCGAGAGCAAACGCGCCGTTTACATCTTCTTCGGAGCACTGCTGGTGATTGTGCTCTTCGCCATCTTCCAAGAGTTGCTACCCGCCCATGAGACTATCAAGGCCATTAAAGATGCCCCCGAAGTGACACTTCTGGGATCAAGAGTTACACTCTCGGCCGACCAATTGGCAAAGCTGGGTGTGTCGGTTGACGGTATCACAAAAATGGAATATGTGCCATTGAAGATGAACATCGTGATTCAGATTGTGATGATTACTGCCGCGGCATTGATGATAATCTTCTGCAAGGCATCGCCCAAGAAAGCCATCAGTGGTCCAGTGTGGCAAAGCGGTATGGTTGCCGTGGTTGCCATCTACGGTATCGCTTGGCTTGCCGACACTTATTTTGCTAACTATCTAACCAACATCCAAGAGATGCTTGCCGGCATGGTAGAGCATTACCCCTGGTCGATTGCGTTTGCGTTCTTCTTGGTATCGGTGCTCGTCAACTCACAGGGCGCTGTGGTGGTTGCCATGTTGCCGCTCGCTTATAAGCTCGGTATCGACGGATGGATATTGCTCGGCGTGCTGCCATCGGTTTATGGATACTTCTTTATCCCCAACTATCCATCGGATATTGCCACAGTGAACTTCGACCGCACAGGCACAACCAAGATAGGCAAGTATTTGCTCAACCACTCCTTCATGATGCCAGGAATGGTGCACACCGTTGTGGCATGTGTGGCTGGATATCTCATTGCTTATCTCTATCATTCAATGGGTTGGATTTAATAATATAATAGTTTTAATTCGCGTGCTTTTAAAAGCACGCTCTCTTTTCAAGCAAATGTACTTAAAATATCTAGTTTCGATAGCCATAGTGGCAACAGCGTTTTCCACTATGGCACAAATAGATGAGTCAACGCCCGAGGGCCGCAAGCGCCTCTCCTGCACAAGTATAATGGTGGGCAAGAACGCCAGCACCGACGGCTCGGTGATGACCTCCCACACCTGCGACTCGTGGTACCGCACATGGATGACAATGGTTCCTGCCCGCGACTATGAGCGCGACACGGTTACCGCCATCTACGAGGGACGCATGCACACGCAGAGCGCCAGCGACAGCACCAAGATGTATGTGAAAGGCGTGATTCCGCAGGCTCGCCACACCTACCGCTATCTCGACACCGCCTATCCCTGCATGAACGAGAAGCAGGTGGCTATGGGCGAGACCACTATTGGCGGCCGTGACACCCTGCGCAACAAGGCGGGAATGTTCTACATCGAGGAGCTGGAACGTATCGCCCTTGAGCGCTGCTCCACCGCCCGCGAGGCGATAGCCATGATGGGCAGTCTTGCCGAAAAGTATGGCTATGCCGACAGTGGCGAATGCCTCACCGTGGCCGATCCCAACGAAGTGTGGATTTTTGAGATTTTCGGCGCTGGTCCCAAGAAGGTGGGCGCCGTGTGGGCCGCCCAGCGCATCCCCGACGACGAGATTGCCGTCTCGGCAAATATCTCGCGCATCGGCACCCTCGACCTCAATGACAAGAACCACTACATGGCGTCGAGCAACGTGAAAGATGTAGCAAAGCAACTCATACTCTGGAACGGCAAAGAGTAGTTCAATTTCTTCAAGGCTTACAGCGGCGAGAACTACTTCCATGAGAAGAAGAACTATAGCGTGCGCGAGCATTACATAATGAACGCCCTGGCCCCGTCGCTCAACCTCAGCGACACCGTAGAATGGCTACCGCTGAGCGTGAAACCCGACGCAAAAGTAAGCCCAGAGCAGGTGATGCAGCTGCTGGGAAGCTACTACGAGGGTACTGACAAGAACTTGAGTGGTCGCCACCTCATCCCCAACCCCAAGCGCAAAGACAAGAAGGGCAATCTCGTGGAGAACGAGCCCGACAGCATTGTGTCGCCATTCAGCAACCCCTGGATGCGCCCCGACGAGATAAACATGTACTACGCCATGGGCGATTCGGCGATGAAGAATATACGCACCGTGAGCGTACCCTGGTGTGCCTACAGCACCGTTATCCAGTGTCGCTCATGGCTCCCCGACGAGATTGGCGGGGTGGCATGGATAGCCCTCGACAACCCCGGCGAGAGTCCGCGATTCCCAATCTTTGCTGGCGCCACACAACTGCCCAAGCTGCTGCAGGTGTGCGGACAGCACAGCGACCGCGACGATGCCGCCTTTTGGCACTACCGCAAGGCAAACCGCCTCGCCACTGTGCGCTGGGGCAAGTTCCGTTCAATGATTGAGCCGCAACGCGACTACTTCGCCCAAAAAGGTCAACTCGAGCTGCCTTATGTGCAGCAAATCTGGCAACAGCTCAAAGCCACCGACCCCGATAAGGCGCAGACTATGCTCAACGGCTATGTGGCTGACTTCTTCGGCGCCACTATCCTCCGTTGGGACGAACTCGCCCGCGACCTGTGGCGACAAAACTGGACAGGATTCTAAAGAAGTAGGAAGTAAGAAGTAAGAAGTAAAAAGTGGGCGCGGCAAGATTAATGCATAATGCACAATTCATAATGCATAATGTGTGCATCGAATGAAATTATTTTAGTATCTTTGCACTCGATTTTTGATAAGAACTCTAAAAACTCAAGATAAATATGGCACTTCAATGTGGTATCGTGGGACTGCCTAATGTGGGCAAGTCAACTTTGTTTAACTGCTTGTCGAACGCTAAGGCGCAATCGGCAAATTTCCCTTTCTGTACAATCGAGCCTAACGTGGGCGTGATAACCGTTCCCGATGAGCGACTCAACAAGCTCGCCGAGCTGGTGCATCCCGCCAAGATTGTGCCCACTACGGTGGAGATTGTGGATATCGCCGGACTTGTGAAAGGCGCAAGCCGTGGCGAGGGCCTTGGCAACAAGTTCCTGGCAAACATACGCGAGACCGACGCCATAATCCATGTGCTGCGCTGCTTCGACGATGACAATGTAACCCACGTTGACGGCACCGTTGACCCTGTGCGCGACAAAGAGGTAATTGACACCGAGCTGCAGCTGCGTGACTTGGAGACTATCGAGGGCCGCATCAGTCGCGTGGCAAAGATGGCCGCCGCTGGCGACCGCGATGCCAAAGTGCAGCACGAGGTACTAAAGCGCTATCAGGAAGTGCTCACCCAGGGCAAGAGCGCGCGCAGCGTGGTGCTCGAAAACAAGGAAGAGGAGAAAGTGGCCCACGACCTGTTCCTCTTGACCAACAAGCCAGTGCTCTATGTGTGCAACGTTGACGACGCCAGCGCAGTCACCGGCAACAAATACGTTGACGCTGTGCGCGAGGCAGTGAAGGACGAGAATGCCGAAATCCTAGTTGTAGCCGCACAAACCGAGAGCGACATCGCCGAACTCGACACCTACGAGGAGCGCCAGATGTTCCTCGAGGAAATAGGCCTGAAAGAGAGCGGTGTGAACCGACTAATCAAGGCTGCCTACAAGTTGCTCGACCTAGAGACTTTCCTCACCGCAGGACCTAAGGAGGTGCGCGCATGGACCTACCGCAAGGGCAGCAAAGCCCCGCAGTGCGCTGGCGTGATACACACCGACTTCGAGCGCGGCTTTATCCGTGCCGAAATCATCAAATATGAGGACTTTATCCACTACGGCAGCGAGGCGGCAGTGAAAGAAGCGGGCAAGATGCACATCGAGGGCAAAGACTACGTGTTCCAAGACGGCGACATCGTGGTATTCCGCTTTAATGTGTAATGTGCACCGCAAAACATATCTCTAAAACTTAATGGGGGGGGTGTATCAAAACACAGTTTTTTATTATAAACAACTGAATTATCTGAAAAATGCGATTAAGCGAGTCAAAGCAGAACTTGTTCTAGGCCTTGCGAACGTGAGCATTTTATGTAATTTTCTGATTTTCTAAATCCTGATTGACAAAACTATAACTGTCTTTTGCAAATAATCAGACTTGTCAGAAGAATCAGTTGTTTTTTAATTATGAGACACCATCTATGCAATATGCATTGATTTAGTTTCCGAGCAGGATATCGTAGAGTGCAGTTATGTCGGCGGCGGTTATGTCGCCGTCGTTGTTTACATCACTAGTGATTAGGAATGTGTCATCGCCATTGAGGAGATAATTATAGATGGCTGTGACATCGTAGGCAGTTACAGTTCCGTCGCAATTCACGTCGCCTTCAGGTACACTCCACTGTTCATCGAGCCAGTTATATTTGCTGTTAAAATAGCTCTTGAAGAGGTCGCGGTCATAAATAATTTCAGCATTACCATAATCTGGCCACCTTAATGCATCATAAATAGCCGCTTGATGAATCTGATCAATAAAATTATCAATAAAGCTTTCGGTCTTCTCCTTGTAATTTTGCGAAACATAGCGTCGCCAGTGCTTCTTCACCATTTGCTGGAAATGCGGGAATTTGGCGATTTCACCAATCCATGTCTGTGTAGATGTAGTATCCTCGTAAATAAACTTATCGGTGCAACCGCGAATGAAAGCCATGCCAAAGTCCCACACAGGCCCGAACATGATTTTCGTGCTGTCACCGTTCTCCTTATGCCAGAAGCAGCTGCCATGGAACCCCTCAGTGTCGTCGAGCAACTCTTGCACGATGTAAAAGCATGCTAATGTATCAGGGTCTATATATGTCTCCCAACTATTGTTGGTCTTGTCGGTGACATAGATTGTGGAGTCTACAGTATGAATTAAGTCTGTGAGATAGGTTCGCTGCTCGTCGCTCAGGTACTCGGGCGACTTGTAAGTCAAAAAAAGACCTTGCCCATTGCTTTCAACAGTGTGAATTTGCTCCTCTTCATAATAATTGTCAATTTCAACTAGCCACCCACCAGTAATCTGGGTGCTGTCGGTCTCATAGTCGGCTTGCTTTAATACATTTACACGGTCAGGCTCAACGCGTATTGTCTCGGTTAGCATATAAAGCCCAATGTAGTCACCATTGAGTACCACTTCTACTGGTTGCTGCGACGGTGTCCATGCAAGCCCCAATTGCCTACTCAACTCATATCCTACGGTATGGCGCAAGAAACCCAGATAGTCATCAGCATTGGCTATCAACGCCCAATGCTTATTGCGTTTCATGCCCAACAATGCTGTCTTTTTGTCGAGTTTGAGACGGTAAGGTTTCTTGTCGTAGTATTCCCATGAGTAGTTTCCGCGCCCTCTAATCTCCAACAGTTGCGGGGCGTCGGCTGCCCCCACATTGTCGATGCCCTCTATGCCCATGTTGTCAATATAATATTCGGCATAAATGTATTCATCTCTAGAAGTTATGGGTATAGAGTCCTCGGTGTTGATGAACATCACAGGCAAAGTACCAGAGTAGGATAACGGTACACCGAGCCTCAACCAAATTCCCGATGTCCAATTATTGCCCCCGGTTGGTGTGAACACCCACCCCTCCGGAATGGGGATGTTGAAAGTAGTGGTGTGCTTTCCGTTTTGCGAAATAATTTGGTTAATTATGTTAGAAGGAGTCTCGTTGTAAAGTCCATCGGCGAGCGAAGTCTCGACAAAGCAATAGCAGTCCATACCTGTTACAGTCTCGGGTATGGTGATGCTCCAAAGACTGTCGACCTCATTAGTCATTGTCATGACATAACTCTCGGGGGTATAATAGTTTCCATAAACAAACTTCACTGTGGAGTATTTTGTGAGTTTATTGTTGAAATAAAACGTACCCTTGGGGATATCAAGCGCACTGGCAATAAAACTAGATAGTGCCACCAACAATATACAAATATGGCTAAAGATTCTTTTCATATCAAAAAATATGATTAAAAGTAACTAATGCTATTATTTCACCACCTGCTTATACACATCGAGCGTCTGCTTGGCGATGCTGTCCCAGTTGTATTCCCTCAGGTCGTAGTGTTGTAGTTCAAAATCCTTAGTAAGAGCATTTTTAATGCCTTCGGCGAGAGCATCGCTGTTGGCGACTTCCACGTAGTTGTCCTCGGGAAGTTTAATAAGGTGGCTGGCAGGAATGTCGGTCACCACCAGCGGCAGCTGGTAACTCATGGCCTCAAGCAGCACCAAAGGAAAACCCTCGTTCACCGACGACAGCACATAAAGACGCGCGTGGCTATAGAGCTGTCGCAAGTCCTCACCTTGGGCAAAACCAGTGAAAATCACCTTTTCATTGACATCAAGCTGCTTGAGCATCTTGAAATAGCTGGTGTCGTGGTCACTGGCACCTGCAATCACCAAATGCTCCACCTCGTCGAGCTTGTTGACCGCTTCAACCAGATACTCAAAACCTTTTTCGGGCGTGAGCCTTCCCACCGAGAGAATGAAGTTGCGCGGCTCTATCTCCAGGCGGCGAAGCACACCCGTGCTTCGTCCTATCTTGGTCTTGTTGATGCCATTAGGGATAAATACCGACTTCGCCAGCACTTTCTCTCCAAGTTTCTCTCGCTGGAAGCTGTTGACAAAGATTATCTTGCTGGCGCAGCTCAGGGAGATTTTCTCCGATATTTTTAAGATTGCCCTACTTAGCCTTCCCCACTTCTTGTGCTCGTAGTTAGGGCTGTGGTAAGTAAGGATGATGGGAATGCGGAACAATTTAATGAGCGGGGAAAACATGCCCGGCCCAATGTTGTGGATGTGCACAGCATCGGGACGGTGGAAGATGATGTGAATGGCGGCAAGGAAAGTGTGAATCACCGCCTCAAGGCCCTTGATGCGGGTAGAAGGCAGATCAACATACTCGATGTTCTTGTACTTGCGGGCCGACACCTCGGTGAGATAGGGCTTGCGGCGATAAACGCGCAAACGGTAATCCTTGTGCATACGGGTGTAGATATTCTCGCAGTGCATCTCCACACCACCCTGAACACCAGGAAAACCTCTAACGCCTATTACCGATATCGTCTTCATGCCACCGTAACAGTCAATTTATTAGTCCCAGCATATGTCTTTGCCGCGGCGAATGCGCCACTTGTTCTTGATAACCCACTTGATAGGAATCCACGGGCGACGCACCATGTCGTGACGCTCGGTAACGACAAATGCGCAGTTGCGGTCACACTCCTGCACCTTCTTGAGAGCCTCTTTAGCCTTGTCGCTGTTCATGATTTCCTCAAAACTCTGCTCCTTGATGTTGCCCATAATCCACTCCTCGCCCGAGCCGTTGCAGGGCGACACATTGCCCCATGGGTCGATGAAGAAGAAATCGGTCAACGCGCCACAGGCAGGACGATAGCCTGCCTCGTCGCCGCGCAGACGGCGATGGATAGAGCGGTTGAAGAATGCACGACCATAGTCCTTGAGGCGGTCTTTGAGGTGACGGCGCTTGCTGGTGAGCATTGCCTTTACAAAGAGCTCATGCTGCTTGAGGGCTTCCTCGCTCACAATCTCGTTGTCATCCTTGTGGAAATACCATGAGTTATGTACCGCCGAGTTTCCCAGCTCCACATCAAGAGCCACGCACAGCTCATAGAGCCACACGAGATCCTTGTAGTTGTCGGGCGAAATCACCACCGAGAAGCCAATGTTCTTACACTTGGTCTTCTTCAACTCGAGGATAGTGCGCAGTGCATGGTCAAAGCCGTTGACCAGTCCGCGCTTGGTGTCGTTGATTTTAGGCAGTCCCTCTACGCTCACGCGTATCAGGATTTTAGGGTATTTGTTGGCAAGCTCCACAATTTTCTCGGTATTGTAGCCGTTAGTGCTCAGCTCCAGCAGAGCCGATTTCGGGTACAAAATCTCGAAAATCTTGTCTATGTCTTTGCGGATGGTAGCTTCACCACCCGTTATATTAATGCGCAGTCCCGCTGGCAACTTTTCATAGTAGGAGGGATCAATCTCCTCCTCGGGTTTGGTAGGGAACTTCCAAATGTTACACATGTTACACTTGGCGTTGCACCTGAAAGTTGTGATGAGACTGCCTTGAACAGTATTTTTCATCTAAAAATTTATCGCGCGTGTAAATTATAACTATATAAATAACTTATGGAGTAATTATTTATTGTACCTGACTACATAAATAATTATCCACAATCATCTTTTTGACAAAACTCTGTTCTGCCAAAAGAGCGTGCAAAGTTACAAGAAAAACGGCTATAAGCCAAAAAATAATTTTGGTATTTTAGATTATTGGTAAATTTCTTCTATCAAGCGAAGGTGCTTTTCGGCCGAGAAATCACTGATTGCCACATCTTTAATGGCATTGTTGTCCCATTTCTTTTCAAATGCCGCTTTGATAGCGTGAGCAAGTTCATTTCTGTCTCCCGAGGTGAAGGCCATGCCGTTGTTTTCGTCAAGGAGCTCTGGTATGCCTCCAATGCGCGCTCCCACCACAGGCGTGCCGGCGCACAGCGATTCAATGACTCCAAGCGGGTTATTGTCGTAACACTCACTTGGCATTACCGAGAAGCGTGCCTTGCATAGCAGCTCTGCCACTTGCCTAGCATCTAATCTTCCACAAAACTCAATATTATGGTTTTCGGAATATCGCTGCTTTAACTGATCGAGCATCGGTCCGTCGCCAGCGATTTTAAGAGTGAAAGGCAATTTTGATGCCACATCGAGCAGCGTTTCCACACCCTTCTCGGGCGATAGCCGCCCCACATAGACGTAGTAGTCTTCACGATTTGGAATCGCTTTGGAGTCACCGTTATTTAGGTCTACGGAGTTAGGGAGTTGCGGAGTTTTTATTATTTATTCTCCTCTACTCCTTGACTCCGCAGATAACAAATCAAGCGAGGGGGTGGCTGCATTGTGCATTGATTCAAGCTTCTCGGGGTCGATGTGGTTGCACACCACATGAAGTTTCTCTGGATTGAAGCCATCCTTCTTCATTTTGCTAGCCATGAACTCGCTAGGGCAGATGAAAGCGTCGGTAACTTCTTCAAGCTTATTGCGTTTCCACTTTTGCGCCTCGAGCCAAGCCATAGCACTAGCTGCAAGGCTGCCCTTCATGCATCGGTTCTTGAGCACATGAGTCTTGCTGTGCCCTATGCAACGTTCACAAGGTTTCTCGTTGAGCAGGCAAGCATAGGAAGGACACACGAGCTTGTAGTCGTGCAGCGTCCATACCACCTTGCACCCACGCTTCTTGGCAAGTTGTGCCAACACTGGCGACAGATAGGAATGGATGTTGTGCAGGTGCACGATGTCGGGCTTGAAATCGTCAAGAATCTTGTTGAACGCTTGCTTGATGTCGCCCCATCCCATAAGACGCTTGGCAGCTTTCAACTTATTGCCTAAAGAACCTGCGAAATCCACTTGCGAAGGATAGTAATTGTTCCACCCCGAGTCAATATTCTCGGGATATTGCATGGCAAAGACAGCCACCTCATGGCCTTGCTCCTTGAGCATCCGCTCCAGGTTCATCGCCACAATGCAGTCGCCACCACGAGGGTAGTAAAACTTGTTTGCTATGAGTATGCGCTTCTTCATCTTTTCTTAATATCGCACAAAATTACTTATTTTTTCTCGTTGCGAAAAGATAAATTTCCTTTTTGTTAATCTTTAGTGAAAGAAAAGAGTCAAAAATGCAAGTATTTTTATTACTTTTGCACATTGAAAAATGGAGAATAAGGCATTGAAAATATTATTCATTCCCAACTGGAGAGTAGCTCGTCTTGAAAAAGATGACGCCTCGTTGCAAGCGCCAGACAAATGTGTGGAAGGAATGCCTTATTGGTTTTTCAAGCATTTCAAAGAACAACCTGTTGTCGACGTTCTCGACATAGGACAGGAAAACTGGTGGCGCAAGGTAGAACACAAAATTAAATTCTATATCTCTCAACCAATCAAGGCATTCGCACGACGCAACCGATATGACGTGGTGCTCTCGCATGGCGCGCAGAGCGGACTTGTCTATGAACTGCTTGCATCATTTGCCCGCAAGAAACCATTGCATGTGATGTTTGACATTGGCGGACTGAACGGAGCAAGGATAAACCGTTATGAGACACCGCTTATCCGTTTTGCGCTGCGCAAGTCACCAGTGATAATAGTGCACTCGTCACGGCAACTTGAGCTTTACAAAGAGCATTACCAAAATCTTTACAAAAAAACTCACTTTGTGCCCTTTGGCACCGATTTCAATTTCTTTAGTGGAGAGGGAAGAGTGGAGAGTGGAGAGTTTGATGAACATCGCGAGCACATATTGCTGAGCGTGGGTTATGCCAAGCGCGACTACAAGACTCTGTGCGAGGCGTGGAAAAAAGCTGATGTGGGCGATTACCGTCTGCGCATCGTGGGAGATGACAGCCTTAAAGAGCAATACAAGGACTGCCCCAGCATAGAGTTCTCGGGAAAGATTCCTATCGCCGAACTTATGAGTATCACTCATCGCTGCACAGCTGTAATAGTGCCATTACCCGAATATATGTACTCTTATGGTCAAATGACTATTCTACAGTCGATGGCGATGGCAAAGCCCATGATTGTGACCTGCACTACCTCGACTGCCGACTACATTGATGAGACGCCAGGAGTAATAGCTGTTGAGCCCGAAGATATTGATTCAATGGCGTTAAGCATAGAGAAAATGTGCTCTTTGAGCGATACCGAACTAAGGCAGATGGGTGAGAAAAATCAAGCATACGTTAAATCTCATTTCAACGAAATGCAGATGGCAGAGAAAATAGAAGAAATAATCACTAAATACTTACAGCGATGAAAAAGACAATAAAAATAATGATGCTCGTTATGGCTGCTGCGTTTACTACAGCTGGCGTGAGCGCACGCACTATTGAGATAAAGATGAGCCAGTGTTCCAAGCCACTTGTTGAGAGCGTGAGAAGCATGGTGTCACAAGCCTCAATCAATGACGTGGTGGTGCTTAACTTTGACAAACCTGGCACTTATGAATTTGACGGCACCATAAAGATTAGGAGTAACACGATAATCAAGGGTGTGGATTCCAATAAAACACGGGTAATCGTCAGGGAAGGCTTTGCGGGTGGTAAGAGCAAGATGCTTGATGACACTTTCTTTGCAATTCATGGCTTTTCAAACAAAAAAGTGAAAGTTGAAATCAGAGATATCCGATTTGAATTAGCATCTCACAAAGGCACATTGTGGGAGACAGCCCCTAAGCACATCATCAAGATTTGTTATGGCGATGGCATAACTGTTGACAATGCCACCTTCTGGTCAACCGATGCAGTAATTACTCATGTTGACTTAAGAGACTGTTCGAATGTCTTAGTTCAAAACTGCACATTTGAGAATTACAACAATTGTCGCGAAGGTGGTGAGTTGTGGTCACGTGGAGAGCAAGAAAATTTGGTGATAAGAAACAATGTGTTTTGGAAATACGGCAATGACGAGGCATTGGCCATTTGGGGAGGCAACCACAAGAGAGTTGTCTATATGCGTAACATCTTAGTCGAAAACAATGAATTTAATTATGAAGATAAGACAAAGTGCAAGAAAAATATCCCCATTGATGTACTTATTGCGTTTTGTCATTTTGAGACCAATGATACAAAATATGACTGCAACATCGACAACATCGTTTTCACCAAAAACAAAATAACGATGAACGCAGTGTCTAACTGTGATATGAAACTCACATTTGACCAACTTGCCAAAATAGGAAATTTTGAAATTAGTTACAACACTTTTATCAATACTGCAAAATGCTCAAGCTCTTCATCCTACATGAAAGACTTTGAGATTAAAACTGATGTATTGAGTGAGACACCCATTTTACTCAAGAACAATGAGGTAAGAAGTGACTGCGAGGTCCTTTGTGATGGAAAAAACAGCGGTTACACTTTCTTGGGAATCAAGGGAGCCAATGTTCAATTAACCGACAACAATATCTTTTCTAAATATGGTGTCGCATTGCTCTGGTGTCAGGGCGGAGATAATGATGTGAAGTTAGAAAACAACACAGCCGAGAAGTTGTATAAAATAGCAATTCTCAACGACATGACACACATTGGCACTTTTAAAATCACAGCTACCAACAATGAGTTTGGAGGAGAAACCAGTATTTATTCCAATAATATTGATAGGCTGATTATTGACTTCAGAAACAATGTTTTAAATACCACCGACTATCATTTATTTATGATAGAAGGAGCAAAAGACAACACCTTGAACTTTGAAAACAATATAATAAACTCTGATAATAGAAATGGTGCCATGTACGCCAATTATAGTGGAAAGAGAAACAATTTTGACAAAGTGAATATCAAGAACAATATATTTAACGGCATTTCCAAGAGTTCAGTAGAAGGTGTTTTCAAAACAGGTAAAAAGTCAATCAGCGGTAATGTTTATAAATAAACTGTTGATATGAGTGACGCTTTAGTATCCATAATAATTCCTGTCTATAAAACCGAGAAGACACTGTCGCGGTGCATAGACAGTGCCTTGGCGCAGACCTATCCCAATTGTGAAATTGTGATAGTGGATGACGGCACGCCCGACCATGCAGGTGAGATAGCCGACGATTATGCTTCTAAACACACCAACATAGTGGTTGTTCATAAGCAAAATGCTGGTCTTGCCGAAGCACGGCACAGCGGAGTTAAAGCAGCCACTGGTGATTACATCATCCATGTTGACAGCGATGACGAGCTACTTCCCGATGCTGTGGAATTCCTGTTGGGAAAATGTATTACCAGCAACCTTGACATTGCCTTTGGTGACCACGTCAGGATTAATGAGCGTGGTGAGAAAAATGAAATAAAGCACAATAAAGAAGGGGTTTTAACTGGCAAAGAGTTTCTGACCATCAATATTGAGCTTAACGGCCGATGTGCCAGTTGGGGATGTGTTGCCAAGCGCGACTTGTGGCTAAATGATATTTATCCACCAAGCGATAGGAAATTGCCCAGTGAGGATGTGCTCATCAACATCAAGCTGTCGAAATATGCTAATAGAGTTGGTATTTTTAACCATCCCGTGTGCTACTATTATTTCAACTCCTCGTCACTAACAAGCACAGGCGAGCTGTCTACTCTCGACAAATGGAAAGACTATTATTCAATAATAGAAAATGAACTGGAATCAAGAGATTTATTTACTGAATACGAACCCGCATTACTTACACAAAAAATCGACCGTTTGGCATTCTATATGAACAATCTTGATACTAGCGATCAGTGGGTAAAAGGCATTATTTGCGACAAAAGATTTAAACTGCCAGCAAAAACACGACTGCTGCAATTCCTAATTAAAAAGCCTCAATTATGGGAATCAATCAGAGGTCTCAAGCGCAGGTTTTTCAACTGATTTAACTTTTCCTTTTTCCCATGACAGGAAGTGGAAGATGAGAATCACGTAGCAGAAATTGGCATATCCCCAGTGGTCAGAATAGAATAACATGATAAAGATGACCACAAAGAGAAAGAACTGCGAATTGAGATTACGGCGATTGTAGATGGGAGGTTTCCTGTAAAAAAGGGTTATAAAATAGATTGTTGTCCAAATAGTTCCAAGTATTCCCAACTGCATATAGATGCTGAACAGCCACGGGCTTGTGCCATTGAGCAGCCAATCATATTCTTCATAGAATGCCGTTGCCTCCATGTGTGCTCCATGAGCATAAATGTTGGTGCCAAAACCCAAAATGTGATGGCCAGGATGCGCTGAGAACACCATAGGAATAATAGCAAATTTTGCTATTCGCGGAACGTCAAACGTCTCACTATAGTTTTTCTCGGCATATTCAATAGCTCCTTCCAAGTCATCGAGATCGGCATCAAAATAGTTCTCAAAGAATTCTTCACTAAGTTCAAGTTTCTCAGTTCCTGTCACAGATGACATATAAAAATAACTGCCTACTCCCACAAGCAAAGCAATCACAGGAGCCAAAAATGTCATGCGGATTATATACTTGCGGTCAAGTGGCATGAGAAGAATGAAATAAACAATCAGCAGAATGAAACTCACCTTGGTCTCATTAAGGAATGTGGGGAAAAGCAGAAAGATGAGAGTCCAGTTCTTATACAATGACTGCAAGATGTTGTTGCGGTCGATGCGCTTGCTAAGCAAGTAGAACGATGTAACGTAAATGGAGATGCTGATAACTCCCGAAAAACCGTCACCCATGGTACCACCAACTCGGTCGCCTGCGCCATAGATGAAAAACTGGAAAAGTATTGCCGGCACTTGAAGCCACAAGAAAATGAGCAACTGCTTGTCGAGTGATTGCACAAAAAGGTCATGTCGTGTCTCGTTCTCAAAGAAGTAACGCAGTATAGGAACAAGAAACAACATTCCAAAGAAGTATCTCAAGCCATTTATCCAAGAGAAGAAACCACTGTGGTTCAGAATGCACGTGCTGAAAAAAGATATAACGAGGAAAAATGAAATGAATATTATGTCAAACGCCTTTCTAACCGTGCACAGCGCCAGGAACAGCAGTATCATATCAACGACCAGCAACGAGATTGTACGCAAGATAGAGCTGTCGCCATGATGCCAGAACAAGTCGCTCACGAAGCCTGTGCACGTGGCAAGCCAGAAGCCAATGAAGAAGAGGCGCTGCATCAAGAATCGTTTCTCAAATCTCATAACAGAAGTCAGATATCAGAGGTCAGAAGTCAGAGGTCAGATGCCAGAGGTCAGTTAAAAGTTGTCCTTTGTACTTTGTACTTTTTACTTTATACTTTGTCCTTAGTCCTTTGTACTTAAAACTTATTTCTCTTTGCCGTAGCCATAGCCGTAGCCCGCCGACAGGCGTGGGTTGCTGTCGTTGAGCACAACAGCGGCATTGTGGAACTGCTTGCGTGCCACCACTTCGTTGAAATACTTGACGAGATTGCGCTTAGTGTGGTTAGCGCGGGTAACAAATAGCGTGGCATCTCCAAACTTCGCAAGCGAGAACGTGTCGCTCACCATGGCGATAGGCGCCGAGTCGATGATAATGATGTCAAACTTCTCACGCAGCTGCTCAAAGAACTGCGAAGTGCGCTCGCCAAGCAGCAGCTCCGAGGGATTGGGAGGAATAGGACCTGCCACTATCACGTTGAGATTCTCAACATCGGGCACCTGCTGGACTGTCATGTCAAGACTTATGTCAGAGTTTGACAAGAAATTGGTGACACCTGGAGTGTCTTTGATGTCAAGCATCTTTGCCAGCTGCGGGCTGCGGATATCCATACCCACAAGCGCTGTCTTCTTGCCAAGCAGGGCAAACGATGACGCAAGGTTGGCACTGATAAACGACTTGCCTTCGCCACTGATTGATGAGGTGACGAGCACCACCTTGTCGTCCTT
This sequence comes from Muribaculaceae bacterium, assembly GCA_017964485.1. GTDB lineage: Bacteria > Bacteroidota > Bacteroidia > Bacteroidales > Muribaculaceae > Sodaliphilus. Next base: position 19,159 of record JAGCRW010000067.1, on the reverse strand, counting down.
CTTGGTCTTGAGGAACTGGACGTTGTTGCGCAGCCGTCTGAAGAGCTCGACTATCGTTGATGTCTTGCGGGGCTTCACGACAAGCGACTCCTTGTGGCGGTTGTGGCAAATCTCGCCCAGCACAGGCGACTTGCACACCTCTTGCAGCTCATCCTGAGTGGAGAACTTGGTGGTGAATAGGTTCTTGAGATAAAGCAGCAAGATGGGCAGCATGAGAGCGGCAAGCAAAGCTATGAGAAGCACTACAGGCACATTGGGCGCCACAGGCTTGCTTTGTGCGTAGGCATTGTCCACAATCTTGCCCTTAGGTGTGGTGGCGGCAAGCACGAGTGCGTTCTCCTCGCGTTTCTGCAGCAAGAAGGTGTAGAGCGCGTTCTGGATGCCTTGCTCACGATACAGGTTTCTAATGTCTCGCTCCAGTGAGGGAACCTGACTCATCTCGCCTTGTGACTGGCTGCTCACTTGACCTGCCTTGTCAATTTGTATCTTGAGGGCGCTGAGGGTGTTGTTCACGCCTTTGCGAATTGTCTCGCGCATATTGTCGAGCTGGCGCTCAACCTCTTTCAACGCCTCGTTATCGCCTTTGGCACTCTGTGCTAGTTCGGCACGACGCATAGCGAGCTGATTGAATGCCCTGATAGATCCCGATGCCGCTGTGGAGTCGGCCTCAAAGGGGATGTAGGAATACTTGTTCTTCGGGTCACTGATAAACTCGTTGATAAGCCCCACGATGCGGTATTGCGCCTCCAGGGCCACTATCTTGTTCTCGGCCTGCTCTTGACGCACAATGCTGGCTTTGGTCTGACTCTCAACATCGGCCATGTTGTGAGCACGCTTGTAGGCCTCAATGTCGGCCTCGCTCTTGGTGAGCTCGTTGTAGATAAGCCCCAGGCGCTCTTTTATGAAGTTGGCGGTGTTGATGGCCTGCTCGTCCTTCTCCTGCTGTCCACGCTCGTTGTAGAGGCGTATCATAGTGTTGAGCATATCCTTGCCCCGTTTCACGTTAGGAGTCTGGACATCCATGTAGATGGCGTTGCTCTTCTTGTTGAGCACCTTCACTGTCATGTTTTTCATGAACTGCTCGGTGCGCAGCAGGTTACCGGTCACATTAGCGTCTATAATTATTTCTTTGCCAGGCATATAAGAACTGGTGGTCTTCACCACATAGTTGCCATAGGGGGTAATAACGGTAGCTGGCAATGGTTGGTCGGTGACTTTGGTCAGGGTTTTGAACATTCCCTTCTTCACCTTGATGTCGGCCTTGCCGTTTTCTTTGAGGGTGACTTTGAAGCTCATTCCCACCGAGAGGGTGTCGAAGACTTCTTCGGGTGCATCAATCTCGATGGGTGAATTCTGATAAAGGTCTTCTTTTTCGAGGAGACCTTTGCGTTTAACATAGAGGCGGTTGAGCTTCAGGTCCTTAACCATATTGTTGCAGATGCCCTGCGATCCCATTACCACCACTTCATCGTCAACACTGGCACCGCCGCCACCTATCGACAGGCTCTTCAACAGCGATGCTCCGGCACTACCGGCATCATCATCCTGATCAACAAGAATAGTTGAGATTACCAGATACTCGGGCAGTTTGTATTTCAAATACACAACAGCCAGACCTATGCAGGCTATCAACGAAAGCACAAAGAGCCACCAATAGCGCTTGTACTTGCTGAAAATGCTTCCTAAGTCTATGATTTTCTCGTCTTGTGGAGTAGTAGTATTATTCTCGTAGGACTTCATATGTCAAATGTTATTGTTTTGTAGGGACGAGGCCGCCTCGTCCGTTTATCGAACATTGTGAACGGCCCGTTCCCGTTCACAATCCCGATCTATTTCACTGCCACAGCAATAATCAGCGATGCTATCACCGATGCTGCGCTCACAACAGTAGAAATCACTGTGAGCTTGTAGGCATTGTTCTGGTTATACTTTGAGTTGTCGATACGTATCTGGTTGGGCTCGACATATATCACGTCGTTCTGCTTCAGGTAGAAGTAAGGCGACGAGAAGATATTGGTGTCAGCAAGGTTTAGGCGATGGTACACCTGCTGGCCGTTTTCTTCACGTATCACCATAACATTGCTACGCTCGCCAAACTCGGTGAGGTCGCCCGCAGCGCTCAGTGCGTCTAGCAAGGTGAACCGCTCGCTGTTGACATACACACGGTGTGGATTCTTCACTTCTCCCATCACATTGATGTAGAATCCTATCAGCTCCACTCTCACAAATGGATCATTGACGGTTGGGCTCACTCGCGACACAATCATCTGCTCTATCTCACGTGTTGTCTTGCCTGCCACATTCAGCCTGCCTATCACTGGCATCACAATGTCGCCGTCTTTGTTCACGATGTAGGTTTGAAGGCGCGGGTTAATTTGCGTGCTCATTTCACCCCTCCGGGCAGTATTGGCTTGTGGCTGGTTAAACATGGCTGTAGCCTCTGGAACCGATGAGCTCACTAATATCGACAGCTCATCTTCGGGAACAATCTTAATCTCATAACCTGTGCCTTGAGGCATCACACCGCTTTCCGAGTCGCCCAGGTTGCGGAAGTACGACAATGTGTTGTCCGTAGTCTTGCAGCCTGTCAAGGCAAGGGTTAAAGCTGCAATTATGATAAAATTCTTAAATCTCATGACTTCTGTAGTATCTAGTATATTATATATTTTAACGTTTGTTTAACGCTATTATTGCCTGATGAGTATTTTTAAATAATAATGCTCGCGCACGAAAAGCATTGAGCACAGCTCAGTTTTTACTTGCTCAATCGCATTTTTAGCAGTATTTTGGTTTTCATTTCGTGGAGAGTTTCTTTAGGAATCGCCATTAATGCCAGTGCGCTCGCCACTACCATGTAGAGCAGCGACAGCCACCACGAGTCGATAAAGCGGAAGGGAATCGCCCCAAGAGGAATTAGCAAAACGGCAATTGCGGTGTTGCGATAGAACGAGAGTTTGAAATAACGCTTCATGTCGTGCAAGCGCCACAAGAAAAGCACCAAGTAGGTGATAATACTGGTGGCAATGGCGCCATACACACCAATGTACTTCACAAGCAGCAGGTTGCACACAATGTTGACAATGGCAGCAACCACTATCGCGGGCAAGGTGCTCACGGTGTCTTTAGCGCACTGATAACCCATGTCGAAAAATGCCGACAAGGAAAAAATCACTGCCGCTATGCCCATCGGGTAAAGATAGTAGACACTCTCTTGGTAATTGGAACTAACAATGACAGGATAGAAAATCTTAAGCGAGAAGGAATAGACGGTCAACAAGATGGCAAGCACACCAATGTAGCTGTTGAACACGCGCGAGAAGAACTTGTCACGGTCGGGGCTATTATACTGCAAGATGGCGGTCTCCTGCCATGCCTGATAGAATATCGTGGCAAGGATGAGAATGATGCTGTTGAATCGGAATGCCACAGCATACACGCCGTTGGCCTCAAGACCAACAAAATGGTTGATGAACCAGCGGTCGCTGCTGCCAGTGAGCCACCAGCACAATGCGCCTGGTAACAAGGGAAGAGAATATTTTATCAAGTCGTGAGCCACCTGCTTGATATCAACATCAGTCTTAAAGTAAGTGGCAACAATCTTCAAGCGCACCTCTAGATAGGCTAGCGCCACAACACGCGCCAAAATATTGGCGATGAAGATGCCAGCGATGCCCCATGGCAACACAACCACAAACAAGATGCTGAAAACACCAATGCCAAAAGACGATATTATGCCTGCCGCCACAAAATCCACGTTACGGCCCAAACCTCGAGCCACCTGCGTGACAACTTCGTAGAACGACATTACAATGAGCAGCACAAAACAGTACCACACATAGTCAATGCTGGTGAACAAGGCCAGCAGCAACGACGCCACAAGCGAAACTGCTGTGCCATAAATAAGCGTGCGGTAGACAAATGTGATGATTTTGCTGCGCTGCTTGCCATCATCGGTCTCAAGCAAGAAGCGGAACGCGCCATCACGCAGCTGCAGCGTAACAAAGGGAATTATCAAGAATAAGATCGTAAGGCACAGGTCATAATAGCCCATATCACTCTTGCTGATATAGTGCGTATAGACGGCGACCATCGCAAATGTGATGATCTTCGACCCCAGATTTCCGATGGCATAGATGCCCAAGTCCTTCAAGAACTTCGACGATCGCTCGCTATGTACCTCGTTTTGTGCCAAGTGTTTTGCCCTTCGCGATGATAATTGTGAACTGATAAATGAAAACTGTTAGCTAATAACTATAGATGACATTCGCCACCACTTGCCCCACCGCTTTGAGGGTGTTCTGGTCTATCCAGTGCATGGTGTCGTCGGTGGTGTGCCAGCCGGCAAAAAATCCTCCATCTGGTCGGGTGTCGATGATGTCAATGCAACTAATTCCCATCTCGTTAACCACAACATGGTCATCGGTGACACCAGCGCCATAATTGTTGTCGAAGTAGGCCCCATAGCCACTCTTCTGTGCCACATCCCACACCTCATTGACGACCTCAGGAGCATATTGCATTGACTCAAATTCCTTGTAGAACTTGGCGCCTTTAGTCCCCACCATGTCGAGCAGGATGCCAAAGCGTGCCATGTAGCCTGCCACATGAGGATTCTTGGCCCAATATTGCGTGCCCAGCGCCCACGACTCCTCCACATCGTTGGTGCCCCAGTCCTCGGCATCCACCAGCAGGATATCGACACCAATGTTGGGTTTCTTCTCCTTCATCAGGCGCGCCAGCTCAAGAAGCACAGCCACGCCACTGGCGGCATCGTTGGCACCCATCACAGGCTCCTGGTGCTTGGCTGAGTCAGGATCATGGTCGGCCCAAGGGCGGCAGTCCCAGTGAGCCAGCAGCAAGATGCGGTCATTGTTGCTGGGGTTTATGCTACCCACCAAATTCTTGATGTTGAGCGTCTTTCCGTCAAAGGTGGTGACTTGCCCCTGCTGCACAATCACTGTGTCGCAACTCTGCTTGAGCGACTGCTCGAGCCACTCGGCGCACTTGCTGTGAGCCGGTGTGCCTGGCACGCGAGGCCCAAAATCGCACTGCGATTTCACCAAATTATAGGCATTCCCGCCATCAAAATTCACCACTTGTGTAATGCTATTGTCATCAACCACCGAAGTGCTCTCACTAGCCTTTTGTGACTTACAGCCCACAAGAGTCATGATGGTTATTGTTATCAAAAACAGATGTTTAAGTTTCATTATTATGTATTTAGTCAGTTGCGCCGAAGTTTAGTGTTTAGTCGCCTACGGCGAAGTCTGTGTCGCTGAATTGTGCATTATGCATTGAAAAGCGCTTTGTACTTTAAAGTTTCAGGTCCTCCTCGCTCTTGGGTTTAGGCGGGTAATCGACGGTGTAGTGCAATCCGCGCGACTCCTTGCGGTCTTTAGCCTGGCGCATGATGAGATAGCCCACGTTGATGATGTTGCGCAACTCACAGATGCGGCGGCTCACCGTGCTCTCCTTGAAGAGTTTCTCGGTCTCTTTATAGAGAATGTCAAGGCGGTTCCAGGCGCGGTCAAGACGCAAATCACTGCGTACAATACCCACATAGGCGCTCATAATCTCGCCCACCTCTTTCTCGCTTTGGCTTATGAGCACCATCTCCTCGGGATGCTGCGTACCCTTGTCGTCCCAGTCGGGGATATCGGTACGATAATCGTAGTGGTTGCGGCAAGCGATAGCGTGCTTAGCGGCTGCGTCGGCATATACCACGGCCTCAATCAACGAATTACTTGCCAAGCGGTTGCCGCCGTGCAGACCAGTGCAAGAGCACTCTCCTACTGCATACAGGCGCTCAATCGACGAACAAGCGTTCAAGTCCACCTTGATGCCTCCGCACATATAGTGGGCAGCAGGAACCACGGGAATGTAATCCTTGGTTATGTCGATGCCTATCTCAAGGCAGTGCTTGTAGATGTTGGGGAAGTGATGCTTTGTCTCTTCGGGGTCTTTGTGAGTGACATCGAGGAACACATGGTCCTCGCCGCGCTGCTTCATCTCACTGTCGATGGCGCGTGCCACCACGTCGCGGGGAGCGAGCGACAGGCGCGGGTCATACTTCTGCATAAACTCCTCGCCGGCAAGGTTTCTCAACACGCCTCCATATCCACGCATCGCCTCGGTAATGAGGAAAGCGGGACGGTCGCCTGGATGGTAAAGTGCCGTTGGGTGGAACTGAATAAACTCCATGTCCTGCACAGTACCCTTGGCTCGATATACCATGGCTATGCCGTCGCCAGTGGCGATGAGCGGATTGGTGGTAGTGTGATACACGGCGCCACAGCCACCAGTCGCCATGAGCGTGAGGCGAGATAGGAAGGTATCCACCTTGCCTGTCTTCTGGTTGAGGACGTATGCGCCATAGCACTGTATGTCGGGAGTGCGGCGAGTCACGATTTTTCCTAAGTGGTGCTGGGTGAGAATCTCAATAGCGAAGTGATTGTCGAAGATGTCGATATTGTCGTGAGCTTTCACTGCCTCGATGAGCGACTCCTGAATCTCATGGCCAGTATTATCGGCATGATGCAGGATGCGAAACTCGCTGTGGCCGCCCTCGCGGTGAAGGTCGAAATCGCCTTTTTCGTTCTTGTCGAAATCTACGCCCCACTCTATCAAGGCCTTTATCTGCTCAGGAGCTTTAGTCACCACCTGCTCCACTGCTTTGGGGTCGCTCAGCCAGTCGCCAGCAACCATTGTGTCGTGTATGTGCTTCTCAAAGTTATCAACTTCGAGGTTGGTAACGCTTGCCACACCGCCTTGTGCTAGGTCGGTGTTGGCCTCGTCGAGCGTACTCTTGCACACGAGCGCCACCTTGCCGGTTCCAGCAACCTTCAGAGCAAAGCTCATTCCAGCCACGCCCGAACCTATAATGAGATAATCATATTTGTAAACCATAATTTATTGAGTTTTATATTAATCGTACTGAGTTTTAGCATTTCCCAATAATCACTGTCCCTTGCCAAAAGCGTTCTTCACCCTCTCTTCTATCGCTGGGTCAACAGGCCGGTCATCACCTTCCGAGCCATTGCGGGGCGGCACACCACCAGGGCCATAGATGTCTTCATTCACCCTGTCGCGGATGTAGCGAGTGCTGTCGTAACTGCCGTCGGCAGAATTTTGCGGAATGATTGTATCATAGCCAAGCGAGGTGGAATCTTTATCTAAATCTTCGCCAGTATTGAGGCTTCCCTCGCAAGCGAAATAGCGGCGGTCAAGGTCATAGTCGGCTGCGAACTGCTTGTGCAGATAGGCCATGTCGCGACGCGCCAGCACTCTGCGCAAGAAGGCGCCAACAATGGGCAATGCGGCTCGGCCTCCCTGCCCCTGCGCCGTCTTGAAATGGATTTGCCGGTAACTGCCACCCACCCAAGCGCCGCACACCAGGTTGGGCGTAGTGGCCACAAACCATGCGTCGGTGTAGTTGTCGGAGGTTCCTGTCTTGCCTCCTATTCCCACGTTGCTCACATAGCTGTTGATTGCCACGCCTGTGCCGCCAGCGTCGCGGCACACAGCCTCGAGCAACTTGCGCATGCAGTAAGCCTGGTTGTGCGACAAGGCGCGGTCGGGATCGTCAAAGGCCTTGCTATTGTAGATTTCTTCCTTCTCGCCGTTTTTGTTGGTGCGGTAGATTTTTGTCACCAGCACGGGTTTCTTGGGCTGGCCGTCATTAATGACTGTGCAATAGGCACTCACGAGTTCCATAAGATTCACATCGCTGGAACCTAGGAACATTGATGGCGTGCGGGCCAAATTTGACTTGACACCCATTTCAAATGCAGTGCTGGCAACGTTGTTGACGCCTACATCATTACCCACTTTAACGGCAACAATATTGTTGCTTCGTGCAAAAGCCGACCGCACCGTCATGTTGGAGTTGGAGAACCGCCCACTGGCGTTCTTGGGCGTCCACAGCTTGGCTATTCCTGTTGCAGGGTCGATATCAACAAGTGGATTGGCAAGCGGCGCGTCAATATACATGTCGCATGGCTTGATGCCTGCCTTCATCGCAGCGCTATAAACAAAGAGTTTGAACGTGCTGCCAGGCTGGTGCTGCGCACGCACGTTGTCGTATTGCCACGTCTTGTAATCGACATCTCCAACCCATGCCTTAACCTCGCCCGACCGCGGGTCTATGGCGATGAGTCCGCAATGCATCTTGTGGAGCATGTATTCTATGGAGTCGAGCGAACTCATCTCGGCATAATGCCCACCGTTGTAGTCAAAGAGTTTCACCCGATGCTTCAGATTCATGTAGTAGTTTACCGAGTCATAGTTCTCGTTATACTTTGCCATCAACTGCTTATACACTGGCGTTTGCTCTGCTTTGCGAGCGACAAAGTTTGGTATCACCTCGCCGTGGTCATCTACCCAGCATGGGTTGTTGCCCCATTCTCGGTCAAAATTCTGCTGCACCACTTTCATCTGCTCCAGCACGGCTTTCTCGGCGCAAGCCTGCATGCGTGTGTCTATTGACGTGTGTATTTCCAAGCCATCACGATAGAAGTCAATGTCATTTTGCTTACACCACTGATACATCTCCTCGGCCACCGCCTGCCTGAAGTAGGGGCACTCAGCATTCAAGTCGGTCTCGGGAGTGTATTTTATATTCAGGTTGAGCTTGGTGAGCTTGTCATATTCTTTCTTTGACAGGTGATGATGTGTCAAGGCATTGTTGAGCACCACATTGCGGCGCTCCAAGCACCGCTTGGGATTATTGAGAGGATTATAATATGACGTGCCTTTTAGCACGCCCACAAGCATCGCGCACTGCTCGGTATTGAGTTTGTCGGGAGTGGTATTGAAATAGGTCTTTGCCGCCGTCTTGATGCCGAAGGCCTGGTTGCCGAAATCAACCGTGTTGGCATACATCTCAAGTATGTCCCTCTTGTCATAGAACATTTCAATTTCGCTGGCGAGAATCCATTCCTTGGCTTTGGTGATAAGCATTCCCACGCCAGGTATGCGGCACAACAGGCCGCCAGTGTATTCGCTGGTGCGCATCTTGAACATGTTCTTCACCAGCTGCTGGGTGATGGTCGAGGCGCCACGAGCACGGCGGTGAACCACTAAGTCTTTGAGCGCGCCGCCCATACCCTTGAAGTCAATGCCATGATGTTCATAGAACCGCTCGTCCTCGGTGTCGATGAGAAGGGTGTAGAACATCGAGTCAACTTCCTCATATTTCACCGGAGTGCGGTTCTCCTTGTAGTATTTGCCAATGAGTTTGCCGTCGGCGCTGTAGATATAGGACGCGTTATATGGGCGTGGCGACATTATCTCGCCCAGCGAAGGAGACTTGCCAAAGAGCCACAGGAAGTTGATATTGATGGCAACAACTGTCAGCACTAGGGTGACAAACAGCGTGCACAGTGCCAACAGGCTCTTCACATACCACGGCTTGCCGTCATAGAGGCTCTTGTACCAAGCGTTAAACCGCTTGTAATACCTGACAATGGCCCTGACAAAGTCCACTATTTTGCTCCAAATATTACTCATTAGCAAGTATGAATATTTATATTATATATAATATCAACCTGCAAAATTAGTGCAAGCCGAGAGAAAAACAAAATGAAAAGCAAAGATTTTCATTTTTATTGCCTAGGCGCAGCCTAATTTATAAAAATTTAGTGCAAAATAGCAAAGCGGCTAACTCATAAACCGCTTAATATAACTCGTTTTGAATGCCCAGCAGGTATTTTGCTCCATTTTGCGGGGAAGGGGTGCGAGATTTTTTACATCGACATCGCTGCGGCCCATGGTTATCATGCCATAGACCTTGCCGTCGTTGCCAAAGGCGGGGCATCCGCTACAACCGTGGGTAATGTGGTCAACAGTGGCTAGGCGGAAGTAGCCTTCCAAGTCACGATCTTTAATGACAAGACCTTGCGTGGAAACCCGCTGAGGCTTGACACCACGCATCTGCCAGCACAGGACATTCAAGTCATCGTTGGGCTCGGCATCGCTGTCGGCAAGCGAGAGCGGACTCTTGAGGCCTGGAATAGGATAAAACGCCACATCATAGCCTGTGTGGTCATCGGTTGGCAGCTGTCGTGGAATCCATTTGTCGAACTGCAGCGGATGATAATCATTGCCGTTGCGCACATAGCAGGTATCGGGGAACGTGAGCACATGGCCAGCAGTAACAAGATAGCCGTCAATACAAAAAGCAGTGCCGGCAAAAGATCGCTCATTGCCCATCTGCCTGAAAATGGGCATTACATATGGAAGGTATATATTCATTGAATTTGCATGTTTATCTGTAGCGAGATTGCAAATTCTATGCCAAAGCGTTGGGCATCTGGTTGCGCAGTCGCCGGCGCATGATGGTGCTGGTGACAAGCGACGTCACGAAGCCTATGGCTGCAACAAGCAGCACAACTACCAGCATATCGGTCCAAACCACCTTCACAGGATAAGCGTTGACAATCACCTGAGTGGGGTCAGCGCCAATCTTCAGCCACCCAAAGGTTTGCTGACCAAGGCATAACAGCAGGCCAAGTACTATTCCCAGCAAGGCTCCGAGCATGGTGATGAGCCACCCCTCGGCGACAAAGATGCGCGTTATCTGCTTGCTGGTGGCACCCAGATTCTGGAAGGTGCGTATGCTCTCGTCTTTCTCGATGATGAGCAGCGACAATGTGCTGATAATGTTGAATGTAGCGATAATCATAATAAACGTGAGCAGCAAAAATGTCACCCATTTCTCTACATTCACCATGCGGAATGACTCCGACTGTTGCATCAGGCGGTTTTTCACCACAAAATTTGGTCCGAGTGCTTGCTCCAGTTGCTTAATCACGTTTTTCTCATTGGCGCCGTCCTTGAGTTTCAGTTCGATTTGCGTCGCCTCTGTATCGTAGTCAAACAGATCTCGCGCCTTGTCGATAGGAACAAAGATAAGGTCTTGGTCATAAGAGGCTTGCTGCACTTGGAATATACCCTTTACAAACAGTGAGTCGCTAGTGAAGGCATCAACGGGATTAGCGACATTGACTTGGCCCTCACGGCGAGGAGCATAGAGCTGAAGCATGCGCAGGCTATTGGCCTGAAGGCGCAGGGCTATCGCAGGTCCTATACCAACGATGGCATAACTGTTGCCCAGGCCGTCCCCGAGGGCAAACTCCCCATCCACGATTACGCTATCGATGGAATTGATCTCGTCGTAATCGGCAGGAACACCTTTCAAGCGAAGCGGCATCTGATAATCGACAAATACGGCAAGTGCCTGGTCCTCAATTACCGGCATCGCCTTGTCAACGCCTTCCACACTTGATATCACTGAAATAGCGCTGTCGGCGTTGCTGATGGTCTTGCCCTCTGCCGGACACACGGCAATCTGGGGATCAAGTTTTGCCAATTTGCCATATATCACATCATAGAAGCCATTGAACACACTTAACACACACACCAGCGCCGCAGTGGTTATTACAACACCGCATATCGAAACGATGCTGATGATATTCACCGCATTATGAGCCTTCTTCGACTTCAAATAACGCAACGCTATTTTCAACGACAGAGACATCTTTTTTAAGTGTGAAGTGTTAAGTTTTAAGTGTTAAGTAGGGACGAGACCTGTCTCGTCCGCTCATTAGTGCATTATTTCTTCAGCAACTCATCAATGTGCTCGATGTAGTCAAGCGAGTCGTCGATGTAGAACACCAGTTCGGGTGTCTTGCGCAACTGGTTCCTCACGCGCTGAGCCAGGGCATAACGGATGGTCTTCTCGTTGCGGTTGGCGGTCTCTACTATCTCCTGACCTCTCTCGCTGGGGAACACGCTCAGGTGCACGCGGGCGATGCTCAGGTCGGGCGACACGCGCACATTGCTCACGCTCACTAGCACACCATGCATCTTGGCGGTATCCTCACGGAATATCTCGCTCAAATCCTTCTGTATCAGTCGTTGTATCTTCTGTAATCTTGTTGATTCCATATTATTGATTGTTTATTTTTCGCCTTATTTCTTCATATGTTCTTTGCTTCCATAACGTTCAGCCTCGGCTGCCATCGAAGCAAGCTCCTCCATGCTATAAACTGTGTCATCTTTAGTCACAGGTGTTACCTTGAAGCTGCCGTGGTCGCGAGACTTGATTATCACGTCTTCGCCGTTGCGGGCCTGGTGGAGATACCGGCCCTGATTAGCGCGAAAATCGCGAGTGCTTACTATTATCATAGCGGTAAAAATTGGTGGTGTTGGTTCTTTAATTTCTTTTTTGACCTGCAAAGTTAATGCTTTTTCACGTAATGTGTACCAAAATGGCGCACATTTTTTTCGTGAGCCTCATCTAATAATTCCGTAAATCGAAACCAAATAATGGACAAATATTTGTTTTTTAATGAAAAAAACTTTTACTTTGCGAAGTTGAACTCCACAAAACAATTAATTATGAAAGGAAAACATATTTGCAAGACGCTCAAAGAAATCAGGCTTAGCGTTGCTCAAGCCAACGATATCGATTATACTCCCGCCGAGTGCAACCACAAGGGAGACTGCTCGGGCACTTGCCCGCAATGTGAGAAAGAAGTGCGCTACATCGAGCGTCAGTTGTTGCGCCGCCAGGCTATTGGCAAGGCGGCAGTCATTGCAGGTCTTGCCCTTGGAGCAACAAGCATTGCTCCTGCGATGGCTCAAACACAAGATCAGCCCACCAATAACATCACTCAAAGTCAAGAACCTGAGCTTCTTGACTTTGCCCTTAACGACAATGCTGCTATCATTGTGAAAGGATATGTTATGGACAAGGATGATAATGAGCCAATGGTAGGTGCATCTATCGTCTTGCTTGATAAATCAAATAAATTGACTAAATACGGCACAGCCACAAATATCGATGGTCGATTTGCAATCAGAGTCCCTAAAGGTACTAAAGTGAATATTTCATCTGTAGGATATGAGTCGGTTATAATGGTATTAAATGAACCTAATGACAATCTCGTAATAAAAATGGAAGGTGATAATCCTCCCATCATACTAGGTTACGTAATGCCTTTATCATCGATGCCCGACGTTGATGCCGACATCTACGAGATGAAATAACCCTCAGCATTACCATCACAATGCAAATCACTCATCAATACTATTACCGCAAGGGGAAGGCCATTGCAAAGTTGGTGATTTACACAATCTTGTCGGTGCTAATGGTCGCCTTTGCAGTTTATAGTTATGTCCACTGGGAACTGTCATTTTTGTTCACCGAATGGAAGGGGTGGGTGATAATAATCTTCTATGGCTTGATGACTCTGGGCATGATACTGTCGGCTGTGGAGAACTTCAAGAAAGCGAGCAAGACTAGCCGCGGCATTCCAGCGTTTGCCGTTGGCGACGAGCATTTTGTCATCTTTGATAAAACAGGACTGTCAACAATAATACCTTTTAAGGACTGCGAACATGTAAGATTCAAGCGCACCTACAGCCGAATTACCGGCACGCAACTCACGCTCATCATCAAGTATCACGACAAGAACGAACCGCTAAATACCTTAAAGTTTGAGGTTGACCTCCGCGAACTCGACCAGCCACAAGAAGAGATAGAAAAACAACTGAAGAAGATTTATAAGAATTATAAAAAATAAAAGAGGATGTGTCAAAATTAAAAAACAACTGATTTCTCTGATAAATCTGAATATTTGCAGAAAGATATAATTTTGTCAATCAGGATTTGAAAAAAAATGCGAGGGACGAGGCCAGCCTCGTCCCAACATTGATGCCTTCCGTGTATGAGCCGTTTTATCTAAGTCAGAAAATTCAGATAATTCAGTTGTTTATATATTGTGTTGACATACATTCCTCATTTTGTCTTACTCAGCCTCCTCAGGAACATCCTGCCCTTGTAACTTGAATACGACTGGCAGCGTGTACCACATGCTGACAGGTTCTCCTTTAATAAGGTTGTAGCCAGGAGAGAAATCAGGCAGCAGCTTCATCACTCTCACGGCCTCGTTGTCAAGGTCTTCACCTGCTGAGCGCACCACTTTTATTTCACTCACCTTACCAGTTTTGTCAACTAATAACTGTACAATTACTTTGCCTTCAATATGGTTCTTTACGGCCTCAGCAGGATATTCAATGTTTTTACTTATAAATCTCATCAATTCCGCATCACCGCCAGGAAAGCTAGGTGTGCGATAGGGGTTCTGGCCAAAATACTCTTCTTGATAGGTCGTATCACTCACTTGACTCTGAACATCATTATAAGACGATGCCATAGCGTTACTTGACACATTGCCAGCCATTGCCGAGACACTTACGAGCCCTATGACCGTAATAAGTGTGCAAATTAATCTACCGTGTTTCATAATCATACGTATTTTAGAGGTCAAAACTTTATATATTAACGACTTTACTGTAGCTTTTATTGCTTAGAGTTATTTCTTATAAAGTATAGTCAATCCATCGCGAAGGGGAAGGATAACGGTCTCCACGCGCTGGTCGTGGGCAACGAGGTCGTTGAAGTCGAGGATGCCCTGCGTCTGGTCGTCCATTTTCTTGCCGTGGAGGTCGGTAACCTTGCCGTCCCATAGGGTATTGTCGGCAATGATGAATCCGCCTGGCTTGACATGGTCAATGACGAGGTTAAAGTAGTCAACATACTGCCGCTTGTTGGCATCGATAAACACCAAGTCGAAGTCACCGCCCAATTGCGGAACTATCTCGCTACAATTGCCAATGTGAAGCGTAATGCGGTCGCCCACAGGAGATTTGGCAAAGTGTCGACGCAGGAAATCCTCCAACTCGTCTTCTATCTCGATGCTGTGGATGTGGGCATCGTCATCGAGCAGCCCCTCGGCAAGGCATTGCGCCGAGTAGCCCGAATAGGTGCCAAGTTCCAACACCCGTTTAGGGCGTATCATACGCACCAGCATCTTCAGCAGCCTGCCCTGCAAATGCCCCGAACACATGCGCGAATAGAGCAACTCGATGTGCGTGTCGCGGTCAAGTTCATGCAGATGCTCAGGCTCGGCATCGATATAAGCAAGTATATAGTCTTCAAGTTCTTGAGTCATAAATAATGTCTTATACTGCGCAAAATTACCACAAACTCATCTAAACAACAAGTTTTGGCTGAATTTTAGTATTATTTTTGTATTTATGCAAAAAAACATCTATTTTTGTAAGGTGTTTAATCCTTAAAACAAGATAAGATGAAAAAGTCAAAAGCAATCAATCTGGCGGTGGCGACTTTTTTAATGCTAGGAGCCACTAACACAGCATGCAAGCAGCACACCGCTAAAAATCAAGATTCTGAGCCACAGCAGTCGAGCAAAGTTGAAGATGAGACTGTCGATAAGGCTAACTTCCAAGCCACATGTGCTGGGGATATCGACCATAACACTTGGAAACCTAATGCCACAACAAGCGTTGAATTCAACGCCTTCCCCACCAACATCGCCGAGTGGAAACACATGCAAGAACTGTTGGGTGATGAGCCGCAGGGCGCGGCAGCATTGCAAGTGATGGCGTTTGAGCTATACCGCAACAACCGCACCGACGGTGAGGAGGCGCTACGCCTGAACAACACATCGACCAACTTTAACAGCACAATAGCGCGGTTACACGAGATGATGGGAAGCGACAAGAATTATGCCCGCCCCTACATCGCAATGGCAATGCTCAACGGAGCCACCCCCGAGAATGGCTATAACGTAGAACCACCCTACTCCATCAAAATAAAAGTTGATCCCAACAAGAAGTATCAGGAGAGCCAAATGCTGCACGGTACCGTCATCTACATGCTCATCCACAGCAAGGGATGGGACACCAACTGGCGCGGTGTGGAAGTGGTTAGACCCGAAAGCAGCAATTATTTCGTGGTAAGCAACTGCCCAGCAATGTACACACAGTGCAAAGAAGCAAAAACAAGCAAATAATAAAGCAATTCAACATAGATAAAAATAGCGGATGTGTCACTATTTCGACACACCCGCTCTGTAGTAAAAACCTGGCTCAATATTCTTCCAAATTGTCAACTTTGGCCCAACAACTCCTCTTTGAAATATCAACCTTAAATAGTTCTATCAATTCGTCGGTTAACTCACCACTTTTTTCAAATTCCATCTCGGCCAACTCTTCTCTTGAGAAATGATACATACAAGAATTTAGCGACACACAAGCCACAAGAGCCACTAATAATATTATAAACTTTTTCATAATCGATATCTTTAAAACACTATACATCTTATGCACTAAAATTACACTTGCCTAATCTCCTGCGATATCTTCAAATGTTTACTTCTTCTTTTCAGGAACATGATTCTTAAACCACAAAACACTTTTATCGAGTGCTTTGGAAAATTTCTTTTCCACGGCAAGCTGCACTTTCTCTTCGTGAATTTTATCGTCACAAACATACATTAGGCTACCATGTCCTTTACCAATCCCGTAACATACATAACCCACGACCACAAGATAAAAGATGAATAAAGTACATAGTACTATATGATTTAAACGCTTCTTCATTTTCTTCTTTATTATTTTAGATTATTAAAATAGTATTGCCTTGCTGATTGAATATCATAAATATTACCAGCCTGTACTAAGGTTTTTTAAAGCCCTAAACTCATTGGAATTCTCAAACGAATCCCATAGTTTAGGATATTTCATCTTAAAAGAATGCAATTCACAGAGGAGAGAGTCAGAAATATTCATCTGACGCATAAGTTCGTCATGCACTTCAGTGCTGGTATGAGAATGAAGGGCTTTGAATGATTCTGTACCATGGTCTAAGCCAACAAAAAAACTAATGATTACTGTGCATAGGAAGCCACCAACCATGAGAAAAGCCTTAAGAGCGTTATTCATTTTACCTGCTTTTTATTTGTTAATAATTGATTGTTTATAGAAGGTTGCTTTACATCAGAAAACAGAAGACCGTGCCTCGATGATTTATCTCTGGGGCACGGTCTTGTATTGGTGGATTTAAGCCTCAGGCTTAGCCTCTTCGGTCTTCTCTTCAGTTGCCTGCTCTGGAGCTGCGGCGTCTTTGTTCTCCGAAACCTCGGCGGCGTCTTTGTTCTCCTCAACTACGGCGCTTGTAGCCTCAGTTGCGCTTGCTGCGCTTTGAACATTCTCGGTACTAGCGGGAGTGCTAGTGCTTGCGCTGGTGGCGGGGTCGGTTTTGCAAGATGCAAAAGTCATTGCGAAAACTACTGCTGACAATAAAACTAACTTTTTCATAATAGATAAATTTTAATGATTAATTAATGAATAAAAGATTACTTACTTGCTGGTCTCTTTGGTCTCTTCTGTCTTCTCTTCAGTTGCCTGCTCTGGAGCTGCGGCATCCTTGTTCTCTGAAACCTCGGCGGCGTCTTTGTTCTCCTCAACTACGGCGCTGGTAGCCTCAGTTGCGCTTGCTGCGCTTTGAACATTCTCGGTGCTAGCTGGAGTGCTAGTGCTTGCGCTGGTTGCGGCGGGATCGGTTTTGCAAGATGCAAAAGTCATTGCGAATACTACTGCTGACAATAAAACTAACTTTTTCATAATAGATAAATTTTAAAAGATGAATAAAATATGTGTAAACTCAAAATTGTTTTCTTTTTCGGTTTTTGTCGCCACTCGCCAACGGTTGGTTTGTTTCGACGATGCAAAATTATAATGGCGGCGAACCGATGTGTTATAATTGCCAGGACAACTTTTACAACACTTAGGACAACCGCTGTAAAAAAACAAAAAACTTATGTAACAATGAGGACAAGTTTGCCACCCAATACACTATGTATCAACAGATTGTGATTGGCGAAAATTTTATTTGATTTTTCATCGTTTTTTTTGCCAAAAAAAGCGTTTTTCGATGCATTTTTGTGATGTTTCTGAGAAAAATATGATTTCTGATAACTGATAACTGACAACAATTGGATAAATTAGGCGGCGCCTCATCAACAAAAATAAAAGATTTTATTTTGTATTGTCTTCGGTTTGCACTAATTTTTTGTAACTTTGCACTTCAAATGAATATTAACACATAAAAAATTATACAGAAATGGCAAACGAAAACAAGAAACAGAACCAGATTCAGATTGAAGTTCCTAACGATGAGATGCAGGGACGCTACGCCAACCTGGCAGTTATCTCGCACTCTCCCAACGACTTTGTGATGGACATGATATTTGTGGCTCCCAACACACCTAAAGCACGCGTGCAGAGCCGCGTCATCATGACTCCTGAGAACGCAAAGCAGCTGCTCTATGCTCTCAAGGAAAACATAGACAAATATGAGGCACACTTTGGCGAAATCAAGCCACGCCAAATCAACAACCCCAACAACAACATCATGGACTTCCCCCTGCCTAAGGGTCAGGCTTGATTTAATGCATAATTCATAATGCACAATGCATAATCTTCTAGAAAATCTAGTTAATCTAGAAATTCTAGGACTATTAAGCACAAAGAACTGAAAATGGATCATCAACTTTTTATATATAACACTCTTACTCGTCGCAAGGAGTTGTTCAAGCCCTTGCAGGAACCAAATGTGGGGATGTATGTGTGCGGACCTACTGTATATGGCGACCCACACCTGGGACACACCCGCCCTGCCATCACCTTTGATGTGCTGTTCCGCTACCTCAAGCACCTGGGTTACAAGGTGCGCTACGTGCGCAACATTACCGATGTGGGCCACTTGGAACACGACGCCGATGAAGGCGAGGACAAGATTGCAAAGAAGGCGCGCCTCGAGCAACTCGAGCCAATGGAGATTGCGCAGTACTACACCAACCGCTACCATGCCGCCATGCAGGCGCTTAACGTGTTGCCTCCAAGCATCGAGCCTCACGCCACTGGCCACATCATCGAACAGGAGCAGCTGGTGCAGGAAATCCTCGACAACGGCTATGCCTACGAGAGCAACGGCAGCGTGTATTTCGACGTGGAGAAATATAACAAAGACCACCACTATGGAAGGCTAAGCGGCCGCAATCTAGAAGACGTGATCAACAACAGCCGCGCCCTTGAGGGTGTGGGCGAGAAGCGCAACCAGGCCGACTTTGCACTTTGGAAGAAGGCTCAACCAGAGCATATCATGAGTTGGCCATCGCCCTGGAGCGACGGCTTCCCTGGATGGCACTGCGAGTGCACAGCAATGGGACGCAAATATCTGGGCACACACTTCGACATCCACGGTAGTGGCATGGACCTCGTGTTCCCA
>JAGCRW010000066.1 GCA_017964485.1 Muribaculaceae bacterium | reverse complement strand
CAAGAGCACAAGGAAACCCTTACCCACGTGATGAAGTTCCTAGCCGATGATAGCAACCACAAAATTCACTTCTTTGTGGTGGAATATGGCGGCGAGGCCACCCAGTGGGAGAACCTCTACATGCGCGACTACTTGCATGCATGCTCGCTCTACATCAAGGACAACAAGATTCTGAAAAACTCAACTGGCGTGTATGTCCTGGTCACCAAGTGCGACAAGATGCACTGTCCCGATGAGATGATTGTTGACAATGCCGAGCAATTTGTGAAAAACAACCTCTCCTCATTCTACAACAACCTTCAGATGGCGTGCGACGACGCTGGCATCAATGACTTCAAAATCATACCGTTCTCCATTGGCGAAGTCTTTGCAGGCAAGATTTGCTGCTACGACGACAGTTTCATCGATGATGTGATTGACGTGCTTATCGCCAAGACACCGACTCTTAGAAAAAATAATTTTTTGAGAATGTAGCGACACTTTCTGATAACTGACAACTGAAAACTATAAATTATGTCAAACTACAACTATCTAAAAATCGACTTCTACGGACAGTTTAACGACGACACTATACACAAGCTCACCTATCCTGAGCCTTACAACCCCATTAGCGTCTCGCAGTTATTATGGCTCAACCCCATCACCGATCCACGAGTCATCAGAACTCTGTTCCCAATGGCAAAATATGGCTACAAGATACACCGCGACGCCAATGGCACTTACTATTCCCTCCTCACACGCTATGAGCGTGACACGCGTCAGGGATATGTCGCCATCACTGTAATGATAGGCGCTCAATATGAGTCGGTTATCAAAGGTAAGGCTATTTTCAACCTGCTCAACTTGCTCAAAACCAACGTACTCGACACCGACAACATCACAGCAACGGCTGTGGAGCATTGCCTCATCGCAAGCCAGATGCCTACCCTCAACGTGGCTCCGATTAACATCACTCCAGCGCAGAACCTCAGCCAGCAGGCCTTCCGTGTGTATGGTTCCAATGAGGAACTATACGACATCTTCCAGTTCCCAAAGCAGGCGGAGTATGACCAGTATGGCGAAGTGTTCCTCATCAACAAATTCTGGTGTAACAACTCGGTGCAAGGTGTGGCGCTGCTCACCTCGCCCATCATTAAGACTTATAGCGTTACAAAACCAGCCGATGTTACGTGTGACAGTACCACACAAACCGGCAATACACTCAATATAACCTACAATAAGGCTGGTTTCGCGCCACTAACCATCCCCATCACTATCAACGGCATCGATAACCAGTATGTGCGCTACGAGGATGACAACATCACCATTCTCACCCCCGACAACATGCCGTTCAAGCAGCGCGTGAACATAAAAGTGAGAATCAACGGATACAACTATAGCGACAACAGAGTGCGCGCCTCGGTAGCGGGAGAGCCTATGCAATACTCTGCACAGAGCGATGCTTATACAGCCGATGTCACTAAAGAGGCACTCTCGGAGGCCGATATCATGATGAGCGTCAATATTGATGACCCCTCGCTTGACCCCACTGGAAAATCGCAGCGCAAGGCAAAAGTCCTCAAGTGGCTATTCTCCATCCTCGCTTTCCTCCTTGGCGCTGCGCTTGCTGGAGGTATCACATGGCTCCTGATGAAAGACAATGGCAACGCCGAGACTAAAGAACAAAAACCGACCACTGAGATCACTGATTCGGCTGCCGCTGCCAACGAAGACCACGATATCAACTATATGAATGATAATCAGGTGTGGCAACTCGACAGCATCAAGTCACCAAAATACAAGAATTTTGCCAATTTTCTCATCAATGGCAATGTTAATGAGGTTTTGAAGGGTATTGAATACCTGAAGAAAAACAACAAACCTGTAAACCCTGCTTTGGAATCCATCGCCGAGAAGATTAAGCAGGATTCTGAAACAGCAAAACAGGTTTTAAGGGACACCGACAGAAAGACTATCGACTTAGAAAAGATTTCTAAAGAACTAAGCAGTAAAGTCAACAAAGCGGTAGAATCACAACCCAATGGCAACCATGATGGCGATACCCGACGGGTGTCACATCACAGATTAGATATTCCTTTCCAACAGCAATAACTATTCTTTATTGGCATGAGAAAGGCACTTAAAATAGGACTTATCACACTTGCCGCCCTGGGTATCGGGGTGGTGATTTGGCTCACCTTGCTTTATCAAAAAAACGATATCAAGGAGGTGACTGTCGATGACTCCTATTTCACCGCACAAATCAAGACGCAAGCCGATAAGGAGATTTCTGGCGGAAGTTCATTCAGCAACATCATGCATGCCTACAATTCCATGATGCAGGAAGTGGGCGACGCGGTCTATCTTGAGAATATCGACGCTAGAGAAGCCTCCAACTGCCGAAAGATGCTTGCCTATGGCTACGCGCCCAAACTTACCGATTATGCCCGTAAGTGCTTTAGAAGACACGAGTGGAACGTGAACATTATCGACACGCTGCGCAACGAGGCGCAAAACCTCATCAACGCCGGCATCCTTCCTAGCGACTCTCACGACTTGCCTAAACTGCACGACATCGTCAAGACCGTCAACGACTACCATGCTGCCGTGGCAGCAACTAAGGTGGGGAACATCACCACAGTTTCCGCAGCACAGGCCGCCATCTCACATGCCAACTCCTATAAACATGCACCTCTCACTAACTGTCGCAGCCTTGCCACTGCCCTCGACGCAGTGCCTGCCAAAGTCAAGGACTCGCTCGCCAAAAATATCGCGTCGGCATGCCAGCACCACAAAGCCAGCACCGATGACCTCTTAAAGCGTATCAGCGACTACGAGGACTACTTTGGCTACAACCCGCAACTCGACCAAGAGAGACAGAAACTGCTAACTGACAAGCAAAATAACGAGACTTAACAATAATATCAAAATACAACTTTTTTAGGATTAAAGATTATGGCAAAGGATAACAAACCAAAACCGGTAAAACCAATGACCGAAGAGGAGAGACGCAAGCGCCGACTAGCGTGGATGTGTGGTGTTCTGGGCGTACTGAACCTTATCGCCCTGGCACTGCTCATCTTGCTACCCTATAACTGCACAGGTACCTATGACCGCGATGGCAACGACACTACTGTCGTAAATGACACCACTATCATCGAGCGAAGAATTACTCACGAGCCAAGCGAGGAGGTGAGTGACGAGATTGATGAGGCTGTGGAAGAAGAAGGCGGCGACACCGATGCCTTTATGAGATTCACCATTGTGTGGAACGAAAACGGCCGAGACATTGTCGACCTCGACGCTCACGCCGAGGAGCCCAATGGCTCGCACATCTATTTTCAGAAATTCCGTGCTCCCAGGCGCACCCGATGTGGAGGCCAGCTCGATGTAGACATGCAAAGTCCACGAGACCGAGGCGTAGAGAACATCGCTTGGCCCAGTGCCAGCCAACTCGATGACGGAGATTATGAGTTTGGTATCCACAACTACAATAACGGCCGTTTCGGTGACTGCAACGTGAAACTCAAAGTGGGCAACAAGTCATTCATCTACAAAGTAGGGTACTTCAAGAGTAACCATTCCTCTCGAGAGAATATAGATCCTCGCGACATAAAACAAATAGCCATAGTAACCATCAAGGATCACCAGGTAAAGAATATCAAACATATTCAGCAACCAGTAGAGTAACGCATCTAACAACATAAACCCCATAACATTATGAAATGTGTAAACTGTTTTCAAGAGATAGGCGACAATAAGTTCTGCAACTTCTGCGGCACCATGCAGCCCATTGACCGGGAAGCCTACGAGAGAGAGCTTTCAGAGCGCGCAGCGGCAATGACCAACGATAATATCAACCCGCTTGCTGGAAGCAATACTGCGCCACCCAAACCGCAGCAACCAGTAGCAACACCGGCACAACCAGTGCAAAACATCGTGCCACTAAATCCTGTTGCAAGCAATGCTACAACTGGTAATGACGGCTTAATGCAATGCCCAGACTGTGGCAACATGATTCCTGCCAACTCTGCTTTCTGTCCTTACTGCCGCTGCCCATTTGTTGCTCCAAACCAGCAATACAAAGGTGGTGGAACTCAAATTCCTTCAGCCACCATGCATAGAGAAACCCCACAACCCGAAAATAACAAGAAAAAAGGGTTGTCGGGCTGGGCCAAAGCCCTCATCACCCTAGCTATCATCACCCTGCTGGGAGTGATTGGCGGTGCGGTATATTACTTCTTTTTCTACAACAATGTGACTAAACTCCGTCCCGATGATGAATTGGTGGAGTTCTCACGCAATGGTGGCAAGAAAACAGTATCTATAATCACCGACGCCCGGGAGTTTGAAGTGACAAAACACCCTGATTGGGTGACTGTGACCACAGGCGACGGCGAAATCACCATCAAATGCGAGCCATTAGATTCCTACGAAGAACGAGAGGGTATAATTAAATTAGAAGCCGGTGACAAGCATGCCAAAATCACAGTAAGGCAAAGCGCTAACGCTACCCATCTCAGTCTCTCGCAAGATATAATAAGAACTGGTCATGATGGCAACGAGGTTGTTATCGAAATTGAAACCGATGGAGACCCATCTTCGATAGATTACAGTATTGACGACCTTTATATGTGCAGACTCTCAGACATGACAAGCACAGGATTTACTGTGGTTATTGAGGAAAACTTATCTCCTTCACCAAGAGAATGCAATATCACCATCAGCAGTGGCAAAGAAGAAAAAACATTAACCGTTATTCAGGCTGGACGGTGTGCCTACTGCGACGGTATAGGAAAAGAAACTTGTTTATATTGTGATGGAAATGGCCGCAGCGATTGCTATAACTGTGGAGGCAGTGGCGAAGAATATGATTATTACCTCGACGGATACAAAAGTTGCGAGGAGTGTGATGGCCGAGGATATTCGCAATGCTTTTACTGTGACGGAAAAGGCTACACCAGCAACTGCGAGTACTGCGAGGGCACAGGAAATAATTTCTCACGAAAATAATACTAACTTTTACATAAACTCACAACTGGTAATCTAGCGAAGCAGCAACTGACAACTGACAACTTTTATGAAGGCTTTCAAGCGTTTTCTCCATTGCAATGCCGGGGCGGCGGTAATGAATGTGTTACTCGCCTACCTCGTGTTTATGCTCTCGCGAGTGGCATTCCTTGCCGAGAACTGGAGCACCTATAGCCCCTACCTCACTTGGAAAGGCGCGGGGCAACTGTTGCGTGGAGCGCTTGTATTTGACACCTCGGCATTGCTTTATGTCAATGCCATTTATCTGCTGCTCGAACTATTCCCTTTACACCTCAAGGAACGCCGCAAGTGGACCAGCGGGCTGCGGTGGCTATATGTGATTACCAACGGCCTTGCTGTGGCGAGCAACCTGTGCGACGCGGTCTATTTCCAATACACTGGCTGCCGAAGCACGGTGACAGTATTCTCAGAGTTTGCCAACGAGGGCAACATCACGTCAATCATCTTAAGCGAATTTGCAAGCCACTGGTATCTGGTGCTTGTGATGGCAATCTTGGTGTTCTTGATGTGGCGGTGCTTCACACGCAGCGACTATAGCGTGTATGGCAACCGCCGCTGGCTCTACTACACCGCTCAAGCGGTATCGCTGCTAGTTGCCGCGCCGCTGCTCATCATCGGCATTCGCGGCAGTGCCACCGCCGGCACTCGCCCAATCACGGTGAGCAATGCCAACCAGTATATATCCCGTCCCGTTGAAGCGGCCTTGGTTCTCAACACGCCATTCTCCATGATAAGGAGCATAGGCAAGAAGCCATATATCACCCCCGAATATATGAGCCGTGATGAGATGGAGCAAGTGTATCAGCCCATCATACGTCCTGCAATAGTCCCTGACAGCGCCAAATGCCTAGGTAAAAAGAATGTGGTGATTCTCATCGTGGAGAGCATGGGCAAGGAATATGTAGGCTCCTTGAACCACAAAACTATTGGCGCTGACTATAAGGGGTACATGCCATTCATCGACTCGCTTCTCACCCGTTCGCTCACGTTTGAGTATAGTTTTGCCAACGGGCGCATCAGTATGGATGCCATGCCGGCGATTTTGGCTGGAATCCCGATGTTTGTAGAGCCGTTCTTCCTCACTCCAGCGTCGCTCAATGAGGTTCACGGCCTGCCCTGGCACCTCAAGCAGATGGGCTACAATAACGCGTTCTTCCACGGCGGACACAACATCTCGATGGGATTCAGTGCCTTTGCCCATGCCATAGGCTATGACACTTACTATGGCCTTGACGAATATTGCGCTGACAAGAACTATGGCGGCATGGACGACTTCGACGGCAAGTGGGCAATATGGGATGAGCCTTTCCTGCAATTCTCCATCGACAACATTAACACGCTGCACGAACCCTTCCTTGTCACCGCATTCACAGCCTCGAGTCATCACCCTTACAATTTGCCCGAGAAGTATGAATCTACCTTCAAGGATGAGGGCGGCAGTCCTATCCACAAGTGCGTACGCTACACCGACATGGCACTACAGCGATTCTTTGAACGCGCCTCAAAGCAGCCGTGGTATAACAACACTATCTTTGTCATTGTCGCCGACCACACCAACCTATCGACGCATCCGTTCTACAAGACCGATCAGGGCCTTTACAGCATCCCTATCATCTTCTTCACGCCCGATGGCAGCATAGCGCCTGGAGTGCGCAACGACGTGCTCGTGCAGCAGACCGACATTTCTCCCACCCTGCTCCACTGGCTTGGCTACTCGCAGCCCTATGTCTCCTTTGGTTGCGACCCGATGAGCACTCCTTCCGAGCAAACTTGGGCTGTGAATTATAACAACGGCATCTATCAGTACTTTAAGGGCGAGTGGATGATACAATTTGATGGTGATCGCGTTATAGCCATGTACCGTTTTAAGACCGACACGATGCTCCACAACAATCTTGTAGGAAAAGTCCCTGAACAAGCCACAATGGAACGCGAACTTAAAGCCATTATCCAGCAATACATGAGCCGCATGAACGAAAACAGGCTCACCATCTCGCGATAGATGAGCCTGCTCTATAAATTACACGAATTAAACTAATTTATTCGTTTCTCTTCGTTTAATTAGTGTGCCTGACGTGTTGAAAGGAATTCAGTGAGTTTAGCCACTGCGCGGCCACGATGGCTGATGCGGTTCTTCTGTTCGGGTGACATCTCGCCAAAGGCACAATCGGCCTCGTCGGGCTTGAATATGGGATCATAACCAAAGCCGCCAGCGCCATGACGCTCGGTTAGAATGTGGCCTTCCACTTTGCCCTCAAACTGATGAGTCTCGCCGTCCATGATTAGGACTATGGCGGTACGGAATCGTGCTGTGCGCTGCTCCATAGGTACTCCGTCAAGTAGTCGCAGCACTTTGTTCATATTACGCTCGCTATCGTGAGCCACACCACCATAACGCGCCGAGTGCACGCCTGGCTCACCGTTCAAAGCGTCGATTTCCAGTCCCGTGTCATCGCTGAAGCAGTCATAACCATAATGCTCCTTCACCCACTGCGCCTTTATCATGGCGTTGCCCTCGATGGTAGGTGCCGTCTCAGGAATGTCATCGTTGCAACCTATATCGGCAAGGCTCAACACATTATACTTACCCGCCATTATCTGGCGCAACTCACTGAGCTTGTGCTCATTGTTGGTAGCAAATACTATATCTTTCATGTTAAGTTGATAGTTAAGAAGGAAAAGTTGAGAGTTTATTTATACTTTGTACTTATTAAAAAATTAGCGTTTCTTCCTTTTTCTTGCCTAGCATCCAGGGGGCGTAGTGGTGGATAAACCAGGCAAAGGGGAAGATTGCTGCCATAACAAAGAAGGGCAAAATAAACTTTATCCAGATGTGGTCGTCCATGACTCCCACGTAGGTCATACGTTCTAGAATTACCTTGATAAACCCTATCATGTGGTTCTGGAAGGCGAGATATACTGTTCCATTCATTACCACAAGTTGAATCACGCGGTTGCGTCCGTAGCGGTTAGCTAGCCACTTGGCAATTGCGATGTAAGTGGGTATTACCATCACGCCACAGGCTATCTTGATGACGTTCATGCTGTTCTTCTCCTCGATGTAGATGCTAAACGCCATTATCACTAGCGAGATAATACCTAAAGCGATAAGAATGGTTGTGCGCCGCGGAGTGGTGAACTCCACCTTTGAGATATAGTTCTTGAAACTGTTGCCAAAGGCGTAGAACGGCATATAGACCATCGCATTCCACACGTGCCAATAGTTCTCAAGCGGACAGTTGATAGCCGCCACTGAGAGCAGTATGCTTGCTGGGAATAACCACTGACTAGGTAGCCATCGCTGCATGAAGTAGTAGAGAATCTGCATTACTATCAGGCAGGATAGATACCAGAAAGTGCCCAACACGGTGTGCGGCTCACCTTTCACGAAGTCAATCAGCGGCTGCCACCATTCCACATCGGCATCGCCCAGGCTTTTTCCAAATAGCAACCACAGGGCATAGAAGATGACGAAAAACGTGACATAAGGCACGAGAATCTGCTTGCCGCGATGCTTGAAGAACTGCCCAAAGGTGCTGTATTTGCCTATGTTAAAGAGGAATCCCGATATGCAAAAGAAGAGCGGGATGCGCAAGTTGATGATAATCTTGCCATCCAT
Source organism: Muribaculaceae bacterium (assembly GCA_017964485.1). Taxonomy (GTDB): domain Bacteria; phylum Bacteroidota; class Bacteroidia; order Bacteroidales; family Muribaculaceae; genus Sodaliphilus. The sequence goes on along the minus strand of JAGCRW010000066.1, from coordinate 7,224 downwards.
GATTGGCGTCTGCGGAGGAGTGTGAAACAGTATCACCAAGAAGATACTGAAAAACCTCACGTAGTCAAGCCAAGGAAGCCGCTCTTTCTTTAAATTCATAATCTAGAATCTCCAGAATCTCTAGAATTTCTAGAAACTCTAGTAGTATTTAAATCACACTACCACATTCACAATCTTGTTGGGCACGACGATAACCTTTTTAGGTTGCTTGCCGTCGAGCCAGCGGGCTGCGCCCTCGTGTGAGAGTGCTATGCTCTGTACCTCATCATTGGGAGTACCAGCAGGTACCTCGATGTTGAAGCGAGGTTTGCCGTTGAAGAGCACTGTATATTTCACCATGCTCTCCTTGAGGTATTCCTCGTTCCAGGTTGGCCATTGGGCGTCGCACACTGTGCCTTGCTCTCCCAACTGGTGCCAAAGTTCCTCGGCAATGTGTGGGGCAAACGGCGCAAGCAGCACCACTAAGTCACGATACACGCTCTTGCTCTTACACTTGAGTGTGCTGAGTTCGTTCACGCAAATCATGAACGCTGCCACGCTGGTGTTGTAGGAGAACATTTCTATGTCTTGCGACACCTTCTTAATTAGTTTGTGAATTGATTTGAGGGCCTCAGCGCTAGGTTTCTCATCAACAAGCTGCATAGTGTCACCATTGAAGAACAATCCCCACAGGCGCTTGAGGAACTTACTCACACCACTAATGCCGTGAGTGTCCCAAGGCTTGCTCTGCTCGATAGGGCCGAGGAACATCTCATTGAGGCGCAAGGTGTCGGCACCATAGTATTCCACTATATCATCGGGGTTCACAACGTTGAACATCGACTTCGACATCTTCTCAATTGCCCAACCGCAGATGTACTTGCCATCTTCAAGGATGAACTCAGCGTCGGCAAACTCAGGTCTCCAAGCCTTGAACTCCTCGATGTTGAGCACGTCGTCATAAACCAATTTGATATCCACATGAATAGGAGTTACGTCATAGTCTTTCTTGAGGTTGACCGAGACAAACTTATTGGTGTCTTTTATGCGGTAAACAAAATTGGAACGACCTTGAATCATACCCTGGTTCACGAGTTTGCGGAATGGCTCAGCCTCGCACACATAACCATAATCATAGAGGAACTTGTTCCAGAAACGGCTGTAAATCAAGTGACCAGTGGCATGCTCAGTACCGCCAACATAAAGGTCTACTTGACGCCAATATTCGTTGGCTTCCTTGCTCACGAGAGCCTCGTCGTTGTGAGGATCCATATAGCGCAGATAGTAGGCGCTCGAACCTGCAAAGCCTGGCATAGTGTTCAATTCCAACGGACGACCATTGCTTGCCACCCAGTTCTTGGCACGTCCCAGTGGTGGCTCGCCAGTCTCGGTAGGCAGGAATTTGTCTACCTCGGGGAGTTGCAGTGGAAGTTCGCTCTCATCAAGAGGCTGTGGCTGACCATCCTCGTCGTAATAGATTGGGAATGGCTCACCCCAGTAGCGCTGACGGCTGAAGATGGCGTCGCGCAAGCGGTAGTTCACCTTCACTTTGCCGATGCCAGCCTCGGTGATATATTCCTTGGTCTTAGCGATGGCATCTTTAACCTGAAGGCCGTTGAGTTGCAGGCGCTCGTTGCTGGAGTTCATCATTATGCCATCCTTGGCATCAAAACTCTCCTCACTAATGTCGGCACCCTCAATCAGTGGAATGATGGGTAGATCAAAGTGTTTTGCAAATGCATAGTCACGGCTGTCGTGAGCCGGCACAGCCATAATGGCACCAGTGCCATAGCCTGCAAGTACATAGTCGCTGATGAAGATTGGTATCTCCTTGCCAGTCACTGGGTTGATGGCATTACGGCCACTGAACACGCCACTCACCTTCTTCTCGATAAGACGCTCGCGCTCGGTCTTGTGCTTCACCTCTTTTAGATAAGCATCTACTTCGGCACGCTGCTCGGGTGTAACCACAAGGTCAACATACTCGCTCTCGGGAGCCAATACCATGAAAGTCACGCCAAAGATAGTGTCGGCACGAGTAGTGAAGATAAGCAGCTGCTCATCGCTGCCCACGATGGGGAACAGCATCTCGGCACCCTCGCTGTAGCCTATCCAGTTCTTCTGAGTCTCCTTGATGGAATCACTCCACTCTATTGTATCGAGATCACGCAACAGGCGGCCAGCGTAGGCACTCACGCGCAAGCACCACTGGCGCATCACCTTCTGCTCAACAGGATAGCCGCCACGCAGCGACACTCCCTCACTCACCTCATCGTTGGCAAGCACAGTGCCGAGTTTTGGACACCAATTCACCATAGTGTTGCCGAGGTAGGCGATGCGATAGTCCATGAGTTTCTGGCTCTTCTCGGCATCGGTCATGGCATTCCATTGCTCGGCGGTGAACTCTTCCTTAGCATTGGTGTGAGCGTTGCAGCCTTCACTACCATTTTTCTCGAAATACTCCACGAGTTCGGTAATGGGTCGCGCCTTGTCGAGAGCAGTGTTATAGTAGCTCTTGAACATCTCGAGGAATGCCCACTGAGTCCATTTGTAGTAACCAGGCTCGCAGGTTCTTACCTCACGGTCCCAGTCATAGCAGAAACCTATCTTGTCGAGCTGCTCACGGTAGCGGGATATATTCTGTTTTGTGGTAATCTCGGGATGCTGGCCAGTTTGGATAGCATATTGCTCGGCTGGCAGACCATAAGCATCATAACCCATGGGATGCAGCACGTTAAAGCCCTTGTGACGCTTGTAGCGGGCATAAATGTCGCTGGCGATGTAGCCTAGAGGGTGACCCACATGCAGACCCGCGCCACTTGGATAAGGAAACATGTCAAGAACATAGAATTTAGGCTTGCTCTCGTCGATATCTACCTTATAGGTATTGTTATCCTTCCAATACTGTTGCCACTTTTTCTCGATTTCTTTGAAGTTGTATTCCATCTTGAATTATATGTTTTTATTTCATTATTTTCAATTCAAGCTGCAAAGGTACAAAAAATTAGTGCAAACCGAATACAATACAAAATAAATCTTTATTTTTATTGGGAAGAAGATAAATTAAGCCTCAAATAATTTGCTTCTACCGTCATTGTAGTTTATTTTTGCAGAGAATCATTACAAAACCTATAAATCGTTGTTGTCATGAACAAGATACTACTACTATTTGTTGTCGTTTTGCTGGCAAGTTGCTCAAGCTCGAAATGGGCGACATCAAGGGGCGAAGTAGAAAAGAATTACCTCAACTTTGAAAGCACCATTGAGGGCAAAGAGCCAGGGGTTCAGTTTGACCATTCGTCAGGCGATCCAACCGTGTCGCCATCAATGCTCATTCGTGGCATCAATTCACTCAATGCAAACACCTATCCACTGATAATCCTCGACGGTATGCCTTATGACGGACCACTCAACATGATAAACCCTCACGATATCGAGTCGGTAAAGGTGCTAAAAAACGCCTCTGAGACGGCCATCTACGGAATGCGAGGTGCCAACGGAGTTGTAGTTATAACCACTAAGAAAGGAAAACGACACTAAAACTTGTGGCAATTTTGACAATTTTGACAACGATCGGAAACCCAAAAACTCCTTTTCTCCGTAGATAGATAAATTACAATAGGAAGAATAATGAGACTCCTGCTACTGAAATAAGGGCGCCTATTACGCTCTTTAGAGTAATGGGTTGCTTGAAAATCCACCAGGCGGGAAGAATTATGATGATGGGTGTGAGCGCCATTAGCGTGCTGGCGATGCCGGCGCTGGTGTATTGCACGGCGAGGAGAGATAGTCCTACACCTACGAAGGGACCAAAAATAGTCGTCAGTGTGGCTACTGTCATACTAGTGCGGTCGGTGACATTCTTGCGAAGTGATCCAAAGCCTTCACGGAACATTAGCAGCAGCGAGAATCCTATAATTCCTGCCATGCACCTGAAGACATTTGCATAGAACGGCAAAATCCACGATTCGCATGGTGTCGTCATAGAAGCCTCGTAATGATTCATTCCTATCTTGCTAAGCACGAGTCCCACTCCTTGGCATACAGCGGCTCCTATGGCAAATAAAACACCATTTAGGGGAAGTTTTAATGATAGACGATGATTATCGTCGCCACGTCCCATTACGGTGATTGCGATGCCCACAAGTGTCACTATCATTGCCAAAATAGCAAGCGGTTTTATTTCCTGCCCCAATGTGAACCACGCCATTATTGCTGCTGTGATAGGTGCAAGAGTCATAAAAAGTTGGCCAAATTTTGATCCAATAATGATGTAACCTTGAAATAGACAAAAATCACCTATAACATAACCCACGAGTCCCGAGAGCATCATCCACAAATAGGACTCAGTGCTGGCTTTTGCTGGCAACGGACTGCCAGTCACCACCCAAAACAATATAGCCGAGAATATCAATGCGATAGCCATACGCGTGAAATTGAGCGTGACATTTCCCATGCGTTTGCTACCCATCTCGCTCAATAGCGCTGTAGCAGTCCATGAAAATGCCACACCTATCGATATAATCTCGCCTATATACTGCATATTTTCTTAAATAATAAGGTCTCCTTTTGCAATTATTGTGCTGTTGCCACCTACCCAGATTGAGTCATCGTCGAGAATAGATGTTTCTACTACCGACGGTCGCTGCATAACCTCACCTTGCAAAAACCGAAAACCACCAGGACTTGATATAATGCCATTGTGATGCAGATAGTGAGTCAAGGCGGCATTGGCTGTACCTGTGGCACTCTCTTCGGGAATGCCGTAAAGTGGACCAAAGTTGCGCACATGGGCTGTGTAACCGTCATCACTAAGCGCAAACGCATGAACTCCCGTTACTTCAAGTTTTTTGCTCAGTTGTGCGAGCGCGTCCATATCGGGAACTATTGCATTGAGTTCACCTATACTATTAACAGGCAAAATTATATCGGGAAGACCAGTGCTCACTACTTGCACAGGCAACTCATCTTGCGAATTTTTCACTCCCATAATGGTGTGTAGCCTATCAATATCGACAACGGTGTCAAAAATATGTGGTTCATCCATCTGCATCATAACCTTCTCCCCTACTCTCACCTGTAAATCACCTGCTAGGGTGTGATTAATGCACAAAGTGCCATCTGCAACCATCCCAATCTTGAACAGCACTCCAAACGAGGCAATCGTGGCATGTCCGCACAAGTCTACCTCACCACATGGCGTAAAATAGCGTACTGTGAATTCTGCCACTCCATCACGACGCACAAATGCGGTCTCTGAATATCGAAATTCAGCTGCCACCTGCTGCATCAAGCTGACACTTGGAAAACCATTATTTATCAGAACTACACCAGCAGGATTACCACCAAATGGCTCGGTGGTAAAAGCATCAACTATAAAGTATTTCATAGTATTTAATTTAAAGGAGAGAGGGAAGAGGAAATATTTTTTACAACAGTTTCTTTATGTCTTCCTCAATGAGTTTGATGTCGTGAGTAGGTTCGTAGCGTGCCACCACGTTGCCTTCCTTGTCAACAAGGAATTTAGTGAAATTCCACTTTATGTCATCGTTCATTGCATAGTCAGGATCGGCTTTACTCAGCATCTCATCAAGAATTTTGCCTATTGGATGCTCAAGATTGAAGCCTTCAAAACCTCTTTCCTTCTTGAGAAAAGCGAAAAGTGGATGCTCATTCTCACCATTAACCTCTAACTTTTTGAATTGTGGAAACTCTGTGCCAAAATTCAAGGTGCAGAAACTGTGGATTTCCTCTTCGGTACCAGGCGCCTGGTTGCCAAATTGGTTGCAAGGAAAATCGAGAATCTCAAGACCTTGATCCTTATAAACCTTATAAAGCGCTTCAAGTTCCTCATATTGCGGAGTGAATCCACAACGAGTTGCAGTGTTCACTATTAGCAGCACTTTGCCTCTATAATCACTTAGAGCCACATCATTACCCTTGCGGTCTTTGACAGTGAAATCCAATACATTAGTCTGTGCCATAACAGATACAAAATTTAGTATTATGGTTAATGATATTAATATTTTTCTCATTTTTTTATTAATCCCAAGCGGTTAGAAATATCTAGCATGCGCTCAATGGGGCGAACGGCTTTGACGCGTGTTTCCTCGTCAATCTCGATGGTTGGAGCGAGATATTTGAGCGAGAGGTAGAGTTTCTCAAGAGTGATAAGTTTCATATAAGCGCATTCGTTGCAGGCGCAGCCAGCATCATCGGGAGGGGCGGGAATAAACTCTTTATTGGGACAACGCTTCTTCATCTCATAGATGATGCCGCTCTCGGTAGCAACTATGAATTTGTTACAATCGGCAGCCACTGAATAATCGAGTAAAGCCTTTGTGGAGCCAATCTTGTCGGCAATCAAGCGTATTGGTTTTGGACACTCGGGATGTACCAGCACCTGAGCGTCGGGATGCTCCTTCTTGAGCTCTAATATCTTCTCTATTGAGAACTTCTCATGCACCTCGCAGTAACCGTCCCACACTATCATATTGCGGCCAGTAATGCTGTTTATATAGTTACCAAGATTGCGGTCGGGACCGAAAATCAACTTCTCATCCTCGGGAAAGCTGTCAACTATTTGCTTTGCGTTGCCGCTGGTCACTATAACATCAGTGAGAGCCTTCACAGCTGCACTAGTATTAGCGTAGCTAATAACAGTATGGCCAGGATGCTCCTTTATGAATGCCTCAAATTGGTCGGCAGGACAGCTGTCGCTCAATGAACAACCTGCGTTGAGGTCAGGCACAATAACCGTTTTCTCTGGACTAAGAATCTTTGCAGTCTCTCCCATGAAATGCACGCCGCAAAGCACAATCACCGGCGCCTCCACATCCTGCGCCAACTGCGCAAGCGCTAAACTGTCGCCAATATAGTCGGCTAAGTCCTGTATCTCGTCACGCTGATAGAAATGTGCCATGATCACGGCATTCTTCTCTTTCTTGAGTTTCAATATCTCTTCTTTGAGGTCAATACCCTTAGGTATGCGCGCCTCAACATAGCCTTTGTCAACATTCATAATATATTTATTTTTAAAATTTTAATTTTATATATAAAAATAGATATAGTGGTAATAGCCTGTTAATTGAGTGGAAAACTTTTTTCAAAAACACCTGACTTTTGAGTTATCATTGTTGAGTCATTAGTTTTCAATAGGTTATTTACAACTTTAAAAACTGATTAATAATGAATTGCTGATGTTATTAACAAGCAGTTAACAACGTGCAAAGTTAATAAAATTCT
>JAGCRW010000004.1 GCA_017964485.1 Muribaculaceae bacterium | reverse complement strand
ATGTGTTCAACATGCTGTTACAAGTGCTTGATGAGGGCGAACTTACAGACAGTCTAGGACGCAAAGTGGATTTTAAGAACACTATCATCATAATGACTTCAAACATTGGCACTCGCGAGTTGAAGGACTTTGGCGCTGGCGTGGGCTTTAACACTCAGGAGCTTACCAAAGAACGCTCCGATGCAGTGATTCGCAAGGCTCTCAACCGCACATTCTCGCCCGAGTTTCTTAACCGTGTTGACGACATAATCACTTTCTCGAGTCTTAATATGGATGACATCCTTAAAATCATTGACATCGAGCTTGATATGTTTTACAAGCGAGTGCATGAGATGGGCAATGAACTGGTGATAACGGATGATGCTAGAAATTTCGTTGCAGAAAAAGGCTTTGACGTGCAATTTGGCGCTCGACCTCTCAAACGTGCAATCCAAACTCACATCGAAGATCCCATGTCTGACCTGCTTCTCAAGCACGAGGACACTACAGGCGCCACCATCACTATCGACGTTAAAGACGGCGAAACCATTGCCACAATAAAGAAGTGACAATTTTTCACCACTAATATCAAAATGTCATACACACAGTGTATGGCATTTTTTTTGCACAACTTCTTCTCTGTGAAATATCAATAAAAATAATATATACTATGGCAAAAGGATCAATTGGGGTAACAACTAACAACATTTTCCCCGTAATTAAAAAATTTCTTTACAGCGACCACGAGATTTTCTTGAGGGAGCTGATTTCAAACGCAGTAGATGCGACTCAAAAACTTAAAACTCTAGCCGCTGCTGGCGATTTCAAGGGTGAAACCGAAGGCTTGAAAGTGAGTGTTGCTATCGACAAAGAAGCTGGTACTCTCACCGTGACTGATCATGGCATTGGCATGACCGAGCAGGATGTGGACAAATACATAAACCAAATCGCTTTCTCGGGTGCTGAGGACTTCCTCAACAAGTATAAGGATAACGCCAACGCCATCATTGGCCACTTTGGTCTGGGATTCTACTCTGCTTTCATGGTCGCCAAAAAGGTGGAAATTCGCACTCTCTCTTGGGAGGAAGGAGCTAAACCAGTACTCTGGTCTTGCGACGGTTCGCCTGAATTCGAGATGACCGAGTGCGACAAGGCGGAGCGTGGTACCGACATCGTGCTTTACATTGATGACGATGAGAAGGAGTTCCTCGAACAGTCACGTATTAGTACTCTGCTAAACAAGTATTGCAAATTCTTGCCAGTGCCGGTAGTCTTCGGCAAAGAACAAGAATGGAAAGACGGTAAATATGTCGATACCGATAAAGACAAGGTTATCAACGACATCGAACCGCTGTGGACCTGCAAACCAACCGATCTTAAGGATGAGGACTATATCAAGTTCTACCACGCTATCCAGCCTGCTCAGGACGACCCGTTGTTCTGGATTCACTTGAATGTGGACTTTCCGTTTACCCTCACCGGAATCCTCTATTTCCCTAAGATTAAAAACAATCTCGACATCCGCAAAGACCGCATTCAGCTTTATTGCAACCAGGTGTTTGTAACCGACAGCGTTGAAGGTGTGGTGCCTGAGTTCATGATGTTGCTGCAGGGTGTAATCGATAGCCCCGACATTCCATTGAATGTGTCACGTTCCTATCTTCAGGCCGACCGCAACGTGAAGAAGATATCTTCTTACATCACTAAGAAGGTGGCGAGCCGCCTAGAGGAGATCGCTAAGACCGACGCCAAGGCCTTTGAGGAGAAATGGAACGACATCAAGATTTTCATCGAGTACGGCATGCTCAGCGATGAGAAATTCAAGGATGCGGCAGCCAAGTTCGCACTCTTGCAGAATACCGATGGCAAGTACTTCAAGTTTGACGAGTATAAAGAACTTATCAAAGGCAACCAGACAGACAAGGATGACAATCTTATCTATCTGTATGCCACCGATAAGACAGCGCAATACACCTACATCAAGGCTGCTCAAGACAAGGGCTATGACGTGTTATTGATGGATGGCCAGCTTGATATCCCATTCGTGGGACTGCTTGAACAGATGAATGAGAAGTCGCGTTTTGTACGTGTTGATAGTGATGTGGTTGACAACCTGGTGCGCAAGGAAGACACCAAGGATGCTGAACTCTCTACCGAAGAGCGCGAAATTGCCACTACCCTATTCAAGTCGCAAATTCCTGCTATCGAGAAGAGCGAGTTTATGGTGACCTACGCAGCCATGTCGCCCACTGCTCAACCAGTGGTAATCACTCAGAGCGAGTATATGCGCCGCATGAAGGATATGGCAGTGTTCCAACCTGGTATGAGTTTCTATGGCGAGTTCCCCGATGCTTATAACTTTACCCTCAACACCAGCCATCCGCTTATCAAGCGTGTTGTTGAGCAAGCAGTTGCTGCTGTGAAAGATGAAATTAAACCCATCGACGACGAACTCGCTGCCACTAATGCCGTAATCAAGGCCATCCGCGACCTTGACAAGGATAATAAAGGCGTGCCCGAGGACAAGAAAGACGACCTCAAGAAGAACGAGGATAAAGCTCAAGAGTTGCGCAGCAAGAAAGAGGAAATTGTTACCAACTATGCTGCTGGCCAAGACACCGTTAAGCAGCTCATCGACATCGCCCTTTTGGGTAATGGCCTCCTAAAAGGTGAAGCCCTCAACAATTTCCTAAAACGCTCTGTTGATTTATTGTAAAATATAATAATCTACAGCCCTCCAAGCGAGTTGCCACATTTAACGGTAACTCGCTTTTTTTATTATCGGAATATAGTTACAATGTGTGACTAAAAAACTGGCAACTGATAACTGATAACTGAAAACTTTTTCATACCTTTGCACTTGATGGCAACACTTGAAATTAAGAAAATAGAAGAGAGCAGCGAGCATGAGCTGCAAATGTTTGAAAACCGCATACAAGCAGGCTTTCCAAGTCCTGCGCAGGGGGCGTTTGCCGACTCGGTGGATCTTAACCATGAGCTAATTAACAACCCCGCCGCGACATTCTGCGCAAGGGTGATTGGCGATTCAATGGTAGATTCGGGTATCAATGAAGGCGATATGCTCATAATTGACCGCTCCATTGAGCCACAAAATGGCGACATTGCAATATGCTTTATTGACGGCGACTTCACTGTCAAACGCCTATTAATCAACGAAGACGGCATCTCAATGGTCCCCGCTAACAGAAAATACCCCGTCATCAAAGTCCCCAAAGAGAGCAATTTCATTATTTGGGGCATTGTCTCACACATAATCAAAAAGCTAAATCGTTAGAGCAACGATAAACTGCGAACTCTTAAACTATTAACTAATTACGATGTACGCCTTAGCCGATTGTAACAACTTTTTCGTCTCGTGCGAGAGGGTGTTTAACCCGTCGCTCAACGGGAGGCCCGTGGTGGTGCTGTCGGGTAACGACGGCTGCGTCATCGCGCGAAGCAACGAGGCTAAGGCGCTCGGTATACCCATGGGATGCCCTGCATTCCAGATTAAAAAACATACCAATCCTGCCAACGTGATTATGCTCTCGGGGCGTCATGTCATGTATCGTGATCTCTCAAACCGCATCATGAGAATCCTAGGCGAGGTGGGATTAAATCTAGAAGTATATTCAGTTGATGAAGCGTTTTTTACTCTGCCTTATGAGGACAATGAGCAAAACCACAAATTGTTAACATCGCTTGTCAAGAAGATTCAGCAATACGTTGGCGTGCCGGTGAGCATCGGCTTTGCCCAGACGCGCACTCTTGCCAAGATTGCCAGCCATGTGGCAAAAAAGGACAAAAATAACGATGACAGAGTTAAAGGCCTAACCGATGCAGGGGAAATAAATCAAGTGCTGAACAACATAAAGATTAACGACGTGTGGGGAATTGGCAGGCGACTCAACGCAAAACTACTTTCTTGCGGAATCGACACTGCTGGCAAGTTTATTATGCTGCCCAGCTCTTATGTTCAACGCATTGGAAACATCAATCTTGTAAGGACCCAGCAAGAGTTGAAAGGCATTGATTGCATCTCCATTAGCTCAGTCGATATTGCTCACAAGTCCATTATGAATTCACGCACTTTTGGCCATGTGATAAGCAAGAAGCAGGAGATTGCTGACGCTATCATTTCTTTCGCCCAGTCGTGCGCTCGCCAACTACGGCAGGAAGGCGCAGCAGCACAGGCTGTAACAGTATATATCCGAGGAGACCATTTCCGCCAAGATCTGCCGTTTTATTCCAATTCTTGCTCAGTTAGGTTGCCGTCGCACACCGCCTCGGCAATGGATTTGGCAAAACACGCACTTCTTGCCTTCAATAATATCTACCGGGAGAATTTCACTTACCGTAAAGCGGGAGTGATGGTTACAGACATAAAAAGCGTTGATGAACTCCAGCTCGACATCTTCAATGGCGAGAATGATGTGAGACAGGCAAAACTCATGACCGCCATCGATAAAATCAACAATCGCTACGGCAAGAAACAGATAGTCCTCGCCCCCACCCTCACCCGAGGAGAATGGGCACCACAACAAAACCACTTCGCCCCACTTAGCAAAACGCTACACTTCTATACAGGCATGAGCCCAAGATACTTTAGTGCGTATAATTCCATTGAACAAAGAGAGGATGATAAAGAGGAAAACGAAATGGATACATAACAAGAACGCCAGCAACAATCTCTGTTACTGGCGTTTGTTTTGTGGAGCTGGAGGGGTTTGAACCCTCGTCCAAACGCGGAACTAATAAGCTTTCTACATGCTTAGTCGGTGACTTGGTTTTCGACTGCAAGCAGGCTCACGACTACCGACTTGCAGCTTAGTCTCTAAATTTCAAGTTTGACTCGAGACTCGTCATCCTCTATCCCCGATATGCTAGCACCACCTTGTCGATAAGCCTCGGAGCAACGGCCACCGGGTGATGTCTCGTCTTTGCAACTCTTGGCAAAGATTAAGCTGACCTACTGTGATTCAATCAAGCAGCGAGAGCGTAAGAATTTTCGCCATTTAAATAAGTCGATATCATGGATTTAAAGAGCTCAGACATCATCACTCTGCATGCTTACTTACCACCTCAACACGCTGTCAAAGCCAAGTCAGCCCCATGTTCTTTGGTTAAAAGCGGCTGCAAATTTAATGCCATAACAAGCATTTGTCAATAATGGCATATATAAATTAAGAAATATTAACTAACGAGCGTCGTTTATTTAAGCGGCACAGGGTTCTTGTAGGTGCCGTCTCTTAAATGCTCAAGGAAACCTTCATCTACGAGGAATGAAACCATGTTGATGATATCTTCTTTAGTAAACGACAGAGTGTCAACCAGCTCCTTGAGGGTGCGTGGGCGCACTTGGGTCATATACAGGATGCCATCTTGGATGTCTTTAGGCGTATATTGCTGCTTCTTGCGCTGCTCTATGCAGGTGTCGCAGTGCCCGCAGCGGTCATTACTCTCCTCGCCAAAGTATTCAACCAGATATTTCTCTCTACAGATATCCTCACGATAACAATAGTCTATCACAGCCTCAACACGCTGCTCCATGCGAGTGCGTAGGTCTTCATAAACTGCTTTAGGTATTAACACATCCTGCGGTTCCTCACGTGATGTCGTGTAAACAATGTATGGCGTGCGCTTGCGAGGAATGTAGTGTAGGATGTGCATACGTGTAAGTTCGAGTAAAGAATCGTAGATGGTTTGTGGCGTCAGACCATAGCGATAACTCATCACGTCCTCGTTGATAAAGACATAGTCAGCAAAGAGACCAGAATATGTCCTTAGTAACGCCTGTAGCACCTCATCGGCGCGCGGAGTGGTGGTTGGAATATTATACAGCTCATCCTTCCTGGCATGAATCATCACACGCGATTGAGTCTCAATTTCCTCCACAAACTGGATATACCCCGAGCGCGTGAGGATGTTGAGGGCGTTGTGAGTTGGGAGAATGGGCATATCGAAAGTTTTGCAGAATAAATTGAAGTTGAAATCGAGCATTTGCTGATAGCCCTCTCCTATCGCCACATTGAGGAAATTGCCCACACGCTCATAGACTTTACGAATATAATCCTTCTCGGGAAATGCCTCGCTTACATGCCTGTGCAGAAGGCGCTTGTCGGTATCCTTGACGAGCATCACAGCAAAGGATCGCTTGCCGTCTCGTCCTGCCCTGCCTGCCTCTTGGTAGTATTCCTCAAGGGTGTTAGGCACATCCACATGAATTACCAGTCTCACATCTGGTTTGTCGATGCCCATGCCAAAGGCGTTGGTAGCGACAATGATTCTTATCTCATCGTTCTTCCACTTGTTTTGCTTATCTTCTTTTTCTTCTATAGTGAGACCTGCATGGTAATGATCGGCACTAATTCCATTGCGTTTCAGTTCGTCGGCAATCAGTTTGGTGCGCTTGCGGCTTCGAGCATATACAATTCCTGATCCTGGTGCCGATTTAATGATGTGAACCAACTCGCCCATTTTTTCAGTTGTGTGACGTACAACATAAGAGATGTTCTCACGTTTAAAGCTCTTTGTAAATACGTTAGGAGCCTTAAATTGAAGTTTTTCTTGAATGTCGGTCACCACAATAGGTGTTGCAGTGGCAGTTAGGGCAAGCACAGGGGCGTTTTTGAAGACTTTGCGCAGTTTTGCAATCTCAAGGAACGATGGTCTGAAATCATATCCCCATTGAGATATGCAATGCGCCTCATCGACCACTATCAGGCAAACCTTTAACGTCTTTATTCTGTCGATAAAAGTATCGCTTTGAAGCCTTTCTGGCGAGATATATAGGAATTTGCAATTTCCATTCTGGCATTTCTCCATCACACGGTGATGCTCAGCCATAGAGAGACCAGCATGAAGGTATGTTGCCTTGATGCGACGTGCCACCAGATTATCGACCTGGTCTTTCATCAGAGAGATGATAGGTGTGACCACAATAGCCAAACCGTCCATGGCAAGAGTGGGAATTTGGAATGTTATTGACTTGCCACCACCTGTAGGCATTAGCCCTAACGTGTCGCGACCTTCAAGGACCGACATGATGATGTCTTCTTGAAGGTCACGAAATTGGGTGTAACCCCAGTATTTCTCTAAGAGATGGTGAATGTCAATCGTTGGCATCGTTGCTCATTCTAATGCCTTTAATGAGTAACTGAATAGAAACCGTGTTGCGATGATGGTTCTCTTCAACGGTGTAGATGATATCGAATGGCTCCTTATTCTTGATGCGCTCATAGTACTCGCCCATCGCAAATGCAATGCCGTTCATCATCTTGCCCGATTTCTGGTCTATAGCATCGAGTTTGATATGCTCCTGTTTTTTGCCCACCAGTTTGCTTGTGCCTGCGTCGATACAGTTTCGTGTCATAAACACAGGTTTTTGGTTCTCAGGACCAAACGGGTTGAAGAGCTTCATATATTTCATAAATGAATCATTTATCTCATCGAAACCTAACTCGCAGTCCACATCTACCGAAGGCGTAACCTGCTCAGTCTCAATATGAGCCTCAACATATTCCTCAAGCCGTTTCTTGAACTCGGGAATATTCTCTTCCTTAAGAGTCAGCCCCACAGCATTTGTGTGTCCGCCGAAGTTCTCAAGCAGGTCGCGGTGCTGCTTAATAGCAGTATAGATATCAAATCCACGTACAGAGCGCGATGAACCGGTCACAAGGCCGTCGT
>JAGCRW010000065.1 GCA_017964485.1 Muribaculaceae bacterium | reverse complement strand
TCTTTGCGAGCTTTTTCTTGAGCCTTGCGTTCTTCTTCTAGCCTCTTCTCCTCTTGCCTCTTGCGCCTCTTGTTCTCTTCTTCAAGTCGTTTCTGGTTATCCTTGCTGTTGGTTTGGCTGTTATGATTGGCAGGAGGATATGGCACCTCGGGCCTTGCTTCTTCTTTTTTGGGTTTTGGTCGAGGTACATTCTGTCGCGGCCTGTCGTTACGCTTCTTCGACTTGGAAGGTCGATAGGTGATGTCCTTGAGTGAGTAGCCACGGTTGAAGCGGCTCAAATCCACCCTCTCATCTATACCGTTAATAACGCCTTTGTCGCTGAATTGCCACAAAATCCACTTCGCCCCAAAGTTTAGTTGAGGTTCACTCTTGGAGTAACGGGCAATGAAGAGCGGATAGTTCTTGAAATCATATCCCAACAAGTTGTTGAAATAACTCATGCCAGTGTAAATCATTGGTTTACACCCATAATAATCTTCCAGAAGCTGAACAAAAAGCATAACGCTGTCTTGCAGTTGCTTGGCGCTCCATCCAGCATGAGTCTCCACATCAAGGAGCGGGATAAGGTCCTGCTCTTCGGGCTTTGCCATGCTGATGAAATTCTCAAACTGCCTTTGAATGGACGATGTTGTAGTAAGAAAATGGTAACTTCCCACCTTTACACCATGCTTGCGGGCATTCTCAATATTGGCACGATAGCGGTGTTGCTTGTGTGTGGCACCCTCAGTTGCCTTAACATAAACATATTTGATAGAAGGATCGGCAGCTGTGGCGCGCCAGTTGATATCCTTCTGATAATTAGAGACATCAATGCCGTCGTAGACAAGACTAGCATTGTTGCTGTAGTTCTTGTCTCCAACAACCATTACCTCATGCTCGTCATCATCGCCAGCATGAGTTGTAAATGATAATAATAGAGAAAAAATTAAAAATACATATACTCGCATAATATAAGTATTTGTCATTTCACATGCAAAGGTAATAAAATACTATCCATAATTCCAATTTTATGAGTCAGTTTAACATTTTTATTATGAATAAAGGGCAAATTTAAGGATTGAAAAAAAGCAATGTTCTATAAAATCTTTTTTCGGAATAAACCATCTAATGGGTGTAGTAGTCTAATTTTTATAAATAATTAAGGTTATTATTGTGGTGGAGACGGGTTTTCTTTGTAATTTTGCCACAAATTCAACTACTATGAAACGATTTATTCTTTTTACACTTGCCGCGGTTTTGTGCCAGTTGGCAATGATGGCGCAGCCTCAGGCCGAGTTCAAAGAAGTGGCCTACGACTTTGGAACAATCAAGGAGTCGAAAGGTCCAGTAAAACACACATTTGAGTTCAAGAACACTGGCGATAAACCGCTCATCATCGTCGATGCAGTGGCATCGTGCGGATGCACCCGTCCCAGCTTCACCGCCAAGCCCATCAAGCCTGGCAAGAAAGGCAAAGTGGAGGTGACATTCAACCCTAGAGGACGTGCCGGCACATTCCGCAAGACCATAAAAGTGAAAACCAACTGCGCCGACAAGGTTTCTACGTTGACCATAACAGGCACCATCATTCCGATAAGTAAAGAGAAATAGGTGACGCAGGTTTGGCGGAATATCGCTACCATAATGCTGGGAGCAGTTGCTCTCACTGGCAGTATTATGGCTCAACCCGTCGCTTCATGGAATGAGACGACTCACGATTTTGGAACTTTCCATGAGAGCGCGGGCAAGAAGGTGTGCCAGTTTGTGCTCACCAACACAGGCGACTCGGCAATGGTGATAACCCAAGTGAAAACAACTTGCGGATGCACTGTGGCCAACTTTCCTACTGAGCCCATTGCGCCAGGAGCCAGTGGAACCATAGAGATTACTTACTCACCAACCGACCGACCTGGTCCCTTTGAGAAAGGCGTGTGGGTGTATACCAACACCACGCCTAATCGCACCCGCCTAGTCATCAAGGGTATAATGAAAGGCAGTGAAGAATCCGTGCGTCGCTATTTTCCCGTTGGCTCGGGCGACCTCCATTTTACCAACTTGGTAATGGCAGATGACGAGGTCAAAAAAGGCATGCTGCGCAACAACAGCATCACAGCCTACAACTCTGGCACCGACACTCTAGTCCTCACCTTCGACAACAACACCAGCCACATAAATGCGCGTGCAGTTCCCAACACAGTAGCACCGGGCGACATCAGTTACATGACGTTCTTCTTTGATACCATGCGTACTCCTGTGTGGGGCATCAACGACGACCACATCACAATTGTCGCCACACCTCTTCATAGCGATAAAGCACCCACCCATGCCGATGCCAACATCGTGGTAAATGTGGTGGAGGACTTTTCTAACATGACCGATGACGATCTTGCCAAGGCCCCCACTTGTGAAGTCTTGACCGACAAGATTGTTTTCGACAACCTCAGGGCTGGAGAAATAGCCGAGGGCGCTTTATCGATAAAGAACTCTGGAAAGAGCAATCTGATAGTTCGCCGAGTGATGTCAACCGACAGGGCAATCTCCACAAAATGCGATAAGACGCTGCTCAAACCTAGTCAAGAGGCCATTGCCACAATAAAAGTGAACCCTAACAAAGTGAGCGGCAACGTCCTCAACTCGCAAATCACCATCATCACTAACGACCCACTCAACCCACGCGTTACCATAAGAGTGGTGGGTGAGATTAAATAATTCATAATTTAGAATATCTAGAAAGGCTAGAAAATCTATAAGAAAATGGCAAACAGCAAAATCACGCAACACACAGTCAACGAAGACGATAAGCGGTTCTTTTCTCAAGAGGAGCAAGAGGAAATCGCTAAGCATCACAATGTGGAGACACCAAATATTGAGCATCCTGAGAATGATGAGCAATACACTGGGTTGCAAGTGAATGCCGGCATTGAGCAGATGCCTATCGTCAACCCATATATGAAACGCCGCAAGCGCCGCCCGCAACTCACGGTCAATGACTACGTGGAGGGCATCCTCAAAGGCAACACTACCGTGCTGGGTCAAGCGGTTACACTGGTCGAGAGCCTTAATCATGACCACCAAGTGATAGCTCAGGAAGTCATTGAGAAGTGCTTGCCCTATACTGGAGCATCGCGCCGCATAGGCATCACAGGTGTGCCGGGAGCAGGAAAGAGCACTTCGATTGACGTGTTTGGGCTTCATGTATTGCAAGATGAGAACGCCAAACTTGCTGTCCTTGCCATCGACCCCAGCAGTGAGCGCAGCAATGGCTCCATTCTGGGCGATAAGACCCGCATGGAGAAACTTTCGGTGCATCCTCGCGCATTCATTCGCCCTTCCCCCTCGGCAGGGTCGCTCGGCGGTGTGGCACGCAAGACGCGCGAGACCATCGTGCTGTGTGAGGCAGCTGGCTACAACAATATCTTTGTCGAGACCGTGGGCGTGGGACAGAGCGAGACCGCCGTTCACTCAATGGTGGATTTCTTCCTGCTCATCCAGCTTGCCGGCACTGGCGACGAGCTACAAGGCATCAAGCGCGGCATTATGGAGATGGCCGACGGCATCGTAATCAACAAGGCCGATGGTGACAACATTGAACGCGCCAACCTTGCCGCAGCGCAGTTCCGCAACGCGCTTCACCTATTCCCTTTGCCTCCAAGCAAATGGACTCCTGAGGTGCTCTGCTATTCAGGTTACTACGAATTGGGCATCGCCGAAGTGTGGGACATGATTGACCGATACTTCGACCATGTGAGAAAGAGTGGCTATTTCGCCCGCAAGCGCAGCCAGCAGGAGAAATACTGGATGTATGAGACCATCAACGAGCAACTTAAGTCACGATTCTACAATGACCCAGAGGTTGAACGCCTGTTGCAACTTAAGCAGGACATGGTGCTCAATAACCAGCAGTCATCCTTCGTCGCTGCAACCGATGTCCTCAACTTCTACTATGATAAACTAACAAAGTAAGAAAGACTAAAAATCAAATTTGACTATAAACTCTTAACTCTTAATTAATATGAAGACATTATTCCTCTCTTTAGCGACATTGGCGATAATGCTCACATCGTGTTCAGTGAATTTTCAGGGCGTGACGGCCAACTATGCTCGCATGAATAACTATTATGTGAACAACTATTTTAAGAATGGCACTCACAAACTAGTCATCCAAAACCAGCAAGAATTTGATAATGTGTTTGGAGGCGCAGCTATAATGGGACGCAATGGGCAGCCCACCAGCATCGACTTCCGCCATCAGTTCGTGATAGCCGTGATTTTGCCTGAGACTGACCGACTGACAACCATCGAGACGGTGATGCTCAAGCGCTTAGGCGACCGACTCTATTATTCCTACATAATTGAAGAAGGCCACAGGACGAGCTACTCAATGCGGCCTTTTACAGCTGTTGTAGTTGACCGCAACGAGCCCAGCGACGTGGTGTTCCAGCGCGTCACCCGCCAAGACCTGGAAAACGCCGGCATTCAATACACCGGCCCCAGCACAGCAAGACCACCATTGTAATGTTTTTTAGTTGCTGCCATTATGAGTACTAATATCAACAAACTTGCCCGTCTAGCGTTATACATGCTTTGCTCCGTGGCGATTATCGCTTCGTCAGCAACAATTAGTGCTACTCCATTACCTGATAGTGAAGAGGAAATCTTTAAGAGTGCCGCTTACATGCCAAAATTCCTTGGTGGTAGTGACGCTATGATGCGCTTCATCAACGAAAACCTCCGTTATCCTCAAACTGCTGCTGACAGTCGCATTGAAGGCAAGGTCATTGTTCAGTTTGTTGTGGAGAAAGACGGTTCAATAGGTGAAGTGAAGGTTGTCAGAGGTGTCTATAAGGACCTTGACCAAGAAGCCGTGCGTGTAATCAAAATGTTGCCAAAATTCTATGAGCCAGGCCGTAACGCTGTTGGCGAGCCTGTGCGAGTGTGGTACACGCTGCCAATAAACTTCAAACTAAAAGAGGAAAAATCCCCCAATCCTATTATAGTCACACCTGGAAGCGACAATGACATTAATGAGACAAAATCCTCAGATGAAATTTTCAAAAGTGCTGCTCACATGCCTGAATTCCCAGGAGGCGATGAGGCTTTAATGAGATTCCTCAACGAAAACATACGTTGGCCACAAGAAACATGCGCTCAAGGCAAGGTTATCGTTCAATTTGTTGTGGAGAAGGATGGCTCAGTAGGTGAAGTGAAGATAGTTCGTAGAATTGACCCAGCTCTCGACCGAGAGGCCGTGCGTGTGTGCAAGTCACTTCCCAATTTTTATCCTGCCACCAACTTCGTTGGTGAGCCTGTGCGAGTGTGGTACACGTTGCCAGTGACTTTTAAAATTCAAGTTCCCAAAGAGTAACATTCTCTAGTCAAAAAAATAGCAAAATGGCTAAAGTGTGAAAACAACACTTTAGCCCTTTATGTTTTACACGTAAAATTTTACACTTAACACTTATGGATTGAATTCCATAGTCACCTTCTCTTTAGTCACATCAACGGTTACGGGGCAGCCTTCGATGACTGGGTAGTTCCAACTCTCGTCATGGCCTACGGGGAAGTCGTAACAGATAGGGATATTGTAAGGTTCAGCATATTCGGCAATGAATTCAAACACCGATTTGTATCCGCGCGATGTGGGACAGCCGTCGAAACGTCCAACAACTAGCGCTTTAATCTTGTCCATCGCGCCGCGAAGAATCAGGTGCTGGAACATGCGGTCGATACGCGAATATGGCTCCTCCACCTCCTCGATGAAGAGGATGATGTCGCGACCGTCGATAAACGAGCGGTCAAGGAAGTCAAAGGGCGTGTCGGCAATGTCGCCATAGACGCACATATTTCCACCAATCAATATTCCACTTGCCTTGCCTGGTTTGTTGTACTCATTGCCAGGCACCTCATATTTTGGCAACTTGCCCATAAGCATGTCGCGCAGGTAAAGGCTGGGCTGGTCAGTGCCGCCAGTATTGGCAAGGCGTCCGCACATATTGCCGTGAATTGCCATGTTTCCTGCCCTCACCTCGGCGCTCAGGTAACCTGTGATGTCGCTGTAGCCCACAATCCATTTTGGATATTTCCTGAGGGTGTCGAGCGGCAGCAGATTGAGCACATTAGCCGAGCCATAGCCGCCACGTGAGCACACTATCGCCTTGATGCTTGGATCTCGCAACGCCCATAAGATGTCGCTCACGCGCTGCTCAGGAGTGCCAGCGTAGGTGTGGTAATTGGCGCGGGCATATTTTCCCTCAACCGTCTTAAAACCCCATCCTTGCAGCACGGCGGCACCCTTGTCGATAATGCTTAGGTCAGTAGGCACGCTCGAGGGCGAGAGAATTGCAATTTTGTCGCCCTTCTTCAAGAACTCAGGCGCCTTAGGCGTCTCTTTTTTCTCAAAATGCGGACGATGCCCACGATGATGTGGCCTGGGTCTAGGCTGTGCAATAGCAGTTGACACAACCAGACTCATTATAACTAATAATAAAAAACTTCGTTTCATTTTGTATTTGGTTATAGTTAAGAATCCGTTGTACTTTTTACTTAGTTACTTTATCCACTTCAAAACTTCCTTGAAGGAGCGTTTCTTGCCGTAGAGGAGGATACCGGTGCGGTATATGCGGGCCGAAATCCAGATGCACAGCAGGGCAGTGCCGAAGAGCAGCACGATGCTCAGCAGCAACTGCCACCAGGGCACATCAAACGGCAGTCGCACCATCATTACCACAGGTGAGGTAAACGGTATCATCGAGCACCACACCGCCATTGGGCCGTTGGGGTTGCTCATGCAGCCAATGCCGGCATAGAGGGCGACCATCATAATGAGGATGATTGGCATGGTGAATTGTGAACTGTCGCTAGCCTGGTCCACTGCCGAGCCAAAGCCCGCAAAGAGTGATGCGTAAAGCAGGTAGCCGCCAATGAAGTAGAGGATGAAATTTCCTAGCAGCGAGAACCAGTTGATGCTGGTAAAGGCCGCCATTAGGCTTGCTATAGTGCTGTCTGACTCGGGTACGTTCATGCCCATCGCCATAGCGTCGGCCGATGATGTTGTGTCGGCTCCAATACCCATCAAGCCCAGCGAGCCCATGGCAATGCCCATCAGCACTACCCAAATGGCAAACTGTGTGAGTCCCACAAGCCCCACGCCAATGATTTTGCCCATCATTAGCTCCATGGGTTTGCAGCTGCTCACTATTACCTCTACGATGCGGTTGGTCTTCTCCTCGACCACGCTGTTCATGATCATTGCGCCATAAGAGAGTACAAAGGTGTAGGTCAAGAACGCTAGAATAATGCCTATAATAGAGGCTATTGTGGCGCTCTGCTCCTGCTCCTCGCCGTTCTCGTTCCATTTCTTTGACTTGATGACCGGATTCACTTGTGCCTGTGCCATCTTATCGGCAAGTTCGGGGCCACCGAGCGAGGCAATCTTAGCATTTCTCAGCGTGTCGGTTAGGCATTGGTTGAGATACATCACCGTACTTTCGTCGAGAGTTTTCTCGCTGAAAAGCTCCACCTGCTGACGCTCCAAGACATCTTCGGGAATCTCCATTATCGCATCTACTCTGCCCGAGGCTTTCTTGTAGATGTCGTAGGTCTTGTCCATCGAGTCGCCCGACATGAGCTCAAAGCGATACTTGCCGTTGTCTTTGAACGCTCCGCCATAGTTGTGGCTCTTGTCAACCACTGCTATGCGCATCTCGGTCGAGTCGGTCTTGTCGTTTATGTATTTCATCATAATGGGTACAAACAAGAGCAAAATCAGCAAGAAAGGTATCAATATCGTCATGATAATGAACGACTTCTTACCCACTATTGTCATGTACTCATGCTGGATTATTAATTTTAGTTTATTCATTTTTTTGATGCGCCTGCAGCGCAGTTAAGTGTTTAGAGTTTAGTGTTTAGCGGAGAGGGAAGAGCGGGGAGCTAGGAGAAAAGATTATGCATTATGAATTGTGCATTATGCATTATTTTGAACTGTTTCAATAAATATCTCGTGCATGCTTGGAAGCTTCTCGTTAATGCCGGTGAGGGTGTGGTGCTCGTTGAGGTGAGCGATGGCGTCGTGCAGGGTGGCGCCAGTCGCCAGCTTGATGAGGGTGCCGTTGACTTCGTCGCTAGGCACTACGTCAAAGAGTCCTTCCTTAGGTTCAACCTTCTCCTCACCAGCCACGTTCACCACAAAGAGGTTCTTCTTGTACTGTTGCTTAATGTCGGCAACACTGCCTTCCAGTACCACGCGGGAGTGGTTGATAAGCGTGATTTGCTCACAAATCTCCTCCACGCTCGCCATGTTATGGGTCGAGAACAATATCGTGGAACCTTCATCGCGAAGTTGGATAATCTCGCGCTTGAGCTGTTCGGCGTTTATTGGGTCAAAGCCCGAGAACGGCTCGTCGAAGATAAGCAGCTGGGGCCTATGAATCACCGTGGTGATGAACTGCACCTTTTGCTGCATACCCTTCGACAGTTCCTCAACCTTGCGGTTGCGCCACTCGGTGAGGTCGAAACGTTCTAGCCATTTCTCCATCTCGCTCACGGCAAGAGGTTTAGGCATACCCTTTAGGCGAGCTAGATATACTATCTCGTCGGCTACTTTGATTTTTTTGTATAGACCGCGTTCCTCGGGCAGGTAGCCTATGTTGGCAATGTCGCCCTGTACCATTTCGCGGCCGTTGAGCAGCACGGTGCCACTGTCGGCACGCGTGATGCGGTTGATGATGCGTATGAGCGAGGTCTTGCCGGCACCGTTAGGACCTAGCAGGCCATAGATAGCGCCATGCGGCACATGGAGGTCCACATGGTCGAGCGCCAAATGCCCGTCATACTGCTTCACCACACTGTTTACGTCAATAAAATTCATGATAATTGTGTTATTTGTTGCCACAAAGGTAAGCAAAATTACACAAAATGAGCAGTTGCAGTTGTTTTTTTTACTACTTTTGCACACAAATGTTAACATTCACTATCATCATAGGACTCATGTCGCAGCTGTGCTACGGCGCGCGGCAGCTGGTGCAATGGATTATGACAGAGCGCCTTAAGCGCGTGGTTTCGCCCACTGGCTATTGGGCGTTCAGCCTTGCCGGTTGCTGCTTCATGCTCACCTATGGATGGCTGCGCGAGGACATCGTCATCCTCATCGGACAGATGCTCTCATTTTATGTGTATGTGTTGAACCTCGACTACAAAGGCGCGTGGCGACGCATTCCGCTGCCCATCAGGATAGTGTTCTATTGCGTACCAGTCATCGCACTGATTTTTACTGCAATCAACGCGCCACACCTCGTCGACCGATTTATCCACAATCCCGAGAATCCGCTATGGCTGATGATCTATGGCACCACTGCCCAGCTCATCTTCCTCTCACGATATGCTTACCAAGTGGTATACTCCGTTAAGCGCCACGAGTCATGCCTGCCACCAGTGTTCTGGCTCATTAGCATCGTCGGCGCCTCACTCACGCTAATCTACGGCATCATCCGCCTCGACCCCATCCTAATGCTAGGCCAGAGCATCTCAATCCTCATCTTCTCAAGAAACCTCTACGTGGGGTGGAGATACTAAAAGAGTGCATAATGCACACTTCACAATGCACAATATTCTTCGGACATGTCAGACCAGTCCTTCTGTCTCCATTGTTATAAATTCTTTATGATATATCAACTTTTTTTATTCGTTTCATAGCCCGTAAACCTCCTAAACGAAGAAATGCATCAATGCCATGTCCTTTGTGAATTGGAGTTTCTTTGCTGTTAAAATAATGAACACAACCATCAGCCGTAATATCAGCATGAACGAAATGAGCTAATATTTGCACTAGATTTAATGGATCATTCACTATTATATAAGCATTGATTTCAGGGTCAAATTTTTTTCCACTTATCAATTTAATTACACCAAGACCAGCAGGATTGAATGTGATTGCGCGACATCCAGTTTCTATTGCACAATAGGCAGCTTGACCACCACCCTTTGAATGTCCAACCATTGTCAATTTTTCTGTTCCTAATAAATGAGACAGTTTACAAGCAATTTCACCAGCACGTTCATATTGATCACTAAACCCTGATAATTGACCAACATTTGCTTTCCAATCCTTAATATTTCTGCCTCTTGTGCCAGCAAAGGCATAAACATATTCAGCCGTTCTTATTTTCTTATATAATGCTGCCTTCAAACCGCAGTTTTCATCATCCAATTTAAGAGACTTGTACTTATTGCCTAAGCAAATCCAATTATCTGAAAGAATTGATTCATATCGATTTCCATAGACATGTGCAGCAATACATGCATAGGGCGTTATCTCTTTAAAGGATTCCGGTTTTTCAATTATAATCATTTTTGATAGGCTTGTCAAGATATTTGAAGGTTCATCAAGTGTCGCATTAGAAACTGTTTTTGATACTCTTCTCAAAAATGAGAGTTCTTTTTTAAAAGACTTTAGTGCTTTACTAGCGTCATTTATGCCAAGAACTTTTAAAAAGTCAGGCAGTATCTCATTCACATTATCTGGACCAGCTTCATCAAATATAATATGATCTATATTTTTTTGGGGGGGTACAAATGATTCAATTGCTTGACCTGTTTTGCATAAGAAATTAGCCTTAACTGCTCCAAAAACACCTCCCTCCATAAGACCTTGTGCAGTTTTTGTAATGGTACTTACAGTTTTTGTGTCAATTATGTTCTTAAGTCGTTTAATAACCATGATGTTGATAGATTTGAATTATTGTTCTAATATAAATTATTAGATATCAAGTTCTGCTCCTGGTTGCGATAATGTGTCCCGCAAAATAGTTGCATCTGTTAAAGCCTTGAATGGACTCGAAGAAGCTAAATCATCAATTTTTTGCAAAGCTAATGATAACATTTTTACATCTCCTTGACTAAGAGCACAGTCAACAATCTCAAATTGTTTGTTGAAAATCATTCTTCGTTCATCAAAT
>JAGCRW010000064.1 GCA_017964485.1 Muribaculaceae bacterium | reverse complement strand
CACTCTTGTCAAGGATAATCACGTTATAAACTCGGGTGCGGGGTTTGGTTTCCATAATAATAAATGTGTTTTGATAGATTATAAATTAGCCGTTAATTGATTTCACACCGCAAAATTACCCCTAAAAACCACGCTCTAATGGAACTGACAACCTTGCAGTTGTGTCACAAAGCCCAAGAAACACACTGAAAAAGCACTTTTTACGCTCTGCCATTGTCAAAAAAATGGAAAAATAATGAAATCGGCAAAACTAATTGTTTTTTGTTGTATTTTTGTAGTCTCAAATTTGACTAAGAATGAAAATAGGAAGCATAGATTTAGGTCCCCGCCCAGTGATGCTGGCACCAATGGAAGACGTAACCGATGTGTCGTTTAGGCAGATATGTCGTGAGCAGGGGGCCGACATGGTCTATACCGAGTTTGTGAGCGCCGACGCGGTGATTCGCAACATCGACAGCACCTTGCGCAAGATGGTCATCAACCCTGGCGAGCGACCTGCAGCCATACAAATCTACGGCCGTGAGGTGGGACCTATGGTCGAAGCTGCCCGCATCGCTGAGCAAGCCAAACCTGAAGTCCTCGACATCAACTTTGGCTGCCCGGTGAAAAAAGTGGCTCACAAAGGGGCAGGAGCAGGCATGTTGCGCAATAGTCCGCTGATGCTTGAAATCACCCGCGAGGTGGTTAAGGCCGTTAATCTGCCTGTTACTGTCAAGACTCGTTTAGGCTGGGACTGCAACAACAAGATAATCGTGGAGCTTGCTGAGCAACTGCAAGATTGCGGCATACAAGCCCTGACGATTCATGGTCGCACACGTTCGCAAATGTACAACGGCGAGGCCGATTGGACACTCATCGGCGAGGTGAAGAACAACCCTCGCATGACCATTCCCATAATTGGCAACGGTGACATTACAAGTGCAGAGAAATTAGCAGAATACTATGACCGCTACGGCGTCGACGGCATCATGGTGGGACGCGCCTCGATTGGCGCACCGTGGATCTTCCGCGAGATGAAGCAGTATCTAGCCGACGGCACCATTCCCGAAATCACCCGCCACGAGAAGATGGCGCTGCTGCGACGACAGATTGATGAGAGTATCGACCGCATCGACGAATACCGCGGCATCCTCCACATTCGCCGCCACCTTGCAGCTACTCCTTTGTTCAAGGGCATCCGCAATTTCCGCGAGACGCGCATCGCCATGCTCCGAGCCAATACCAAAGCCGAACTTACCGCCATCCTTGACCACATCGAGAATGACATTTTTCCAAGTTTAGAAGAAACCATCGAGAAATAATGCTCTTTTTCATGCCAATGTTGGCCAATTTCTCTATCTTAAGATAAATTAGGCGACGCCTCGGAAAGATGCGGTTATGCGAGAAATGGCTGTACATGCACAATGCCTTCCGAGTGCGAGCATTTTATCAAAATAAAAATGAAAATCTTTGCTTTTCATTTTGTTTTTCTCTCGGCTTGCACTAATTTTGTAAACTGAATTGAAAACAACAAAATCATGAACGAGACCAACGATTTTCAACAGATACAGAAACTGAGCCAAGAGATGGTTCTAAAGCAAAAGGCGTCGCAGATGCAGGTGATGCTGGGCCAACTCATCGAGATGAACGATGATGAGATAAAAGACCGCATCGAAATGGAGCTTGACGACAACCCAGCCCTCGAAGAAGCCGACAGCAACGTCAATGACTACGAGAATGACGGCGAGGATAACCAAAATAATGATGACCCATTCGACACCGCATTCACCCAGGCCGACGATGACGACTACGACCGCAACGATGATGGTTTAAGCTATATTCAAACCAAACGCCGTCAGAACTTCGATACCGACATATATCGTCCACCAGTAATCAACGAGGCATCAATGTATGAGGTTCTGATGAATCAAATCCGTGAACGCGACCTTGACGAGCGCCAGCTGTTAATTGCCGAGTACATCATAGGCGAAATCGACGATGACGGTCTGCTCCGCAGACCTATCACCTCCATCTGCGGCAATATCATTTCTAAGGAAAACGAATTCGTTACACCACAAGAGGTGCAAGACGTGCTCGAAATTATTCAAGATCTGGAACCAGCAGGCATTGGCGCCACCAGCACTAGGGAATGCATCCTCCTGCAAATCGAGGATATGAAGGGCGAGAACATCGACATCGCGCAGATTGCTCACGCCATTGTTGACAAGCATTTCGAGGAATATGAGCGACATCACTACGACAAGATTCTCAATGCTCTAAACATCGACGAGGACACGTTCCTCAAAGCCGACAAAATTATTAAGCGCACCAATCCCCGCCCAGGAAATATCTTCAGCTCGGGCGAGCGCATGAGCAACGCCCAACACATAACACCCGACTTTGTAATCTCTAACGAAGACGGTAAACTGACGCTCACTCTAGTCAATGACATTCCTGAACTTCAAATATCTGAAAGTTACGAGATTGAGTATCAGCGCATCGCAAAACGAGCCTCTGCCAACGAGAGCGACAACGACATCCTCATCAAGCGACAGTATGAGCGGGCTACCAGTTTCATCGAAATGCTCAAGATGCGTCAAGAGAAACTCTACAACATCATGAAGGCCATCATGCTCAAGCAGCAAGAGTTTTTTATCACCGGCGACCCAATGACTCTCAAACCATTGGTGCTCAACGATATCGCCGACATGACTGGATATGACGTTTCCACCATCTCACGAGCTCGCCAAAACAAATATGTTGATACCAACTGGGGCATCTTCGACCTCAAATATTTCTTTGGCAACAGCCTTGACGACAATGAGACCTCATCGGTTGCCATCAAGGAGATTATCAAGGAACTCGTTGAGAACGAGGACAAAAAGAAACCTCTCAGCGATGAAAAGCTCTGCAACATCCTGCAAGAGCGAGGCTACAACATCAAGCGTCGCACTGTGGCAAAATACCGCGAGAACCTCCTCATTCCAGTCGCAAGACAGAGAAAAACTTTATAATTCTTCATTATAATGGTCTCAAGAATAACAAGAATAAGAATCCTCGACGAGGTGGCGAAGTTCATCTCCACAATGCTCAGCCCGCTACTCACACCCACCATAAGCACAGTTATGGCGCTGAGCATCTCGCCGAAACTCCTTGATGTGACTGGTGCGCGCTTCAAACTCTTGCTCATCGTCTTTGCGCTCACCTGCATCTTCCCGATGATCACCATCGCTTTGCTCCACAACTTAAAGATTATCAAAGACAAACGCATGATTAGCCGCAAAGAGCGACTAATACCTTACATCACTGGCACTATATTCTGTGCCTTCGTGGTATTTCATGCACTCTATACCCACGAGCCCAAATGGCTGGTGATGTTCTTTGTGGGTGGAACATTGACATGCCTCATCTCGACCATCGTCAACTGCTGGTGGAAAATCAGCGCTCACATGGCTGGCATGGGAGGACTTGTTGCCCTACTTTGGCAGATCGATGCCATGGAGCTAGAGATTATCAGCAGGCCGTGGATGGTGTTCTACATTCTCCTTGCCATTCTCCTTTCGGGCTTGCTAGGCAGTGCTCGCTTGCTTCTTAAGCGCCACACTCTGCCCCAAGTGATAGCAGGCTTCCTCAACGGCCTAATCTGCGTCTCACTGATGATGAGATTATTTGGATAAAGTAAAAATCACAAAGGGCAAAGCACCAAGTTTATTCCCTCCGAAATCATACAGAACACTAAACTATGTTTAATTATCATCGTCGCAAGACTGTTACAGTAAATATAGGCAACACACCGCTGGGCAGCGACTTCCCTATCAGGGTGCAGTCAATGACCAACACCTCAACCAACGACATTGAGGCGAGCGTGGAGCAATGCCTGCGCATTGCCGACGCTGGAGCCCACTATGTGAGGCTAACGACGCAAGGCGTGCGTGAGGCAAAAAATTTGGGAATAATTCGCCAGCAGTTGCGTGAGCGTGGTTGTCAGGTTCCACTAGTTGCTGACATCCATTTCAACCCACGCGCCGCTCTCGAGGCAGCCCAGGTCACCGACAAGGTGCGCATAAACCCAGGCAACTTTGTTGATCCTGCGCGCCAATTTAAAAGCCTGACCTACACCGACGAGGAATACCAAACCGAACTCCAGCGCATCCACGACTCGCTGGTTCCCTTTATCGACCTGTGCCGCAATCATGGCACAGCAGTAAGGCTTGGTGTAAACCACGGTTCGCTGAGCGACCGCATCATGAGCCGTTACGGCAACACCGCCCCAGGCATGGTGGAGAGCGTTATGGAATACCTGCGCGTCTTTGTGGAACAGAATTTCATGGACGTGGTGATTTCGATGAAAGCCTCCAATGTGGTTGTTATGGTCGAGGCGGTACGACGTTTAGTAGCCGCCATGGATGCTGAAGACATGCATTTCCCTCTGCATCTGGGAGTTACTGAAGCTGGCTTTGGCGAGGACGGACGCATAAAGAGTGCAGTAGGCATTGGCGCACTTTTGAGTCAGGGCTTGGGTGATACCATTCGCGTATCGCTTAGCGAAGACCCCGAACTCGAGGTGCCAGTTGCCAACAAACTAGTTGATTATATCTCAAGCCGCGAGGGGCATCCCTTCATCAAGGGGCAATTCAGCAAGGGCTACAACCCACTTATGCCCGAGCGACGCGTTGGCAACAGCATAAATGGCATAGTGGGTGGCAAAACACCCATTGTAATAGCTTCATGCCGCCCAGAAGAGATAACCGGCAACCGCCGTCCTGACTTCTTCTTCAGCAAAACAGGAGCCCTCAACGACGGCGACCGTTTCATTGTTCCTACAGCTGTCTATCAAGGCGAAATCAACACATCTCCCCTATTCTCTCTCGACAACTGGGACAACGATATCACTGTACCCCTCAAGTGGCTCGAGGTGCCTGCCAGCACACCTGTGGAGAGACTGCTCTTCCTTAAAGACTGCGGCAATGTGGTGTTAATCATCACGCACGACAATGTCAATGTGAGTGGTTGCCAACAGGCTCTTATTCACTCCCTTATTGATGAAGGTATCAGC
Organism: Muribaculaceae bacterium; assembly: GCA_017964485.1. Lineage (GTDB taxonomy): Bacteria > Bacteroidota > Bacteroidia > Bacteroidales > Muribaculaceae > Sodaliphilus. The sequence goes on along the minus strand of JAGCRW010000064.1, from coordinate 52,963 downwards.
TGTCCTATTATCCTCCACAACGGTTATCTCGACAACGACTCCGAGTGGCTGCAAGTTAAGGCAGGTGCTGACCTTGGCGCTGTGCTGCTCAACGGCTTGGGCGATGGCATCTGGCTCGAGGTACCTGATTATGAGAACCAGAATGAAGTGATAGGCTACGCTTTTGCCATCCTCCAAGCGGCTCGATTGCGCACCACAAAGACCGAGTTCATATCCTGCCCAAGTTGCGGAAGAACCATGTTTGACCTGCAAACCACCGTACACCGTGTGCAGGAAGCCACGGCCCACCTCACCCACCTGAAGATTGGCGTAATGGGATGTGTAGTGAACGGACCAGGCGAGATGGCCGACGCCGACTATGGCTATGTGGGCGCTGCCGTGGGACGCATCAGCCTTTACAAGGGCAAAGAGTGCATCGAGAAAAACATTCCCGAAGCCGATGCCATCCCCCACCTAATCGCCCTTATCAAAGCCAACGGTGACTGGATTGAAAAATAACAAATAAAAATAATTAAAACCATTCAAAATGAAAAGACTTCTACTTATCCTTATGACATTTTTAGCTGTGCAGGCAATGCAGGCACAAGGGTGGAGTTGGAATCCTAACTATCCGCCCGACAATCAGAATGTGCAACTTACACAGACCAACCTACCAATCGTGTGGATGGAGGTTGACGGCGCTACTATCGACCGCGATGAACGCATCACAGCTCGCATGAAAATTATCCACAATGGTGATGGCAATCTCAACTACAGCGACACAGTGGCACATCCTGGCCAAAAGGTTGACTACGAGGGATATGTAGCCCTTAAGTATCGCGGCAACACATCGTTCACCGCAAGCGACAAGAAGCCCTACTCTTTCCGTCCGCTCAACGCTCCTCTCGAGGAAGGCGGCACAAAGCAGAAGGTGAAAATCCTAGGCATGGGCAAGGACAACAACTGGGCATTACTCGCTCCCTACAGCGACAAGAGCATGATGCGCGACCTGCTCATCTTTGAGCTTGAGCGCCCCTGGATGTACTACACCCCAATGGGCAAGTACTGCGAGCTCTACCTCGATGGCATCTACTACGGCATCTATATCATGTGCGAGCTGCCAACCAAAGGCAAGCAACGTCTGAACCTTGATGACCCAGGCGACGATGGCGATGAACTTACTGGTGGCTATCTCCTCGAAGTGGACCGCACCGATGAGCCCACCTACACCTCGAAATATCATCCCATGACCAAAAACGGCCAGTGGATTAACAACCGTTACATCAACTATCAGTTTAAGGAACCAGAATATGAGGACTTGACCGATGCCCAATACAACTACATCACTGGCCAGGTTGACCTGATGGAAGATGCGCTTGCTTCGTCCAATTACACCGACCCTGAGACTGGCTACCGCCAGTACATGGACGTGATGTCGTTTGTTGATTTCCAGATCGCTCAGGAAATCTCTCACAACGTGGACGGATATCGCCTAAGCTCTAAGATTTTCAAATTGCGCGACAGCAAGGACCCTCGCTTCAAGATGGTGCTCTGGGACTTCAATATCGCCTTCGGAAACAGCGATTACTACAATGGCTGGTACACCAACAACTGGATATATCAGAACAACGACCTGCTCAACTGGAACGGTGACACTCAGCTAGTGCCTTTCTGGTGGTATAAGCTCAACAAAGATCCCTATTATGTCGACATGCTTAAGAGCCGCTGGGCACAATGCCGTCGCTCTAACATGCGCGAAGACCGTATCATTGCGACAATCGACTCGATGGCAACCCAGCTCACTGCACAAGGTGCTATGGACCGCAACAGCCAAGCATGGCCACGATGGGGACAGTATGTGTGGCCCAACCACTACATCGCTCAGAACTTTGACCAAGAGGTTGACTACCTCAAAGATTGGATTCATGACCGCTTAGCATGGATGGATGAGCAACTGGGCTTCGATCCTAATGCAACTGTCTTCGGCGACGTGAACGGCGACGGTGAGGTAACAATTGTCGACATCACATGCATCTACAACTACATCCTCGATGGAGATGAAACATTCATTGAAACTAGCGACATTGACGGCGATGGTTACATCACAACAACCGACATAACCATCATCTACAACATTATGCTAGGGAACTAACATTTCGGAAACCGAATATAGGTTTTTACCATAAAATTAAAGCGTCTTTCTCACTTGAAGGACGCTTTTTTTGATTGTGCTTTATACTTTATCTTATTCAAGAGGGCAGAAACCGTTGCCGTCCCAGATTAGTTTGCACTCTTTTTGAAATTCCTTGGGAATAGCATTCTGGTCGGCCATACGATAAGTAATATCCTTGCCAGTGCAGGGTAAGCGGAAACTAGGCTGATACTTGTTGGAGTCTTCGTTACGGGAGTTAAGCACCATATCAACAGTCGCCTTATCGGCCTTTTCCTGGTCAATGAGGTCGATGGCATCAGGATCGCGGTCAAAGGGCGCCTCTATGAGCCTCATAGTCTTAGTTTTCACATTGTAGCGGTAGAACGTGAGGAAACTCTCATCAAAGCCCATTGCTGTGCTTATGCGATTCACAGCAACGATTTTCTCGTTCTTGTTGTCGCAGTTCCAATAGCACATCTCCATAGTCTCGGAATCGCCATCAATATTTGTGGTAGTGTAACTCACATATCCGTTCTTGGTATCTACCACGCAGTCTATACAACCGCCAGCAGTCCTCACATTAGAGTTGCCCTTTTTAAATTCAGCAAGTGCATCACGCTCATAACTGTCGTTTTCAAACTGCGAGCAATAGGCACGAGCGAAGTCCTTGATTGTGGGCTGTTTACCAGTAAATGTCACTTTGCAAATTTCAGGTTGTGCAAAACAAAACGCTGGCAACACAGCCATCGTCAGCAGCAAAAGAGTATTCTTGAAGGTTTTCATAAAAAAATGATTTATTATTTATTCTCTTAGACGTGATTTTTCTTATTAAGTTTATTATATCTAACTAAAAAAGTACATTATAATACGCGCGTGCAATAAAGGGCAGGGGGCTTGCGTTTTTATTGTAGATATATAACATCAATATGAAAAAGATTCTATACATAATATTAGCAGCTTTCATGCTGTCTACAGCGGTGCAAATCACCTCATGTAAGACTGTCAAGATGAAAGATGCCGATGAGAAATATGAACGTGGCGAGTATTATGCTGCTGCCGAGACTTACCGAAAGATTTACAACAAACTGCGTCGCAAGGAAGACCGATACCTGCGCGGCGAGGTGGCATTTATGCTCGGTGAGTGCTACCGCCATCTGAACCAGAGTGCACGTGCCGCAGCTTCCTATCAAAATGCCCAGCGCTATGAGTGGGAGGATAGCCTTATCCCATTCTACTTGGGTCAAGCCCAACAGATGGAAGGTCAGTATTCTCTTGCCGAGAAGAGTTACAAGGCCTATCTCGACACAGCTCCTAACAACTGGCTGGCAAAAGAAGGAATTCGCGGCAGCCAAATGGCACCAAAAATGCGTGACGAGGGTTCGCGCTACATCGTGAAGAACGCCCGCCTATTTAACTCGCGCCGTGCCGACTTCTGCCCCATGTTCCTAGACAGCAAATGTGATGTGCTTTATTTCACCTCTTCTCGCGAGAAGGCAATGGGCACAACAAAAAGCGAAATTACTGGCGCCAAGAACTGCGACGTGTTCTTCTCGAAGAAAGACGACAAGGGCAAATGGAGCAATCCCGAACCTGTAGATGGTGAACTGAATACCGAATTTGACGAGGGCATCACTGCCTTCACTCCCGACGGCCAGACGATGTTTTTCGCCAAAGCGCTACGCAAGACCGATTCAGGCACCAGCGTGGAAATCTATAAGGCAAGTCGCAGCGAAGCGAAATGGACTGGCGCGGCAAAGTTTGAGATTACCGCCGACACTCTCTCGGCCTACGATGACCCCGCAGTAAGCAAAGACGGCAGATGGCTCTACTTCTCTAGCGATATGCCTGGAGGACAAGGCGGCAAGGACATTTGGCGTGTTATGATTAGCGACGGCCACGGCACACTCGAGAACCTCGGTGACCAAATCAACACTCCTGGCGACGAACGCTTCCCCTATGTGCGCGACGACAGCACGCTCTACTTCTCTAGCAATGGCCATGCCGGCTTTGGAGGCCTTGACTTGTTCAAGGCAAGGCTCCAACCCTCGGGTAAGTGGTTCATTGAGAATATGGGCTCGCCCATGAACAGCAGCGGCGATGACTTTGGCATCACCTTTGAAGCCGAGGGCGAGAAAGGATACTTTTCTAGCAACCGCAAGGACGCTCGCGGCTATGACCACATCTTCAGCTTCGAGAAACCCGACCTCAAGGTGTGGATTTCGGGATATGTGCTCGACAAGGATGAGGAACCGGTGCCAAACGCCATCATCCGCATCGTGGGCAACGACGGCAGCAACCAGAAGGCTGTCGCCAAGCCTGATGGTACGTTCCGCTTTGACTTGCAGCGCGGTGTGAGCTATGTGATGCTTGCCGGCGCCAATGGCTACCTCAACGGCCGTCAGCAGTTCACTAGCGACATTGAAGAGGAGGATGCCGAATATAATGTCGATTTCATCCTCGCCGCCATGGACAAGCCGCAGGTAATCGAGAACATTTTCTACGACTATAACAAAGCTACCTTGCGCCCCGAGTCGAAGACTGCCCTCGACTCAATGGTGCAGGTACTCAACGATAACCCCTACATCACCATCGAGATGGGTGCCCACACTGACCGCGTTGGTGGCGACGAGTATAACCTCAAGCTCAGCGACCGACGCGCAAAGAGTGTGGTAGATTACCTCATCGCAGCAGGAATCGACAGCGCCCGTCTACAGTATCATGGTTATGGCAGGTCGCAACCAAAGATTGTCACAAAACGTATCGCCCGCCTCTATCCACAGTTCAACGAGGGCGACACTCTGCATGAGGCCTTTGTCATGGAACTCTCAAAAGAAGACCGTGCGGCTGCCGACCAAATTAACCGACGCACCGAGTTCCAAGTACTCACCACCAATTACTACCGAACCTTTGACAGCTCCATAACCCAACCTGGCGAGGAAGGTGAAGAAGGCAAGGGTGATTTTGCGAAAAAGGATCTCCTTGATGGTGTTGACACTAAGGACATGTCACCCGAGGAAATCACCAGGTTGAGACAAGAGAAAGAGACCGAGATGAAGATGATAGAGGAAAAAGAACGTGAAAAAGCCCTCGCCGAAGGCAAAAAGGATGATCCTGACCCCTTAGGCAAATACAACGGCGAGAATGGCAAGAACAAGCCAAAACTTGAAGGTGGCATACTACCAAGTGGTGGATCTGGTTCTAGTTCAAGTGGCAGCACAGGTAGCGGTTCTAGAGGCGGCAGCGGCACTACCAGAGGAAACTCTGGAACAAACTCTAGCACCAAGAAACCTGGCTCCGCCTCAGCTACAAAGAAACCTTAAGCTTACGGGGACCATTAATCGTAATCAAAGCCTTTGGCTTAACACTTGACACTTAAAAACATGTTTTCAGGCATAGTAGAAGAGGCTGCCCGTGTGGTGGCACTCAACAAAGAAGAAGGCAATCTCCACATCACTCTCACATGCAGCTTTGTGGATGAGTTAAAAATAGACCAAAGCGTGTCACACAATGGTGTTTGTCTCACCGTGGTAAAGCTACCAGGAGATGGCACCTACACCGTCACAGCCATACAGGAGACACTCGACCGCAGCAACCTAGGACTGCTCAAGGTGGGCGACGAGGTGAATGTGGAGCGCAGTATGCTCATGAATGGCCGTCTTGATGGACATATCGTGCAGGGACACGTGGACCAGACCGCAACTTGCACCAGCGTATGCGAGGCTGACGGAAGCTGGTACTACACATTCCACTATGAGGTTGATCCCGCTATGGCACGAAAGGGTTATGTCACTGTAGAGAAGGGCAGCATCACAGTCAATGGAACCAGCCTCACGGTTTGCAACAGCGAGCGCGACAGCTTTGAGGTCGCCATCATCCCCTACACACACGAACTCACCAACTTTCACAACATCGTGAAGGGCACAGTAGTGAATCTAGAGTTTGACATCATAGGGAAATACCTCGCCAGACTAATGGAGTTTAATGATTAAACAAGCAAAACGGTAAACTAGCGAAGCGATATAACTTAACATGAAGACCATAGGCATCATAAGCGACACTCACTGTTACTGGGATGACAGGTATGCTGAGCATTTTGCCGACTGCGACGAGATTTGGCACGCAGGCGACATCGGCAACGAGACGCTCATCGACATGATTGCGGCGATTGGGCCACAGGTGCGTGCCGTCTATGGCAACGCCGACGGCGGTGAGTTACGGCGACGTTTCCAGGAGACCGAAATCTTCATCACCGAGGGCGTGAAGGTGATGATGACACACATTGGCGGCTATCCAGGGCGCTACGCCCCAGGCATTAAGTCGCGACTAGACCTCGTGCAGCCTAAAATCTTCGTGTGCGGACACAGCCATATCCTTAAAGTCATACCCGACCGAAGCCTCGGCGTTCTCACCATCAATCCAGGCGCTGCTGGCCGTCAAGGATGGCAAAAAGTGCGCACCCTCATCCGCCTAACCCTCGACAACGGAAACATCACCGGTTGCCAAATCATAGAACTCGCCGATGACCGTGACAACCCCAAAGGTCGAGTGGTGGAATAGTTTTAATTGCATAAAATAGAATAATATGAATAAGTTATGTAATATCTTACTGTTAGTGGCTCTAGCTGCGGCTTTGTGGTCGTGTCATACTAACGAGAAGAACTATCGTGAGAGTTATGATAAGACCATTGAGCTGAACCGCACAGGCGAGCGCGGAGAGCAATATCAACTAGACTTGGCTCGCCGCACTAAAAACAACTATGTGGTTGACGGAGACAGCATAAGACTTTTACATCTAAATTTCAATGTCACCGACGACAAAGCCGACATTGCCAAGAAGTATGGTGTGGTGGTTGCCGAGTTCCAGCAGAAGTTCAACGCGATAAGTTGCCGCGACCGCCTGCGCGAGCAAGAAAAACTGCCAGCCTATGTGGTGTATGTGGCACAAAACAAGACTTACTGCGTTATCGCCAAGGGGTTTGATGACATCTCAGAGGCGGCCACATTTGCCATTTATCCTGAAGTATATATGAAAATGAAGGTGCTGGTACCCAAAGCTTGGGTGCTTGCAAGCATAACTTCCCGAAACAAATAAAATGAAACAGTTGAAGATTTGGCTCGAGGCGATGCGCCTGCGCACCCTGCCAGTGTCGATAAGCGGCGTGCTAATGGCAATAGGCATCACGGCATGGCAAGGGCGATTTGAATGGGCGCCTGCGATACTGTGTTTAGTATTTGCTTTGCTGGCACAGATTGCGTCAAATTTCGCCAACGAATACTACGACTACAAGAAAGGCTCCGACAAGAAAGGGCGTGTGGGACCTCGACGAGGCGTTACCGAGGGTGACATCAAGCCTAAAACCCTGCGCAATGTCACCTATCTGACTCTTGCCGTGGCATGCGCGATAGGATGCTGCCTCATCCCTTACGGCGGATGGAAAATCATCCCTGTGGGAGTGCTTGTGGCAATATTTGTGCTTGCCTACAGCGCTGGGCCATATCCCCTATCCTATCATGGTCTGGGCGAACTCACCGTATTCATTTTCTACGGCCTGGTGCCTGTCATTGCCAGCTATTATGTCATTGCCCACACCATCGATGCCCTCGCGGTACTAGCCTCAATGACGATAGGCTTTATGGGAGTGAACGTGCTGCTTGTGAACAACTACCGTGACATGGAAGACGATGCCGAGGCGGGCAAGAACACCGCCGTGGTGATTTTTGGACGCCAAATGGCTTCTACAGCCTATTTGTTCAACGGTTTTATGGCGATTGCCATGCTCTCTCCGCTTTGGGTGATTGTATATTTCGGCGACAAGATGATGCTGCCCAAGTGGACATTCCTGGCACCTGCACTCTATCTCATCTTCCATGTAGTGATATGGGCAATGCTCAACCACCGCCGAGGCGCCAAGCTCAACCCCTTGCTCGGCCTCACCGCCCTCAACATGCTCCTCTTCACAATTATCATGTTGCTGGCATTTGTGATTTAAACGCAGCAAAACAACAATACACAAAAGCACCACTGATGAATGGTGCTTTTGTTGTATTATATCAAAACCAAATCGCTTCTTGTCGCTTTATTCGTCTAAGAAACACTGGGTGCATTAATGAATTATTTTTCCCTGAAGTATTTCTTCATGTCGTTGATTTCTTCGTGCTTCAGAGTCTTGGTAGTGCCGTCGGGCATGCGGATGATAAATCGCAGGTCGCTGGAGTTAAAGTTAAACGACAGATTGTTAAAGTCTTGCTCACGCTTGCTCAGTTCCTCACTCAAGCTCACAGTCTTGAGATTGCCGCAGAATTCAAAGTTTATCATATCCATGTGCTTGAACGAGTCGGGCAGGACTATGTTCTCAATCTTTGAATTGCTATAGAAAGCGGCTTTGCCCAAAGTCTCGAGCTTTGAACCGAAATCTACAGTGACAAGGTTGTGGCAACCATTGAAAGCGTTGTCACCAATATCGGTGACATCAGACATAGTGATGCTAGTGAGCCTGCTGCATCCGTAGAAAGCATCTGAGGCAATCTCCTTAACGGTAGCCGGCACGATGTAGTCGCCCAAATCTTTGCTTATGGGGCAAGCAATGAGGCGAGTCATGTCTTTAGAGAAAAGTATGCCATCTTGCACGGCGAAGTACTCACTGCCTTCTGCCACCTTATACTCCTTCAATGCGCCACACGATGAGAACGGGTTGCTTTTCAGCCAACTGAGCGACGCTGGCAAGGTAACCTGCTCAAGAGCGCGACAGTTGTTGAAGACATTATCGCCGATTTCGGTAATACCCTCGGGCAATTCAATCTCGACAAGAGAAACGCAGCTTGAGAACACATTGCGGCCTAATTTTTTCAGTCCCTTAGGCAGACTGATGTGTTTCAGGTTATTGCAATAAGCAAAGGCACTGTTGTCTATATACTTCACCGACTGTGGCAGCGTGATGCTCTCAAGCGATTTGCAGTCGCTGAAAGCACAGTCATCAATTTTTACAACACCTTCGGGCAAATTCACCTCGGTGAGATTGTAGCACTCCTGCAGAAGTCGGTCAGACACCAGCTCTATACCCTCAGGAAAGGTGAAAGACGTGAAACTCTCGCAGTTCTCAAATGCGCTGTAGCCAATCTCCTTCACGCTGGAGGGGATATCGATTCCCTTGAGTTTCTTGCAGTTGCAAAATGCCCAAATGTCAATCTTTGTCAAGGTGGCGGGCAACTCCACCTCTGTGATATCCTCACATCCGAAAAATGCCCAGCCACCTAATGTTGTAACAGTGTAGGTGACGCCATCATGTGTTACATAGGTAGGAATAACGAGCTTGCCTTTAGGCAAATGGTTATCATCTATCTTACGTACCTTCACGCTATTATCGTCAAGGGCGGTATATTTTAAGCCATTCTGTATAAACTCCACTTGCGCCATCGCCACAAGCGTTGTGAGCGCAACTACTATGCTAATTAATCCTCGTCTCATAATGCTAATTAGTTTATTAGGTTAATGAAAGCCTACAAATTTACGCATTATTTTGACAATAAAGCGTCTTCAGGTCAAAAAAAGTAACAAAGGGAATCAGATAGTAAAAAACACTCACTTTTTTTCAGAGCTAATGGCTCCAATTGTTTTTTAGCAGCCTCGGTCAGTCCTTCTTGTATTTTTCACTAATCTTTGAATAGCCTTCAAAGAGTTTATCCACGTTAAACCAGCACTGTGTGCGGTATTTTGTCTCGTTGTCATCGTCATCGGTCACTGTGACCTCGGCTTCAATGATATCATAGTGCACATCGCCAATTATCTTAATGCTTTGACGCAGACGGCGAAAACTCTCGAAATAGTGGTTCTTCTCTGGATGCAGTTCATCAAGTTCAAGCACCTCTAGCTGGGCACGCTGCTCAACAAATTGGTACTCGAAGCCAACTCCTTCCATCGGATTCTCGGTGGCAATAACCACAGCATCATCCTTACCATAGCCCCATCCGCTGTTGTCACTGATGGGCAGGTCATCGCCAAGATATAGCGACATTAGCAGTTTAACTGGCCTTTGACCACTCACCTGTGGCAAGGTCTCAAGGTTCTGTTTTTCTTCTTGTTTCATTGCGTTAATTATTTTCTGTTCTTTTATCTTCTCATCATAGCTCTGAAGCGTAGCAAGTCGTCGCTCGTTGATGGCAATCTCACGCTGCAAGCCAACAAGGAAGTTGCGGCTGTTAATTAAAGAGCATTTGAGATCTTCAATCACTTCAGCGCGAGCCTCGGCCAGAGTGTGGAATAGCTCATGATCCTCCACCACGTCTCCATTGTCAAGCACTATCTTATAATAAGGGAATAAACCTTTATCTTCTTTCCAAATGAACTGCTTGATAGTGCCACACTTAATCTTATACATATTATAAGGGCGTATATAATACACCCTATCGCCAAGCGCGAAATGTCCATGCACAAATGAGTCAATCTCAGTGATGGGCTCCTCGGGCCTCTCAAAAAATGGAGGGTCGCACAAGCATTCCTCTAGTTCTTCGTCTAAAAAATTGATGTCTAAATTCGTAATCTTTTCCTTCATCATAATATAAATTATTAATACACTCCACTAATATACTAATTTTCTTTGAAAAATGCAAATTTTTCAGCCTGTTTTTTTATGCAAGAAAAACTGATTTCGGCTATTGTCAGCACCACATCTCAAAATCCTCTCTGAAGCATCGCCACAACAAATCAGCGGCTTTTTCGCGGAGGTCTTCTTTAAACCCCAACTCATTCATCATAGCATCGACAGCCTCAACTGGCGCCTCTTTATGGTTGAAAAATGAAAAACGCATATTCTCATGCCCAATAGCAGCATTATCAAAATACCATTTGTCGATTTTCCTGACAAATTGTTTCTCATCTACCATTTGGAGGAACATGGCCTTTACTGGCTCAAGATTCTCGTCAGGCATACTATAATCTTTCATGAAAGCGCGGATTACAGTATCAACGTCTCTACGCTCCTCAAGCCATCCTTTGAAAGGTGGTTCCTTCAAAATTGAATCGCAATTATCAACGTACCATGAGTTTATGTAACGTGACAGGATGTCAAGCTCATCGGCATTGAGTTGATCGTACGGTTTCTTTAAACAGTCATAAGGCATTGGAATTCTCATAATTATTATTTTTTACACTCATTAATATAGCAATTTTTGTTCAAAAATTCAAATTTCACAGAAACTTTTTAGGGCTTTGGTATCTTATTAAGCAGATACTTGACCACAGTTGGCCAATCGGGGTACTGCGACGAACCGAACTCAATCCACTCACCTTTGAAATGACTAGCGCCATTCTTCCAACGGTCATCAATCAGATAGTTTCCATGGTTTAAGTCCTTGTGGTGGGAGATAATGAGGCGCTTATAGAAGATAGAGTCCTTACCAGCACCAAAGTAGCGTTGCACCCACTCCACTTTGTCGCTCCATGCGCTGGGGTTTAGCCACGGTGCAGTGGAGAGGATGTATAGGTCGAAATGCTTGCTCAGTTCCTGCATAGCCTCAATGGCACCAGGCATGGGATCCATTAGTGCGAAAAGTCCTGGAATCTCATCGTAAATGCACTTGCCGTTTCCGTCGTCGGCATACTGCTTTTTAATCTCCTCGGGCACTCGGTTAAGCCCGCTTTGAAAATCTACGAGGACATTGTCCATATCGACATAAATAATCATCTTGGTCATAGTTGTCGTATTAAATTATTTGAACAAAACGTTTATATAATCTCGTTTCATTATTATTTCATAATACTCCTCATCGCGTTCAACTATTGGCTGGAGTTGGTTAACATATTCATCACTAGTGATTTCCTGCCACTCCGCTTTGCCGTCCTTTATGGTTGCTTTTTCAGAAAAAGAATCACCTTGGTCATACCACTTCGTCATAATGCATGGCAACTCACTTCCAGGCAATAGTTGCCCAATCGTGGCAATGATAGCCTCAAGCGCATTTTTGAACTTTGTCTCTGGCAAATTTCCGAATCCGAATTTCACAAAACACTCGGTTTTGTTATCTGTCACATCTTCATCAAAACCATCAATTGAGGCAAAGGTGTCGCGGTTGCTGGCTATCAAGTTTAACTGCTCTTCATTGTCGAAGAACACATATAAATCCATTGGCTCCTTCAGTTTCTCCCATTTCCCATTGCAGCCAATTGCATGGTAAAGAGTATTGTTGTTGATGACCATTTCGCTGGTGAATTCCACATCAGGAAAATGGGTAGCTATATCGTTCTCAAGAGCATCAATGTCAAGATGCTTCTTATTAGAAGTGTGATCCCGCCAGTGGAAAAAAGTTTCAAGAACCTTAAAACCATATGGGTCAAAATAATCGTAATCCTTGATGGTAATATCCTCACCTAATAACTCAAGACTGTGTTTTCGTGTGGCTTCGGTCACATAGTCAACCAGACGCACCATTTCTTCTTTTTTTGTGGGCGTCAAATAAAAATCAACAAAATCTCCCATGGTAGTTTTTGTTTTATTGGTTTATTATTCTTTAGTTTTGCAAATATAATAAAAATCAGGCAAAATTCCACTGGTTTTGAATTATTTTTTTGAGCAGAATCGGTCTTTTGACCGATTCTGGGCTATGCAGCGACGGATTGCGAGGCAGGCAAGAAGTGCATGCGGCGTGTGAGTTATGCGAGCAACTTGTCGGTCTGCTCACTATCAAGATCGTAGATGGTGATGCTATAGATGTCATCACTGAAGTTGGTCGATTTTGTAACACGCTTGTGGCTAAGGTAGCTGCGCATTACTTGGAACAGAGTAGAGGAACTTGTACGGATGGTTGTCATTGTCTTCATTGTCGATATTTTTTTAAGTTATACTTTTCACTAATATAAATAGATAGAATGTCAAAAAAATTCAAAAATTTCGACAACTTTTTTTGCAGAAAAATTGCAATACACTAACAATCAACATCTTCGGTATTCTCTTCGCGAAGCGGAAAAGCATCAACTACAATCCATTTGTCGGTGCATTCAGGCACGTGAGCAATCATTTCTAATATGTGACAATGTTTTTTCATTGTAATCAGTCGATAACAACTCACACCTTGAACATCTTTCAATAAATGGAACCTATACTCGTTCTCAAGCTGAGAAAGGACTTCATCTAATGGCTCATCAATGAACTTTTCAGGTTTAGGCATTTCAGTAATCTTTGTGTTGTTTCTTAGTCGGAATGGCATTGGCATAATACTGTATGATTTTAAAAAGTGAAACAATTTTTTTTCGATATACAAAATATATTATCGAGGCAAAAAAAATTCAAAAATTTCGACAACTTTTTTCGCAGAAAAATCGCAACATACTGACTATCAATGGCCAGCAAAACAAATCTATCCATATGTTCTCTTGGACCAAATTATATCAAATCGAGTATAAACCACATAAAAAAACATGCACACATTAATGTGTGCATGTGATATTGATTACAGAAAACCCTTAATCCAAACTAGCGTTTGCGGTTGCGCACTGAGCGGCCTGCGCCTTGGTTGCTGCTCTGTTTGGCTTTTTGGACTTTCTTCTTGGTGGTCTTTTTCTTGTTGTCTTTGCTGTCATTGCTACTGCCACGCTTGGTCTTCACGCTCTTACCAGAGTCCTTCTTTTCTTCCTTGACAGTAGCGCCTTCGCTCTCACCTTCCTCAAGGGTCTCGCCTCTTTGCTCTGCCTCAAGTTTACACTTTGCTTCGGCCATCGCTTGGAGTTCCTCACGTGTTGGTGCCCACAGGTTCTTGTCAAAGCGATGCAGACGCTCCTCGATTGAGTCTTGAGCGTGCTTGAGCGCTTCAGGCTCGGGATAGAGCTGCATTAGCGATTGGTTGCGCAGGTTTTTAACCTTGTAGATGTCGCCAGTATACATATTGAGCTTGAAGAAGTCGTCGAGGTTGTAGCGAGTGAGGTTGTTGTCATCATCGGTGAAGATATACTGCTGGGCAATGTATGGCCTGATATCGTTGAGTTTTACCCAGAACATAGGGAACTTGATGGGCTCGCCGCCATAGCCATCCTCGCGGTGGAGCACTGGGCAAATGGCATCTACACGACAGCGCATTGCGTTGGTGCGGGTGTCAAACTCCCACTTCTCAATGATGTAGTAACTCAAAATCTCGTTGCCAGGGATATCGGCATCCTCAATGGCATACTTGGGGTTCTTCTCAGTGCTACCCTTTGCCTCGCTATAGAGCACATGGAAACGGTCGAACAACTCGGCCACCTTAATCTTGTACTCGTCGGTGAACATCTCGCGTCCATCAAGATACTCGTAGGCGCTGATCTGGTTGTTAGCAAGCAGGCGCATGATGATGAAGAACATACTCTGGCCGTCCTCGTTAGGCTCCTCTGGATAATAGAGGGCGGGATTCTTGCCTTTGGTGAGATCCAATATGCGATACACTACTTTTGACCATTGCAGGTCGGCCTCGCTGGGCTCGCGCTGCTCATAGAAAGCCTGCTGGCGGTCAGAGACCTTCACCGCGCTCTCGTCCTTTTTGTCACGACGGTCACCATCGTTCTTCTTCACTACTTGAGCTGTGGCTCCAGCAGTCGCAAAAGCAACAATCAGTCCCAGCACTATATATTTAAGATACTTCATTATTATAAGTTTAAGATTAAACAAAAGTATATTAATTGTCCTAAAAATGCTCTTGATAAATTAGTTCACAACCACTTCCATTGGTGAAATCTCACGTGTCACACCATCGGGACCTGTTGCGCGGATGCGAGTGATGAAGAATCGTGTGCCTCGCTTCATGCGGCGGAAACTGGTCTTTTGGCGCTCAGAGAACTGGCTGCCTTGCGACACCTCGGGAATCGCCTCACCCATTGAACCGAAGGTCAAGGTCTCGAAGCTCACAACTGTAAACTCTATGTCGAGCAGACCATCGTCGATGGCGGCATGCAGTCCGCTCACGCCGAGCAGGGTTCCCTTAGCCAGCGGTTTTCCGCCCTTGTAGCGGTTGTCTTGACCAAGATTGATATAGGCGGTTGGGTCAGGCAGTTTACGGGCTTTGAATGTGGATGTTCCCACATTAGTCCTCACTCCGTCAATTTCTACCGATACCGAAATCTCGCAGTTCACACCCACTTGTGAGGGGCGTGCTATCCATCCGTCGCCACTCTTGGTGAGAGTGCCATTGGTCATTGTGGCGCTTACCGTGCCATTACCAACACCAGGCACCGAGATAGATACCGGGTTGTCGATACCAGCATAGAACACGTTCATCATGGTGGCGCTCACGGTGGCGATTGGGTCGATAACGGTATAGCTCGACTTGAAGTCACGCTTGATGAGCTGGCCATCTTGTCCCACCACCTCGATGTAACCAGAGTAGTCGAAATTACCCGAATGGCTGGTAGTGACCTCATATAGGCCTTTGTTGTTGCTCAATCGTGTGCCGTTGACATAAACCACTGGTCGCTGTGTTGAGTCGATAGCGGCAAGCACAATCTGCGACTGGTACTTCGAACCGCGCATCACCACTCTTGACTGAGGAATCACAAAGGCATCCACCCAGTTCACCTTCAGGTCACTGAGGTCTTCAACATTGGTGAGCTTGAGCAGGTGGTTGAGCACCTCACCCTCAGCATAGCGCACATCGTTCTGAAGTTTGCTAAGCAGCGAGATGGCTGCCACGGTTGGCATATTATCAAACATCGTCTCTTCCCACGTCTTCTCGTTGCTGATGTCGGCATTGCCCTTGAAAGGCTCGGTAGTGAGTGCCTGCTCAATGTTGCGCATCTTTTCGGGATCATCTACATATTTTAAGATGTAGCTCTTGAAACGGTTGATGCGCATTCGCAGGTCGGTGCCTCGCTTGGTATCTTGCGAGAGCATAACAATAGTTGCTGCATCAAGGTTGTCGCGGTTCTTGATGTGGTCCACGTCAGCTCCGGGGCCATCGGCCTCTTTGACAATCATCACTTTCAGTTCTTCGATGTAGTCATATAAGCTGTCGGTGACATTTCTCACATCGTTGCCCGAATTCATCAGTGGCAGACCGTGTTCTTGGTCTTCGTTATAAAAAGCCTGGAGTTGAGCCATTATCTGCATGTTGCGCGCGGTGATGGTGCGGTTAGAGCGCTTCAAGCCCTCTTCCACTTGGCTGAAGCCGTTGAGCACATCATTCGACACATTAAGCGCAAGCATGGCCGTCAAGACGATATACATAAGGTTTATCATCTTTTGGCGTGGCGACATCTTCGCCAGTGACTGATTTTTTCCAGTAGCCATTTGCTAAAAACTATATTATTCTACATTGTTGTTGGCCATCGTGCCGTTAGTGTTGTCGGGCTGTGGCATATTGACGGGCATAGCTGGCATGCCGCCTGGCATTGGCTGATACATATTCACCGTCATGGCGTTGATCATCTTCTCATATACCGAATTGAGCTGTTTCATGTAGTGAGCCATCTTCTCGGTCTCGTCGCAATAGCGCGCGCTCTCGGCTGCTGACTTCTCATACATGTCGCGGATGTCCTTCAAGCCGCTGTTCACGCGGTCAATGCTGTCGAGCTGCGAAGAGATGCTCTTGAGCTGTATCTCATAGATGGTGTTCAGGCCAGTAACATTGCGGTTAAGGGCCTCCATCTGCTCTACATAGCCAGTGGTGTTTTGAGAGATATTCTGACTGTTGCTGGTGATAGCCTCATAGCTGCCGAGAAGCTGCTGCTGCACCTCGTTGAGAGCGGTAGTAGTCTCGCCTAGGCGCTGCATCTGCTCGCTGATAGTTGCCATCTGGCTCAGATACTGCTGAGTTGCCTCGGTAAGCTCTGCCATCTTCGAGAGTTGGTCGCTGGCAGCGTTCATGCGGGCAATGCTCTCGCTAAGCGACTGAGTTTCCTCGTCGGTGAGCTGTAGGCCTTGAGGCAAGCCCATCACGGCTTTCACCTCTTCTTGTGTCATTGTGGCGATAGCCTCGGCAACCTCAGGACTTGCCACTACAGCGGGCGAACCGTCACCTGGCAAATCGCCGACTGTGATTACAGTCCCTGGCGATTGTGGTTGTGCAGGAGGTGCTGCAATGGCTATCTCTCCACCCTCGGCACCACTAATGTCGCCGTTGATGGTAATGTTGCCGCCTACTCCTCCTAATCCGCCTTCAAAGTCGGGACGGTCATCAGGGTCGCCACTATCGAGGATGGGGAACACATCTTCCCAGTGATATTCTTTCTCGGGACGCTCAAATGCTGTAATGATAAACATCAGCACCTCGGTACCCATACCAATCGTCAAAAGCAAGTTACCCATAGGGAGGTGCAGGATTTTGAACAGTGCACCCCAGATAACGATAGCCGCACCAATACTATAAGCGAAGTTGAAAAAGCGCTGGGTTATCATCTGCCTTTTCCTCTTGCGCTGCATTTTTGTAGTTTGCTTGTCAGTAGCCATATTATTGCTATGTTATGTGTGTTATTGTCGTTAAGTTTTAGTCGTTGCAGCAGTTGTTTTTGCGTTTCGACTTCACATATCCCACCTTGGTACGCACGCAACGGAAGCCAATGTAGGAGCGTTGCTCGTTCTGATATTCCCACATGCGTATATCGCTTCGGATGTTGTGGGCCACGTCTTTCCACGAGCCGCCACGCACAATCTTACGCGACATCTTGTAAGGGTCTTCCTTGGCCACGTTGTAGCGGTACTCGGGGTTGAGGTCGTTGGTCATGCGGTCGATACTCTCGGTGTAGCTCGTCGAAGTCCACTCACTCACATTACCTGCCATGTCAAAGAGTCCGTTGTCGTTGGGCTCATAAGTTCCGACAGGCGACGTTATGATGCTTCCGTCTCGCACATAGTTACCTTCGTTAGGCTTGAAGTTGGCATAGAAGCATCCTTCATCCTCGGTAAGCGGCATATTGCCGTCCCACGGATAGATGTTCTCGTTCTTGCCGGCACGAGCGGCATACTCCCACTCGGCCTCTGTAGGCAGGCGGAATGGCTCGATATATACACCTTCCTTGCCAAGCGACTTCTTGAGGAATTCGGTACGCCAGTGGCAGAAGGCATTAGCCTGTTCCCAGCTCACGCCAACCACGGGGTGGCTGTTGAAGTTGCCATTGGCGAAATACATGCGCACGTAAGGCTCATTGTAACTGTTCTCAAAGTCATTAATCCAGCAAGTGGTATCAGGGAATATATTTACTATATATGTGTTTACGAAATCAAACTCACTCTGCAACGGACGAGTGATAGTTTGGCGGATGATGCGGCCATCGTCATCAACGAATGCGGTGTCCTTACTGATAGTGGGATTGGTGGTGGGCACTGCGTGGTCGGTGTTATAGTCGCGGGTAGTCGGGTCAAAGCGGTTGCGACGCTTGGCAGCCTCGGTCAGGTTATATACCTCATAGCGGTAGTTCATCTGACGGGGATCAAGCTCCTTCTTGCCTGTGATGGGGTTAGTGCGGTAAACACTCTCAATGGCGCGCTCCTCGTCCTCGCTGGGGTTCTTCCAGGGGATGTTGCGGCTCCAATTGAGGTGAGGCTTGATAGGGTTACCCTCTTTGTCCTCCTCGATTTTAAACTCTTCGTTGCCTCCGTAGGCTGGATCGGCCAGACGCTCGCGGATGATAGAGTCGCGAACCCAATACACAAATTGCTTGTATTTGCTGTTGGTGACCTCGTTCTCGTCCATCCAGAAGGCGTCAACGCTCACGCCACGTGCTGTAGAGTCGATGCCCCACAGTGAGTCGCGCATAGCGGGACCTTCCTTCATTGAGCCACAGTCGATGAGCACCATGCCGTAGGGGGTGGGCTCACTAAAAGTTACAGCTCCAACACCAGTGACCTCACCGCCACCGCTGTTGATAGACTTACGAACTCCGCTGCAAGATGCCAGCACTACTATCGTAAAGAAAAAAATCAATAACTTTTTCATATATACTTAATATGTGTTGTTTATCAATTTCTTGTCGAGCATCACATGATGCGGATGCTCTTATGCTTGTTTTTGTTTACCTCGCCCAAGTTGAGCTTCACGTTATAATTCAAAAACAGCTCATGGCTGCCGTGAGTGGCCTTGTTCATTGCCGATATGGGGAAGTCGTAGGCATAGCCCACAAACACGTTCTTGAACTCGGCGCCAAACATAGCACACACGGCATCTTTGTGCCTATAAGCGACACCCGCCGAGATGAACTTGTTGTAGCGGAAACGTGCTGTTGCCTCATACTGCCAGAACTTTGTGTCGGTCTTCACCATTATCGACGGCTGTATTTCAATTAACGTATTTTTAATAGGAATATTGCTACCTGCCATCAAATAAAAGTTGCGGCCAGTTTCAAACTGATACAAATCCTCTTCGTTTTCGCCAGCTTTCATATCGATAGTTGGAGACGTGAGGTGAGTGCCTGAGAGGGCAACCCAGAACCACTTGTGGGTGAACGTCACGCCAGCAGCCACGTCAAGCGCCTTGCCGTTGACCACGCCCTTGGGGATTGCATCGTCGGCACTGGTGTGATACTGGTCATTCTCGGGAACTCTAATCGAGTCGCCCTTGAACGTCTGGTTAATGAGGCCCACCTGAGCTCCCACACTCAGAGTGCCACCAAGCATCTTCTTTTTCCATGCAATCTGGGCAGCGATGGTCTGTGTACTGAAAAGTCCCACGTTCTCCTGTTGAGCCAGCAGACCAGTGCCCCAACGCTTATTGAGGAACTTAAACGGCATGTCGGCCATAGCCAAGAAATCCATAGGAGCGTGTTTCACGCCTATCCACTGTAGCTTGCTGCCAGCAGTGATATGAATATAATCGACATTGCCTATCGAGCTGGGATTGTAATACGACGGCACAGCCCAATACTGAGTGAACTGCGCGTCGATTTGCGCCGCTGCCTTAAAACCATTAGCGGCAAGCAGCAGCGTGATCGAGAATAGCAATGTCTTTATATATCGTCGCATAAACTTTTTTATTCAAAATAAAATGTCACAACCACCATGTTGTTCTTTATTTTGCTCACGCTCTTGGTGAACACCTCCATAGCGGGGTTGTCCTGAAGGTCGGGACGGTTTGTTTCGAGCAGATTTCTCAGGCCGAAGCAGAACTTAACCTCAGGACACAACTTGAAGAACGGCAGGTAAAAATCACAGCCCATGCCCACAGTGAGCATCACGTCAAAGTCCTTGAGACGCAGCTGCTCAGGACGCTCCTTGCTCAAGTCGTAGAGACCAGTGACACCAGTGGTAAAATAGGGGCGGATGTTGTGATAACGCTTTGTCGAAATCTTCAAGTCGAGAGGTACCACGATGTATGTGGCTTTTACGTTCTGGCTCTGCTTGAAAATATTTGGCTCCAAGGCATCTTCGGGTGGAGTGGCATTGAAATACTTCACCACCTTGTTGCCGAAGTACATACCTGGCGACAGCCTCAGGTTAAAATGCTCCGACAATCGCAAGTCGGCAAGCACATTCACACAGAAGCCAGGAGAATGATTGGGAATATCGGCAAACCATGACTGCCCGTCCTCGCTCACGTAGCCATTGTTGGTAATCAGCAGGTCCTGGAAATTACAACCCACCGAAAAACCATAATGGATGCGTTTCATGTCAGCATACTGGCGGTTCAAGATTTTATCATTATCCTGAGCCACAGCAGTTAAGAACATCAGTAGCAGAGCAAAAAAAGCAATATGTCGGTAATTGTGAATACTCATTTACCTTTAATAACGCAGTTTTTACGCTCTTATTGCAATTTTTGCGCTTTTTGAGCATTTATACCCTACTCATAATTCTATTCACAACCCATGCAGTAAGAAGCAACAAAGGCAAGGTGCAGACAAAGCTGTAGTCGTAAATCATAATGCCGAAATGGCCGAACAGGGGCGCAACGACGTAGCAGAACAGGTTGTTGACAAGTTTCTGCAAGATGTATATTTCAAAACTCAATTTCCCGAGCCATAACAGCGGCTTTATTGTGAGCACCTTGCCCACTACGCCTTCGTGAGTGTTGAGGATGGTGCACATCACAATTAGCATCGACACCGGCAGCCACCACAGCACGGAATGTTCTAGGCGCTCTGCTAAAGCACTGCCACTGGCATGCAGAGCAATAAATAACGCCAACACTGCCAATGGCACTAGTTCGTTAACAGTAGCGCGGGCCATAGTAATCGAGCTAGGCATTATTCGCTCTCGCAGCGTCGCGCCAAGCATCATTCCTAAAGCATAATCGACCAAACGGGTAGCAGGACACACATAAAGATAGCTATGCCACTGTTCGCTAGCCACAAGGTTTATTACAGCAATTACCCCACAACCTGCAAGCGCAACACCCCATGCAACCTTTCCTCCCACACGGTTGAAGAACTTGAGCAACAACGGGGTGACAAGCACACAAAACAACAGCGAGCTCAGGAACCATGAGTGGATACTGTAGTTGTAGAACACCGCCTCACTGGGAACCCACGACTGTAGCAGCGCCACATGTAGCGGCAAGTCCCAACCATAGTGGAACTTGTGCATCAACGTCAAGTCAACGATAATCATTCCCACCAACGCAATCCAGTGCAAAGGGAAAATGCGCTTCAACCGTCGCCAGTAGAACTGCTTTACCGATGCAATCTCGCTGTGCCTATAGGTCACCAAAAAACCGCTCAGCATGAAAAAGAACGTCACTCCAGCGTAAGTCATCTGGTCAAAAGCGTGCATTGCAAAGTGAAAACACACAATGCAAACAGCAAAAATACCCCGCCAAGAAGTGAGTGTCTTAATCATGAACGATTATAACAAATTACTAGAAATGAAAAAACTGGTAACTGATAACTGAAAACTGATAACTACATAATTGATGTGTAATTATTCTTCTTGGTAAACAGCCCCTTAATCTTGTAATAGCAGTTGACAATTGGTCTCAATAGTACGAGCGCTGGAGTTGAGAAGAACAATAGCGGCAGATTAAGGAGATAACAGTTCCTGAAGGTCACGAGCATCGACGGCAGCCATGTCAGCAGCAGTATCAATGCCGCCATCACTATCACCGCTATGTTGGTGTAAGCCAAAACAATGGCTCCAACGATTGCCGCCAATCTCAAATAATAAAGCAGCGACATGAATGCATGCATGCGGAACTGAGACTTATACTTCACAAAATGCGATGTGAAGTCGCGACGCGACTTAAGCACACTGAAAGCGTGAGGCAGGTCATCGTAATAAGCCGACATGAAACTAGCAGGCAGAATCTCCAGACGCGTATTATTTGCAGTGGCTATCTCGCTGACAAACACGTCATCATCACCCCACTTCATATCGAGAGAATTTGAGAAACCTTTGTTCTTGTAGAATAATTCCTTGCGGTAGGCAAGGTTGTCGCTTGTACCACGATAAGGCTTGCCGTTGATGGCGCTCAGCAGCCATTGCATCGAAGTCGTCATGTCGTCGAAGATACGGTAGCTCTTGCCAAATCTACGATCTTCGCTATGAGCAAAATGCGAGTATCCCAGCACCACATCAATGCCTGGGCCGAAGTTGCGCATCAGTGCCATGAGCCAGCGGTCGCTGCGGACCTGACAGTTGGCATTAGTAGTTAGAATCACGTCATGCTCTGCCGCCTTGATGCCAAGCATCACCGCGAGTTTCTTGCGAGATAGCGATCGAGTCTGGTCGGGAACAGTCACAATCTTCAGGTGGTCGTAATAGGCCATCATCTCGCCAACAAGGTCTTTAGTGCCATCGACCGACGCATCGTCAAGCACTATCACCTCAAAAGATGATGGATATTTCTGTTGCATCAGCGTGGGCAAGAACTTGTTGAGCCACGACTCATCATCGTTGGCAAACACAAGAATCGACACCGATGGCAGGTCTTCTGGATAAAGATAGCGACGGGTGCGCTCCTCCACCTTCATAAACTTCAGTAGCTTCATACTGCGGCGGTTATACCACACCACCCATACCAGTGACAGCAACAACGCCACCCCAAGCAGCGACCATATAATATAATGTATTTCAAGTGAGAAAGACATAACCTCGTTTATCCTAATTGCAATAGTTTCATAAAAATCGCCACAAAGGTAGTAAAAAGTTGTCAGTTATCAGGTATCACTTGCCAGTTTTTTAGTTTTCACTATGCAACCATTTTTTAAAAACAAAACCGCCGTTATTTAAAAATATTGATTATCTTTGCAATCTATTGATGACAAACAATTAGAATCAACTATTATGAAACTATTCAAAGAAAAAAATCTCTATGTAATTCTAATTTTAGCAGTCGCAGCCTGTGTGGGAGGCATGTCTTCATGCAAAAATGACCAAAAAGACTCACGAGGCCCAATCGACAAGAAAGCAGTAGCGCAAATAGGTTTTTATGAGACCTATAAGTATCCAGATATTGCTCAAGACATCTCCAACTTATGCGAAGCCGCCGGGAATCCGACTTTATTTCAAAACATTAGTAAAGGTAATTATAATGGGCCTGCCGTATGCGCAGCCCAGAAAAGCGACACCGCAGCAATCAACGCCATTATTGCCAAATATGGTCCCGAAATCCTGCCATCTGACCTCAAACTAATGTGGACTCAAAAACCGTTTGACAACATATATGAGCTTATAGCTCTAAAGACCGACACCTTGGGTAAACCTGCCATGACAGGCGAGTCAATTATTGAAGCTAAGGTAACAGACAACAATTATAATGGGTTTGCGATATTCATTACTTTAGACAAAGAAGGTGGCAAACAATTCTCAAAATTAACATCCGATAATATTGGGAATGCACTTGCTATTGTTTTTAAAGACAAGGTTATATCTTATCCTATAGTAAATTGTCAAATTAATGGAGGAAAAGTTGAAATCACAGGCAATTTCACCGAGGAGGAAGCCAACGATTTTGTGGACATGTTCTATGGCAAGAAATAAAAACAGACCACATAAGACACGCATTTGTTAAACAACATTAACATTTGAAAGTTTCTTTTGCATTATACCCTAATTTATTATATCTTTGCAAAAAACCATTAACAGCCCAGAATCACATTCTATGTTTAAAAAGATAAAACAGTGGTACACAAATGCATGCAGCAAGTTGTCCTATTCACAAAAGATAGGACTAGTTGTTATTGCTGGTTTGATTGTGGGACTGGGTGGACTATTTGGCTACCTGCTTAGGGCTCACACCTATCTTGGCAATGACTCAAGTGCGTGTGTAAACTGTCACATCATGTCACCATACTATGCTACTTGGAGCAACTCGAGCCACTTTCGTGACGCCACCTGCAACGACTGCCATGTGCCGCACGACAACTTCTTCAAGAAATATGCCTTTAAAGCTACCGATGGTTTGAAGCACGTGGCATATTTCGTGTCCAACAGCGAGCGACAAGCCATTATGGCCGAGGATGCCAGCGCACAAGTTATAATGAATAACTGCATACGCTGCCATACCCAGCTTAATCAAGAGTTTGTTAAGACAGGACGTATCGACTACATGATGGCAAAAAAAGGCGAGGGCAAAGCATGCTGGGATTGTCACCGCAACGTGCCTCACGGTGGCATGAACTCACTCATGTCTACTCCTGGCGCTGAGACTCAAGTGCCGCTGCCGCCAAGTCCCGTACCCGAATGGTTGCAATTAAAAAAGCAATAATCAGATAATTGCAGAATTCAATATATAATATACAATAGACAACAAATAAAAAACAACATATCTATGGCAAAGAAACTAAAAAAATGGCAAGGATGGGCACTCTTTGGAGGGTCGATGATTGTTGTGTTCCTGTTGGGACTGCTGGTATCTTCGCTAATGCAGCGAAGGGCCGAAGTTGCAAGCGTGTTCAACAACAAACGCACAGAATTCACCGATTCAATCATTGCCCAAAACGAGAAATTCAAGGCCGATTATCCTCGTGAGTACGAGACATGGGCGATGACCGAAGACACCACCTTTAAGTCTGAATACAACAGTTCTAACGAGGTTGACGTGCTTGAGCAAAGACCTGAAATGGTGATTCTATGGGCAGGATATGCTTTCTCACGCGACTACAACACCCCACGTGGTCACAAGCACTGTATTGAGGACTTAAGAAAAATTCTACGCACCGGTAACCCAGGCATCGACGGCGATGAGGATATGCAGCCTGCAACATGCTGGACCTGCAAGGGGCCCGATGTACCACGCATGATGCGAGAATTGAGTGGCAGCAAGTCGGTATTTGATCCCACCAACTATTACGCCTATGCAGGCAAGTGGAGTGGACTCGGCGACCAGATTGTTAACACTGTTGGTTGCAGCGACTGCCATGATGCGCGCACTATGGATTTGCGACCTGCGCGTCCCGCACTCTATGAGGCATGGACACGCGCCGGTAAGGACGTGAACAAAGCCACTCACGAGGAGATGCGCTCATTAGTGTGCGCTCAATGCCACACTGAGTATTACTTCATCAAGCCCGATGACCCTAAAAATCCAGGAAAGGCCAACTACCTGATGTTCCCACAAGACTTCGGCATGACATGCGAGGATGCAGAGCACTATTATGACTCTATTGGCTTTTACGACTATATTCACCCTTTGTCAAAGACCCCAATTCTCAAGGCACAGCACCCTGGATATGAGATTGCATTGCAAGGAATTCACGGACAGAGAGGCGTTTCATGTGCCGATTGTCATATGCCTTACATGCAGCAAGGTGGTGTAAAATTCACCGACCACCACATTATGTCACCATTGGCTAACATCGACCGCACCTGCCAGATTTGTCACCGCAAGGATGCCGAGACACTCAAACAGAACGTCTATGAGCGCCAGGCAAAATGCACCGAGGTGAGAAACCGCGCTGAGAAAGAACTGGCCGCTGCCCATATCGAAGCGAAATTCGCTTTCGAAAAAGGAGCTACCGACGCCGAAATGAAGCCCGTTCAAGACCTGATTCGCAAGAGTCAGTGGCGATGGGACTATGCCATAGCAAGTCATGGTGCCACCTTCCATGCCCCACAAGAAGTGACACGACTGCTCTCACACAGTGTGGACTATGCGTTACAAGCACGACTGCTCATCAGCAAGATTCTCGCCAAGCATGGCTACATCGGCGATGTGCCTATGCCTGACATCAGCACCAAAGCCAAAGCGCAGGCCTACATTGGCCTTGACATGGCAAGCCTCAGAGCAAAGAAGCAGAATTTCTTGCAGCAGATCGTTCCAAAATGGATTGAAACAGCCAAGAAGAACAAACGAATCGAGATTTAAATTTCCGAAAAAGACATACAATTAAGGCAGGCTATAAATGCCTGTCTTAATTTTTCAAACTATCATAAATGAACAAATCATTGACTCTCCTTGACGGATTCATGGTAGGCGGTGGCATTGTCGCGGCAGGGTTCATGCTACAACTAAGTGCTGGGCCCGTCAACTGGGATGCTTTGACCTGGCCTGCCAACGCCATAATGCTGGCAGTGTTTATTGCAATAATCATTGCCATCTATATGATAGGAAGAAAATTTGTTGTGCTGCACTTTCTTGGCACCTACAAGGCTACAGTGCCTGCGATGATATATGCCATAATTCTCACTTTAATCATGGGACTCACCAAACAGACCACTGATGGCACCTGGTTTAACAATATGCTGTCGTTTTGGCCAATGGTGCTGACCTATGTTTACATTACCGTCATCTTAGGAGTAATCATCATCAATCACATTTTGCATTTCAAGTGGCGTCGCGACATACCATTTTTGCTCAACCATCTGGGACTCTTCATCGCCCTGATCGCAGCCACGATTGGCAATGCCGACATGCAGCGCCTCAAGATGATAACCACAGTTGGAGAACCTGAGTGGAGAGCATTAACAGCCAACAACGAGATAAGGGAATTGCCCATTGCTATAGAGCTTAACAAATTTATCATGGAGACTTATGATGACGGCTCTCCAAAGCGCTTCGCTTCTAACATAAACATTTACACCCAAAACGGCAAAAACTTTGCCACAACTGTCGATGTCAACAAACCAGTAAAGGTTGATGGCTACAAAATTTACCAGTATGGCTACGACACGAATATGGGACCAAACAGTCAAGTGAGCATCTTTGAACTGGTGCGTGACCCTTGGTTGCCTGTAGTTTATACAGGCATCTTTATGATGATTGCTGGAGCAGCAAGCTTATTCATTATTGGTGCAAGAAGGAGGAGAGAATTATGACCTGGAATAGTTTTATATATTTCGGCTTGGCGTCGGTAGTGATGTGGACAATAGGTGCATGGGGCGCCTGGAAAGACAAGAAGTCGATAGCCTACGGAGCAACTGTAGCGGGCTTGCTCGTATTCTTTGGCTTTATTATTGCAATGTGGGTTTCACTCGAAAGGCCACCGCTGCGCACAATGGGCGAAACACGACTATGGTATTCACTATTCCTGCCACTAGCCGGCATTATTGTGTATGGCCGCTGGCGCTATAAGTGGATATTGTCCTTCTCAACTCTTATGGCAGTCGTGTTCATTGCAATAAACATATTCAAACCCGAGATTCATTCCAAGACGCTCATGCCAGCGTTGCAGAGCCCATGGTTTGCGCCTCACGTGATAGTCTATATGATGGCCTACGCATTGCTAGGAGCATCAACGGTCATGGCTCTTTACTTACTGTTTTTCAAGCGGACAGAGCCCACCGACCAAGAATATGATATTACCGACAACTTAGTATATGCCGGGCTGGCTTTCCTCACATTTGGCATGCTATTTGGCGCATTGTGGGCCAAAGAGGCATGGGGACACTATTGGTCATGGGATCCTAAGGAGACTTGGGCTGCAATTACATGGCTGGCCTATCTCGTGTATGTGCACTATCGTCTAATGCCTCGCCATCGTAAACACGTAGCTCTCGCCATGTTAATTGTAGCATTTGTGCTGCTACAAGTGTGCTGGTGGGGAATCAATTACCTCCCAAGCGCTCAAGCCACAAGCGTTCATACCTATAGCGCATAGGGAGATAATGCTTATTTATCATACTTTGTGCTTTCTACTTTTATCACTTCCTTTTCATCTCAAACCCCACAGTTACGTTGCGGAAATTTTGGCTTAGAAACGAGAGTGATTTAAGCGTCTCGCTGCTGCTGATGCCACTCATAAAACTGAGTACGACCAACAGGCGGTCCATATCAAATGCGATATAAAGTTTCTTGTCGTCGCGGTGAGTGTGCGACTTTAGCGGAATGCCATGCCACTTGAGTGTGAGTTCCTGCTGTTCAACATCATAAGTGTAACTTCCGCCGAAAGAGAGACCAAGCACCTTCATCGTCCACTCTCCATCTTCTGTGAGCGTGAACGTGCTCCAGCGCTTCTTTATTTTCATCTTTTTATAGGCCTTGTCAAGGCCTTTCTTGATTTTGCTCTTGGCTATAGGTTTGCCCAGTTTTCCCATCACTGAGGCACCATCGGCATGTACGTATGGTTTATCATACTGCCACACTCCCGCCACCACCTGGCACGCCGCCAGTCGGTTAGCCTCCTCAACATCTTCCCCAACAACCAGCACCTCATTAGGGTCGAAATACTCCAAAGTGTCAACATCCTGAGCATAGCAGGAAAGCCCTGACGCCAAAACTAATATTAATAATATATTTCTCATAATGCGCAAAGATATCACTTTTCTCACAATCTTCATCATTTTCTTCACAAAAAAGTCTTATCTTTGCGCAAAACATCAAAACTATGAAGAAAATCAAGATAACTGTTATGCGCATGACGTGCTATAGCGACCTGATGGAGAAATATGAGAACCCCATCGAGCACGCTTGTGATATGACGTTAGGCAGGTCGTTCATCGTTGAGAATTGCCAACAACCCGAAGGAATGTGCGACAGTGCTTGGGAGACACTCCTACCCTGGGTTAAGGAACTCGCCGAGGGCGGAGGAGATTTCTACGACGGATGGATGAAAAATCCCCATAGCGCCATGATATCCTGCAATGACGGTTTCAGGCCTGTATCATTCCTTGTTGAGACGATAGAATAAAAAATGAGACCCGAAATGAGTCTCATTTTATTCATTTTGCTACGTTTTTTAAACGAACTACTCTAGGATACCATCAATCAATGAAATGACAATGAGGCAGGTAGCGCATGTTGTAGCGGCTTGCCATTGACTCTCCGTAAGCGCCTGCTGTGAGAATAGCAACAAAGTCGCCTCGACGGGTAATCGGCAACTTTTCGTCGCAACTAAACACGTCGCTCGACTCGCAAATAGGGCCAACCACATCATAAGTCTCAACGCCACACTCTTGAGAAGAAAGGTTTACTATCTTG
The DNA here is from genome assembly GCA_017964485.1 of Muribaculaceae bacterium. GTDB lineage: Bacteria > Bacteroidota > Bacteroidia > Bacteroidales > Muribaculaceae > Sodaliphilus. The sequence goes on along the minus strand of JAGCRW010000064.1, from coordinate 23,595 downwards.
TGATGAGCACTGTAAAGCGCGGGTCGAATAAGGTCGGTCATACCAGCATCAAGAATCACAAACTTCTTAATTGAGTTCTCTTTCACATACACTACCCTAGATATCAACGCGCCACATTGCGCCACTATCGAGCGGCCTAGTTCGAAGTGAACTTTTTGTCCATCACGCAGTTTGAGACATTGCTTGAACACATTAAAGAACTCTTTGAACGGAGCAATAGGATTCTCTAAGGGATTCTCATAGTCCACTCCCAAACCTCCACCCACGTCTATCATCTCGAAGTGTATGCCAAGTTTCTCATAATGGTCAATAAGTTCGTTTGCCTTCTCACAAAGCATTCTGAACGGCTCAAGTGTAGTAATCTGAGAGCCTATGTGGAAATGCAGTCCGCGCAAGTGGATATTCGACAAACTCATAGCTTTTTCAACCACTTCATCCAGCACAGGTATATCAACACCAAATTTGTTGTCGGTGGTACCAGTGGTGATATAGCGGTGAGTATGAGCATCGATGTTTGGGTTCACGCGAATGGCGATGCCCGCCATCTTGCCTTTACGAGCGGCAATCTCGTTTATGACTTCCATCTCGGGCACGCTCTCTACGTTAAAGCAAAAAATATCGTTATCGATGCCTGCCTCAATCTCCCAATCGGTCTTCCCTACTCCAGCATATGCCATCTTGCTTGCGCTGAACCCTGCGTCAAGCGCTGCCAGCACTTCGTTGCCGCTAACCAAGTCTGCGCCCATCCCAGCCTTTACGATTTCATTAAGTATCACTGGGTTAGCATTCGCCTTAAGAGCATAGTGAACGATAAATGGAAAGCCATCAATCTCATCATTGATGACCTTTAGCGTATTGCGCAGCAACGGCAGGTCGTAGCAGTAGAATGGGGTGCGCAAGTTCTTAAACATATCAATAGGGAGTCTCATCTTGTATTTTTTGTTTTGTGTTTCTTGTGATATTTTTGCAAAGTTAAACACAATTCTTCAAATAACAATTTTTCTCACGAATTTTTGCTCATATTTTGAATATTTTTTATACTTTCGTGAGCTAAAACAAACAAAAATGACAACACGAGAAGCAATTTTGTTATTACGCAGCGAGCTCAATGCATACTACGACAGCCGCGAGATTGAGGGCATGACGAGAGTAATCTTTGAGGACGTTCTATTGTGGCAACCAGTGGATATTGTAATGCGAGAGAACGAGCAATTACCCGAATTCTTCGACAGACGCCTCGCTAATATCATAGATCGACTAAAGCGCTACGAGCCATTACAGTACATTCTGGGCAAAGCACGTTTTCATGGCCACAGCTTTGCTGTCACTCCAGCAGTGCTTATCCCCCGCCCCGAGACCGAGCAGCTGGTTGATATGATTGTCGATGAGAACCCAGGCAGCGACCTTGATGTCCTCGACATCGGCACCGGCAGCGGATGCATTGCCATCTCGCTGGCAAGAGCGCTGAAGTTTGCCCGAGTCACCGCCACCGACATCAGCCTTGCTGCTCTCGAAGTGGCACAACGAAATGCCGATGAACTAAAAACTCAAGTAAAATTCATTGAGCAAGATATCCTCGCATGCCGCGCCCCAAGCGAGGCGTGGGACATCATCGTGAGCAATCCGCCCTACATCACTGAGCAAGAGAAGGCGGCCATGGCACCCAACGTGCTTGATTACGAACCTCACAGCGCGCTATTCGTGCCTGATGGCGACCCAATGCTCTTCTACCGCCCTATCGCAGCCTATGCCAGCCGAGCCTTGAAAAACGGAGGACGCCTCTACCTCGAAATCAACCGCGCTATGGGCAACCTCGTTGGCGAGACCCTGCAACGCACCGGGCTGAGCAACATTCAGATTTACAACGACTTTAACGGCAACGTCCGCTTTGTGACCGCCATTAAGAAAGATAATTACTAACACTTAATCACGTCAATATGAAAAAGTTATCATTATTAGCCATTGCATTATTAGCAATTTTGGTTGCTGGTTGTAAAACCGAAGGAGGATCGAGCGCCAGCGACAAGTCTGTATCAACACAAGATTCTGTGGCCACCGAATCAACAGAACTATCACAGGCAGCGCAAGACGAGCATGCCGATGCCGACGCCATTTACACCTACGATGCCAAAAGCAACACTATGACAATTGTCAAGAAGGTTGATGTGCCCGATGACCAGCCCGAAGAAGACTACGCCGAAGCAATTGTGGAACATAAGGCACCAGAGTTTATCAAACTATTCAAAAACAGCACCAAACCAGGCGATGTAACCATGAAGGAGAAAGGCGCTACTATCACTGTAAAATACGTCAATAAAGCCAACGACGAAGAAATCGCCACATTTGACATCACTCCCGAAGATTTGAAGTAAGTTTTCAGGCATCAAGGTTTTTCGCCCCAAAATATATTCAGTTTGAAATATTTTTTGTAATTTTGGGACTTGATAAAAAAAAGATTGTTCAATTCAAACCTGTATTATTTTATGGAAAATGAGAATATTTTAATCCCCAGTGAATATGCCGACATTTGCCCTATTCAGGACAAGGATTTCCACAATGAGATGTCGATTCTGGTAAATGAACCCATGTTCAAGCAGATTGCGCAGATTGTTATGCCACAGTACAACTACACGCAATTCAAAATCCTGCTGTTGAGCTTGAACTCAAAACATGATTTGCAAACTAAGGTTATGAAACCGTTCATCGACGGCTTGCTAGCCAAGACTTCAAAAGGTCTCACCGCAAGCGGCCTCGAGAATCTGGTGAAGGACGTGCCAAACACTTTCATAACCAACCACCGCGACATCGTTCTTGATTCAGCGCTGCTTAGTTATCTCATGCTCGAGAACGGCATGGATTCCTGTGAGATCGCCATCGGCAACAACCTGCTGATATACAATTGGATTACCCAGTTGGTACGCCTCAACAAGTGCTTTATCGTGAAGCGCAACTTGGGACGCCTGCAAACCATGGCAGCAGCCCTCCAACTTTCGGCCTATATGCACTTTGTGCTTAAAGAGAAGAAAGGCTCTATATGGATTGCCCAGCGTGAGGGTCGCTGCAAAGACAGCAACGACCGCACACAGGAGAGCTTAATCAAGATGCTCACCTACGGCAACCGTGACGTGCCATTTGTAGAGAGCCTCAAGGAGCTCAATATCGCTCCAATAGCACTCTCCTATGAGTATGACCCCAACGACCGACTCAAAGCCCGTGAGTATCTGCTAAAGAGCAAGAACCCCAACTTCAAGAAGACTCAGGAAGACGACCTCATCAGCATGAAGACCGGTATCGCCGAGTTTAAGGGAGAGATTCATTATTCGTTTGCTCCATGCATCAACGACAAACTTGACCGCATACCCGCCGACCTCGACCGTCTGCTCACCGTTCAGCGCATCTGCAACATCATTGACCATGAGATTCATGCCAACTACAAGATTTTCAAGACCAACTACATGGCTCATGACATGCTGTTTGAGAACAAAGACTTTGCTGAGCACTACACTACCGAGGAGGCAAAGATTTTCAACGACTATCTAAACGATCAACTCGACAAGATAACCGACATCCCCGTTAGCGACAGCGACCGAAACTATATGTTCAAATACATGCTGCAGATGTACAGCAACCCACTCACTAATCACATAGAGGCAGTGGGATAATTGGGGTGCGCCTAGATAATGCAATGCAAAACGGACAAGGCACACCTTGTCCCTACAATTGTGAACTCTTAAGTTTGAAATAATCATGACTATTCAATGGTTCCCGCTTATCACACTGCTTGTTGTGAACTTTGCTCTTGACTTGTGGCTGTTCCGCAAGTTAAGGCGTGACAAGAAGTGGCCACGGCTTAAGAGTGGCGCTCATGCCGTACTCTCGCTGGTGTTGCTGGCAATGATGGTAGTGGCGATTTCTATTCCCCGCCGCACATGCGACAACAACACTTTTATCGCGGTCATGTGGATGCTCTACCTTTACTATACCTTTTATGTGCCACGCTACTTGGCGGCGGCGATGTGGGTGCCTACGCATCTCAAACGAAGCAGCAAGCGCACGCGCAAGATTGGAGCCATTATTTCACCCATCATTGGTGTACTGGTCTTCATTTTCATGTTGTCGGGATTGTTTTTCACTCCCTATCAAGTGAAAGTGGAGCGTGTGGAAATGGAGTTTGAGAACCTACCCGAGGAATTTGACGGATACCGCATAGTCCAGTTCAGCGACACGCATCTGGGAACCTACAATGGCGAGACAAAGTTCATTCAGGAGTGCGTTGACAGTATAAATGCACTGAAACCCGACATGATTTGTTTCACGGGCGACCTCGTGAGTCGTCGCACCGACGAGGCGTTGCCCTATAAAAAGATTCTTTCTACTCTTCATGCTCCTGATGGCGTGGTATCGGTTCTTGGAAATCACGATGAGGCGCACTACTTCGACTGGCCCACTAAGAAAGACAGTATTGCCGACCGCCAGGCACTCATCAACCTGCAGAAGGAAATGGGGTGGAAATTGCTCATAAACGACCACTTTATTCTCACTCGCGACTCAAGCGAGATAGCCGTGGTGGGAACCAACAACTTCTATGGCTGGCCATTTCCAAAGTATGGCAACCTCGATAATGCCTACGAGGAATATAACATCAGTAATCAGTTCGTCGTGTTGCTGCAGCATAGTCCCGACGAGTGGATACTCGAGCGTGCTTACCAAAAGCGTGTAACAATGCTGCGCTTGTGCGACAAAGTCGACCTGATGCTGGCCGGGCACACACATGCCATGCAGTGCATGATCACTCTCTTTGGCCACAAATTCTCGCCAGCCTACTTTAATAATGAGTTCTGGGGCGGACTTTATACCGAAGGTGACCACAAATTATACGTCAACATAGGCATTGGCATGGTAGGCATGCCCGCACGACTGGGGACGGCTTATCCTGAAATAACCCTCATCACCCTCAAGAAACGAGGCGAATGCATCGTGGATGAAACTGGGAAAAGAATTAAGAATTAAGTGATAAGTGTTAAGTTTTAAGTGTTAACTAATAATCACAAAGGTCTAATAACCGATAACTGAAACTGACAACTAATATGGCCGATAAAATTTCCACCTTAATATCACAGGAACTTGACTTGCCGCTGAATAAGGTCTCTAACACGGTGAGCCTGTTGCGGGATGACAACTCAATTCCTTTTATCAGCCGCTACCGCAAGGAGCAGACTGGAAACCTCGACGAGACACAAATCCAGTCGATTGACGCACGCATGGCTTACTACGATGAGCTCCAGAAGCGCAAGTCAACGATTCTGAAAACCATTGAAGCGCAAGAACAACTTACAGATGAGCTCTCAAACCGCATCCTCAACTGCTGGGACGCTACAGAACTTGAGGACATCTACCTGCCCTACAAGCCCAAACGCCGCACCCGTGCCCAAGTGGCGCGTGAGAAAGGTTTAGAACCGCTCGCCAAGATGATTATGGCGCAAAAGGGTGGCGATGTGAACCAAATGGCTTCAAAATTTGTCGATGGCGACAAGGTGCCCAATGCCGATGATGCAATTGACGGCGCTCTCGACATAATCGCCGAGTGGGTGAACGAGAATCAGGCGGTGCGAAACAGTGTGCGTCGCTCATTCCGCTACGATGCTATCCTCAACTGCAGCGTGGTAAAAGGCAAGGAAATAGAAGGCCGCAACTATGAGTTCTACTATGAATTCTCCAAACCCCTAAAGCACATCTCATCTCACCAGCTGCTTGCCATTCGCCGTGGCGAGAAGGAAGGTTTCCTCAAGGTGAGCATTGATATCAATAACGACCGTGCCGTCGATAACGTGTGCCGCATCGTGGTGCGCGGTAAAGGCGAGACATCACAGCTGGTAGAAGAGGCCGCCGAAGACAGCTTCGACCGCCTCATCAAGCCGTCGATTGAGAATGAGTTTGCCGCTCTCTCCAAGGAGCGTGCCGATACCGAGGCAATTGAGATGTTTGCCCAGAATGTGCGCCAGCTGCTCTTTGCTCCGCCGTTGGGACACAAGCGCATCCTCGCCGTTGACCCAGGTTTCCGCACCGGTTGCAAGGTGGTGTGTCTCGATGAAAACGGCAATCTGCTGCACAACGATGTTATTTATCCCACCGCGCCCAACTACGACATCGAGGGCTCTACCAAGAAGATTCACAACCTTGTCGAGACCTACAAGATTGACGCCATCGCTCTTGGCAACGGCACTGCCAGCCGCGAGACCGAGAAATTCTTGAAACGCATACGCTATCGCCGCGACATCAACGTGTTTGTCGTGAGTGAGAACGGCGCATCTATCTATAGCGCAAGCAAGATTGCCCGCGATGAGTTCCCCGATAAGGATGTTACCGTGCGTGGCGCTGTGTCGATAGGTCGCCGACTGCTCGACCCGCTCGCTGAATTGGTGAAAATAGATCCCAAGTCGATTGGTGTGGGTCAATATCAGCACGATGTGGACCAAACTAAACTCAAAGAGGCGCTCAACTACACCGTAGAGAGCTGCGTCAACAGCGTGGGTGTGAACCTCAACACCGCTAGCAAAGAGCTACTGACCTACGTTTCGGGACTTGGCCCCACATTGGCGCAGAACATCGTGAACTACCGTGCCGAGAACGGCGATTTCCACTCACGTGAGGAGCTGCTCAAGGTACCAAAACTCGGTCCCAAGACCTTCACTCAGGCAGCTGGCTTCCTGCGTGTGCCTGAGAGCGACAACCCTCTCGACAACAGCGCCGTTCACCCCGAGCGCTACGCACTTGTCACTAAGATGGCACGCGACTGCAACTGCACCGTCGCTGAGCTTATCAAAGACAAAGAAAAGCGTAACCTCATCGACATCAAGCGGTACATATCGCACGATGTGGGAGAGCTGACCTTGATTGACATTATGAAAGAGCTTGAGAAACCTGGTCGCGACCCACGCAGCGAGGTTAAGGCGATGGAGTTTGACGAAAGCGTGCACGAAATCACTGACCTCAAACCAGGCATGGAGCTGCCAGGAATCGTGACCAACGTCACACAGTTTGGCGCCTTCGTTGATATAGGCGTTCACAAAGAGGGCCTAGTCCACGTTTCTCAACTCAGCGACAAACGAATTGACAACCCTGCCAAGGCGGTTAAACTCAACCAGCACGTGCGAGTGCGGGTGGTAAGCGTTGACCTTGAGCGCAAGCGCATAGCGCTGTCGATGAAAGGCGTGCAACAACCGTAATATCCTTTAGAATTACTAAAAACATGGAATCTTCACTTGTTTTGGTGGGGATTCCATATTTCACTGCGCAGTATAGTGAAGCACTGGACTATGGCGAAATATGAGAAAAACACAAAAAAGTTTTTACACATTAATTATAGTAATAATTTGGTCAATACAAATAAATTTCGTATTTTTGCAAGTTGAAAACTATTATAATTTGTATAGACATTATGAGGGGAGCTCGATGGTGTCACATTTTATAACAAATTTGAAAAAAACTATTAACATTAATAACTAATTTACTGAATTTATGAGAAAAACGATTACAATCGTGCTGATGCTCGTTGTGGCATTGCTAGGTTTCTCAACCTATGCACAAGCTCCACAGACGGGTGTTTATCGCATTCAGAATGTTGGTGGCAATAATTACATCAAGGTCACCGGCAAGTATGATGCCCAACTCGTTACTTCTCAAAGCGCTGCCAGCTATATCACTGTTGGCATCGAGAAGAAACTCAGTGACGGCACATACAAAGTGAACTCGTTAGCCTCAAACTACGGTGCTGAGAACACACCAGTTGAGGTTTATGACTACATTCCCAAGGCCCTGAAATTGGCCGAGGCAGAGCTTCGTAAGGTTTTAGCGAACTCTTCGGAGGAGCATGTTCAAATGGCCATCAATCGCATGCATGAACTTGCTGAACAGTATGCATTTATGCGCATAATGCCTGTTGACGGCAAGGCCGACACCTATCATGCTATTGCAGTACTGCCCTACATTCCCAAAGACATCGTTGATGTTTGGGAACAAAAGGTTAAGATTCCCGAAAATTATGAAGGCGACATGTGGCAATGGTGCAAGGATTTAGTTGTCAGCTATCTTAGTAAAGGTGGAACCGACACTGGTTTAACTGCTAAAATTCTCAACAACCTTCAGTATATTCATGAGGGGTGCACCTATATGCTGACAGAAGATACTGATGGTTCGTTCGGTTATATTGAAACTGGAGAAAACATCAAAGATGAAGAAACTTACGAGACTACGGTCAATACTGCCACTCTTAAGAGCAACAACGAACACTCATATTGGAAGCTTATTCCAAAGGTGAATACCGACAATGTTCAGGATGGTACTTACAAGATTCACAATCTTGGCGGTGAAGATGGCGGTAAAGATAGATGGGTGCGCATTCAGGGCAGGTATTACGCAACTCCTGATGGTAGCGAGGAACAAGCTAGCGATATCCGCATCACGTTTGATGGAAAAGCCAATGGCGGACAGAAGATCATCAACTTACAGGGTAAAGATCCAAACAATAATGACATCGATATCTATAACTATGTTCAGAAGGCCATTTTCATTGGTAAGGTGGCAATCTCTAATGTTCTCGACGGCAATGCCGATCCAGATAACATTGTAATAGCTCAGGACACACTGGAGAATTTTGTTAATAGAAATGCCTTCATGTGCATCAAACCTGTTAAAGATGTTGAAGACGTAGAAGATGCAGTTTATGCTTATGCTACGATCCCTCACATACCAGGAGAGGTAATATATCAGATGGCGCAACACGGTGCTATCACCGAGCAAACTGAGAAGGCTGCTTGGGAATATGGTGTAAATTATGTGAAGAAATATTTGCATGGTGAATTGCCTGGAATTAGTGGAACTGACAACACCCTTTCCAGTTATATTCTTGCCAATATTGATATGATTCGTCCAGGTGTGACCTATTATCTGGGAGCTGAGAGCAATGGCACTTTTGATTACTATCCTAAATTTGCTGAGGGTGAAGGTTGGAATATAAACTCAGAGGTTATTGTTGACAATTTCAATGATATTAAGACCAACAAAGACTACATGTGGGGCTTTGATGTTAAGGACGTTGAGGAAGACAACCTCACTTCAGGAACCTACAAGGTGCGCAATGTTGAGACTGGCGACTATGTGCAAGTGCTCAGCAAGTATTATGCTCGACCCAACACCAATGAGGCTGGCGCTACCGAGATCCATATTACTTACAATGGCAAACTCGATGATGGCAGCTACAAAGTTACCAATATGAGCGCTGTTGCTAAGAACGGTGAGCAAGCCGACATTCAGAGCTATGTTGAGAAAGCCATCAAGCTTGGCAAGGTGGCTATCGCCGATGTGCTCAATGGCATGTCAAGTCCAGCAAACATTGAAAAGGCTAAGAAGTACATGGAAGACTTCGTTCGCGCTGCTGCTTACATGCGCGTTAAGCCAGTGACTGGCACCAACTATGTATATGCTATTGCAACCATACCCGAGATTCCTTACGATGTATATCACGAGATGTCCACCCATGGCATAATCACAGCCGACACTAAGGAGGCAGCTTGGGACTATGGTGTTCAAGTGGTCCAGAACTATCTTGCTAACCATAACACCGATGGCACTCTTGCACAACTCATTAATAATCTTATCAATGATCCTGGCATTATCCAAGGTCACACCTACTATCTGAAAGAGGACAGCAACCGGACCTTTGGTTATGTTGATGCCGAAAATTTCAGCTCTACCGACAAGTCTATCCAATGGGGCATCGACCTTGAGGAGGAAGACCAACCAGTAGAGAGCGACTTCTACAAGATTTGCAACGTAGCTACAGGCAAGTATGTTGAGGTTGTAGGTCCTTACTATGCTACTCCAAGTGCTACTGAGGCCGAGGCCACTCCTATCGCTGTTACAATTGACGGCATGCTTGAGGACGGCTCAATGAAGGTTACTAATCTCGTAGGCGATGGACGTAACATCCAGAGTTATGTGGATCATGCCATCGAGCTTGGCAAGGCCCTTATAGACAGACTTATAGGCACACAGTCACCTAACCCATCATCTCCTGAGAATGTTACTAGAGCTAAAGAAGCTATGGAATCGTTTATTCACGAGAACGCTTATATGCGTGTGAAACTCGTTCCTGGCGAGACCGACGCTTACTATGCCTATGTGACACTCCCAACCGTTCCCGACAGTATTGTTACCGAGTGGGAAAAGAAATATCCTAACTATACTTCGCAACACAATGGTGGTCACACAATGCGTGACTGGGCTGTTGAACAGGTTCTTGACTATCTCGACACCCATGGCACCAACAGCACTCTAGCTGCGATGGTTCGCAACAACATCGACCGCCTATATGAGGGTCACACTTATTATCTGCGTGACGATGCCGATGGAACCTTCGGATTTGGCGACTTCAGTGAAGGTGAGGTTACTCTTACCGACCAGCATTACTGGTGGGGCTTTGCCGACGCTATCAAGGCTGAGCCATTTAGTGGTTACTACCGCATCAAGGGCGCCGATGGCAAGTATGTGAATGTTACTGGCAAGTTCGCCGCCACACCTGACGCAAGCGCCACCGAGGCCAAGACCGCTGCCGGTACAGTAATCTACATCGGCACTGGTGAGACCAATAACACCAAAACTCTGCCATTGGAGATGCTGCGCTCGCAAGGTGTTGACGTGGGCGACTACATGACAATGATTAACGACGTGCTCGCAGTGGTAGCAGCCACCGCAAGTGACGTGGTTACCGAGAAACTCAATGAAGATCCTAACTATCAGCAGTATGCTGGTCTCGTTGAACCAATGGTACAGACCTTGCTCGAGAGCGTTGACTTGAATCTCTATGTAGAGCCCACTCTCACAAGTGATGGCAAGGACGCTTATATGCTCGAGGTTAGTATACCTGACCTTAAAGAGTACTGCGACATGGCTCTTGATATGCTCAGCCTGATGGGCAAGAGCAAAGAGCAGCTCGTGGCTAAACTCCAGACTATGGAACAGCAAGCAGGTCCTTCTACCACTATGGGTAAGCTTTACAACATCGCATGGCGCACAGCTCAATATCTCGATGATCCCGATGAGATGTGGGATAAGCTCAAAGAGAATGCTAAGCCATATATCCAGAGCTACTTTGTTGACGGTAACGGCAATACGGGTGGTGTAGGTCTTTCACCAACACTCGGAAATCTTATTCTCAACAGCATAGATCGCATAGACTATGGTGAGACTTACGCTCTGCGTCAAGATGCCGACGGATCATTCGGCTTTGACAACAAGAATAACCTTGCCAACGATGACGCAGGCAAGTGGATTCTCGAGCCATTCGACGAGCAGGATCCTAACTATGATGAGACCACTTATATGCCATTCGTAGCAAATACTAAGTTTGAGCAAGAAAGCTATGATAAAGAAGGTAAACCAACAGGGGACACCTATAACTATACTACTACCTATCTTGATTTTGAGGCTAAGATTGAGACTACCAATGCTGCGGCTTATACTATTTCAGAGACTGAAAGAAAATCTTTCACTAAGAAAGACGGCACTACAATAGCTTACTATCTTGCCAAATTGGAGCCAGTAGGCGGAACTACTATTCCAGCTGCTACTCCAGTAGTTCTTAGGTCGGATTCTGACGGTGAGATTGTTCTTCGTCCAACAGGAAAGCCTGAGCATCCAGCCGTGGAGACCAGTGAGCTCTCTCAAATGGCACAATTTGTTCAAGATTTGCTTAATGAAAAGTTAGGTCGCACCAGCACAAGTGGTGCTCCTGCACTTAGGACAATCTCTCAACCAACAGATGACAACAAGCTTGTAGGCTCATTCCTTGGCGATGATGTTCCAAGTGGCATGGAGAACTCTTACCTAAAACTTGGACAGAAAGAAAACCCCAATGGTGGTCTTGACATGAATGGTCTTGGCTTCTGGAAGAGCAATGTCAGCACTCTTGAGGGCAATAATGCTTATCTGTTAGGTTATGACAAGGAGACTGAGACTGGATTGACAGATTTTATTTATGATACTGATTTCGATGCTGGTAAAGATGGTGACGCTCCTGGCTATATCTTCGAATATGAGGATGACACATTCACTGCTGTTAATAATGTTTCTACTACTAAAGAAGTGAAGTCAATACGTTACTACAATGCTCTTGGTATTGAAAGCGAAACTCCATTCGAGGGTGTGAATATTATTGTGACGACCTTTACCGATGGCTCACAAGCCACGACTAAGGCTATCAAATAATTAAGTCTATCACTAACAACAAGGGTAGGCATTATACTAGCCTACCCTTGTTATTATAATCACTTTTTAAGAGTGTGATTTATGAAAAAAATAATTATTGTTTTTTCGTTGCTTTTTAGCATTTCTATCTTAAGTTTCGCGCAACTTAATGGAAGTGGATTCTATCGTATTCGTAATGTTAATGCTGACAATGAATACCTGAGTGTCGTGTATGATAGCATTAATGCTCAAAAAATAGTAGGAACGGCTTCAAGCCTTGCAGAAGATGACGGCGAGGCAGCAATGGGGCGTGTAGGAACCTATCTTGATTACGATATAAAGATTATTACACCAAATGACGTGTTTACTGACCCTGGTTCAGTGTTATATCTTGAGAAGCAATCATCTTCTAATAACAATTTCGACATTATCGCCCAGGGTGTGGGATTAAAATACATCTCCTATTGCGTCTATGTTGGCACCAGTGCAGGTGCTTATATTTTAAGTGGATTACCTGCAACTATTACCGAGACCTCTAATGGTAGTAGCAAATACACAGCAAAAGTAACTTTGAATAAATCAGTTGCAGGATACACAATAAATCAAACACGTTATTTTGGCGATGAAAACAGCACGCTTTCACTGTCGAAAACAGCTACTGACCTAGGTTGCCAATGGTATATTGAACCCATTAACTTAGAGAATAACTATTTTGCAGCTGCTCCTGTTGAAGAGTTTTTAATGAATAATAACTATTATACTACATTAAGGACAGCTTTCTCTTACAAGGTTCCTGGTGGTAGCGCTGTGAAAGTATATAAGGTTACAGATCTTCCTGCCGTGGCAGGAGGTTTAGCCACTCTTGAGGAGATACCACAAGGCAATGTTATACTAGCAGGATTCCCTGTTGTTATAGAGAGTTCAAAACACGATTTCTCGGATAATATGCTGGAACCTATATATAATGCTAATACAGCACCAATTGTGAAGTCGGTAGCATCAGCAAAGGCAACAGGTGGTTTATTTGGAATGAGACAAACAATTTCCTCATCGTCGATTGGAGTAACAGGTTTGGCCGACAGTAATGTGCTTTATAATGGTTATGGTCGCCATGGTCATGATGGTTACAGTGAATCACCACATACTTCAGGCTATGGCGAGGGCCTTGTTCCAGATTGGCTACCTCAAGGAAACAATATAGGTTTCTTTAAGAATAAGTATAATTATGGTGTAAGACCTGTAATATATAGATTTGGCATAAAAGGAGGAGCAGTAGGTTTCTGGGATCAAGTTGCAAGCGATGAAATCATTTCTGGCAATGAGGCTTATTCTCCCGTTCAGTGCCAGTTGTTCCCAGCAGAAAAGGATCTTGCTTATATTGCTGAGAATGGTGCAGACGGCGTTATTTATGATGTAACCGAAGTTGAAGATCATTATCTTTATGGTGCAATAGTTGTTGGTAACACACTTTATGCAAAGGATTATGGTAGGTTCAGTAAACCCGACGAAAAGCCCAATGGTGCTATTGATGGCATGAGCAGGTATTACGATTATAATGATTCTTATGATCAGAGCAATTGGGTGGCTATTACAGGACTTGCCGACCCTTCAGATTTTAAAGAGAGATATATCCACGTAAAGAAGGGCAAACTCCTTAATCGTGTTAACCCCGAGATGAAGGTTGTTGATGACGATATTGATAAAAAAGGCATGTCTACTAATTGGGCCCCCAATAGTTATTGCCCAGCCAGTTTCATTGGAACCCAGACAGGCACCAATGGTAAAACCTATTTCTTTGTTAAGCCTAAGCCTCAAGAAGTCATTCACATTGTTGGCGCAATCTATGGCGGTGACAACAAGTTCTATATTAACAACCCCGACACCTATTACAATACCGTTTATCTTAAGGGCGGCTTTATGATTGACCCATCATTGTTGCCTAGTGACACCAAATTCGATTCAGGTACTGCCTATGAGTTTGACGCAGTTGTTAAGAAGGCAGAGCCCTCATCTGCTAGCCTTAATGTTTTGCCTTACATTGACGGTGGCGTAAGCGATGAGTATGTGGTTTATCCATTTAGTACTCCTGTTGTTACAGGTGTTCAGAACCTTGATGTCGATGCTCAAATAGTTAGTGTGAAGTATTATAACACTATTGGGATTGAGAGTGCAGAGCCATTTAAGGGCGTGAACATTGTAGTAACTACTTATGATAATGGTACTCGCACGACTAGTAAAGTAATTAAATAATAGCGCCCTGCGCTAGATAATGAAGAACAGTTCGAGCTTAGAGAGATTGCTCTCTAGGCTCGATTGTTTTTTACTGCGCTATGGATTTGAAGTCTCATTTTTTCCATTTTTAGTTCATTTTTTTGTTGATATTTCGTTTTTTCAATAATTATTTATAACTTTGTGGGTTAAAATGTATTTCTATTTAAGAACTATTGATTTTCTATACTATATTTTTCGTAACAATTAAAAACTAATAAATATTTTGCACATGAAAAAATCATTTCTTATTCTTTTACTGCTTGTCACAGCAGTACCATTTGCCTCTCAGGCTGCAATTAACAATGGTTTTTACCGCATTCGCAATGTTAATGCCCCTGATGAACGATTGACATTGGTATATGACTCTATCGATGCTCAAACGATTGTGGGCTCAGCATCAAGCCTTGCCGAAGATGGCGGAGAGGCAGCAATGGGTCGCGTGGGAACTTATCTTCGCAAGGACATCAATACAGTAACACCAAATGCTGTATTTACCGATCCAGGTTCTGTGTTATATCTTGAGAAGCAATCAAATTCAACCAAGAATTTTGACATTATCGCACAGGGTGTAGGATTAAAATACATCTCCTATTGTGCCTATGTGGGCAGTAATGCCGGGGCTTATGTCCTTGATGGCCTGCCCGCCACACTTGAAGAGACCTCTACTGGCAGTGGAATCTATACCGCAAAGGTAACACTCAACAAGTCAATTCAAAACGCTACTATCAACCAAACGCGCTACATTGGTGACGAGAACAGCATGCTCTCGCTGTCGAAAACGGCTACTGATCCAGCTTACCAATGGTATATTGAGCCTATAGACTTGGAGAGCAACTATTTTGCTGCAGCCCCTGTTGAGAATTTTACCATGAATGGAAAATATTATACTTCGTTGAGAGCGGCGTTCAGTTACAAGGTGCCAAGTGGAAGTGCAGTGAAAGTGTATAAAGTTACAGCTCTCCCCAGTGAGGCTGGTGGTCTTGCCACTCTTGAGGAAATTCCACAAGGCAATGTGATTCCCGCTGGACTGCCAGTTATTATTGAGAGCGCTACACTCGATGCTGCTAGCAATATGCTTGAACCTTATTATGATTCTTCATCAGCTCCTATTGTAAAATCGGTAGCATCGGCCACTGCTACTGGTGGCCTATTTGGGTTAATGCAAACTATCAGCTCAGCTTCAATAACCGTGAGTGGTATAACTAACAGCAATGTGCTCTATAGTGGCTATGGCCGTCACGGTCATGATAATTTTACTGCCGCCACTCATACTTCTGGTTATGGAGCAGGCTTAGTGCCAGATTGGCTTCCTGTGGGCAATAACATAGGTTTCTTTAAGAATCCTTATAATTATGGAACTAGACCCACTATCTATAAGCTTGGCATAAGAGATGGCGTGGTAGGTTTCTGGGACGAAGTAGCCAGTGGTGAGATTGTTTCGGGCAACGAAGCTTATTCACCAATGCAATGTGCTTTGTTTGAAATTGAGGATCAGGGCACACCACTTGCCGAGATTCTTGCTAGCGGAGAGAATGGAGTAGAATACAAGGTGAGCGATGATCTCGCTGTGGTTGATTATGCCGATGTTGCCAACTACGCCTTCGTTACTGACGGCAATGGCAACTGGATAAAGGTTGCTGCCGATGATGAGGTGTTTGCAGAAATCTATAATAAACAAATGATTAAGGGCAAGACTCTTGTTGGCACTCTTAGCGATATCGAGCTTAATCCAGTGCTCACCGTAACTGTCGCGCCAGAAGCTGGCACAGCAACAGTGCCCTACACCATTGAGACACTGAACTTGACTGGAACCTTTGCTCCAAAGGTTAACCAAGTGGTTGACGTTACAGGATGGTGGAATGCCGCAGATGGCGCTCTTCGTGCTTACGAACCCAGCAATGGCGTTCAGGGCCAGAGCTTAACTATAGACCACACATGGGGTGCAACTAGTAACACTTTAGAAAATGGTCATCGCTACCAATTGCGCTGCGCCATCAACATCAAGGAGGCATGGCATACTACCAGTGGCATTGCTCCTAAAGACTACGACTACGAATTTCAAAACTACATTGGCTATGCTCTACGCATGCCCGATGCTCCTACAGCCATCAGAACACTTATCGTTGACAATGCAAGCGACATAGTTAATGTCTACAACATGCAGGGCGTATTGCTCAAGCGTGGTGTTATTGAAAGCGAAGCAACCGTTGGGTTGAGCCGTGGTATCTACATCGTTGGCAACAAGAAAGTGGTTGTTAAGTAAAATTCAACTATAAGGTGGTGGCCCATTAGCATTAATGAGTTACCACCTTATAATATATATAGGTTTGTTATGAAAAAATGGTTGTTATTAGCATTGTTGTCACCATTGGTATTGAGTGCCCAAATAGTTCAAGATGTGAATCGCGACAACTATGTGAACTGTGGAGACGTGAGTGCCATTTATAGCTATTTGCTTGATGGCGACATGACATTTGCTGCCACTTGCGACGTGAATGGTGATGGAGACATTACCGCTTACGACATCACTTGCATCTATAATCACATGCTAGGGCACGATGCTAGCAATGACCGTCGCATGAGTTTTTTGCACATCAGCGACACGCACAGTGTGGATGTGACGCTCCGGCCAGCTCTCGAGATACTCAACAGTGATCCAACCTATAGCTTCATGATTCTCACAGGCGACTTCTTGCCCACCGAACTGATGATGCAGGAGGTGCTGGCAAGCGAGAAACCCGTGTTTATTATCCCTGGCAACCACGACTCGTGGGATGTGGGCACAACTGCCAATGCTCTGGGGCAACGAGGTTTCCGTGAGCAGGTTTTGGATAGACTCTATCCTAATGGAGAGGTAAACTTTGGCGAAGACTCAATATCCAACTATTTCTATGCCGACGTGACACAGAACGGTTGCACTATCCGTGTCATAGGGCTCGACCTTTACGAGATTGAAACTGTGGGAAATTTCATGAAGAATAGCGTTATATTCTCTCAAAAGCAGATTGATTGGCTCATTGGCGTACTAGAGGACAGCGGAGATAAGGACGGAGTTATAATATTGACTCATAACGGATTTGGAAATGCCCGAAGTAATCCTCGTGACGATGATTATATAAATGAGTTTGTTTCAATTACCGCTTACACATTTCCCGACACTTACAACTATTTCGGCCTAGGAGATGCCGATTTGGTGCCAAGCATTGTGGAGGCTTATATGACAGGAGAGAATCTGTCAGACACAACTTTTTATGGAGGATATCAACTGCAGAAGATTAATGTCACAACTAATTTTGATGGACCCCATAATAATTTTATAGCTCACTTTGGCGGACACATTCACTTTGATGTGGTGGAGTATCTTAGCTGGCATCCACATCAGTTGATGAGCATTATTGCATACGGGGGTCGCGGAAACGGCGGTAGAGATTATAACGATTTGATAAAGACTGATACTGGCGAGGACAGTTACACTATCAATGCCAATAATATCAACTTTACTACCCATGAGCACCAGATTGTGCGTATTGGCTCAAAACGGAAAGTGGACGGCACTCTGCGCGAACAAATTCTGTTTAACTTCTAGTGCTTATTCACTAATTCACACGAAATATCACCAATATTTACATAATAATTATGAAGAAAAAAATTGCTTTTATTATTGTTGCTGCCGTTGCTCTTGTGGCAACAGCAGGGGATTTCACAAGTACTGTGAATCAAACCACAAACTCTACCAATGAGTTCTCAATGTCGAAAAGTTCGGAGGGCTGCGACCCAATGAACGTGTATTCAGCAATGGATCTTACATATAATAATAAAGTCTACCATGCTAAGATAAATAATTTCTTTGTTGAGTGCATGATTACCCCTGGAGACATGGAAAATGTTCCTGTTGGCGCCAAAGTCACTTCTATTGCTTGTGGTGGCGAAAAAATTCCAGGTCGTAACGGTGAAGTAAGTGCTGATAATCTTTTTTTGGCCGCTTATATCAAGAACGATGTGAATCCTGCTGACGACTCCTACACTTCTGGAGGATATACTGCAGCTAAAGCATCTTATGCCGAAGATGAATTATATGGCCCCATGACAGAGATTAGCCTTACGGCTCCTGAAGGAGAAGAGGCTCAAGTAATTCACTCCAATTTTAATCCCACTAAACCATTTGAATATACTGGCAATATATTTAAGGTTGGCCTTGACATTTTTATTCCTGATTCAGTGTTCTTCTCTTATAACACCACAGCTGCCGAAACCGAGGTATCAACCACCTATCACACAGTAAATTATTTTATTTTTAGCGATGTTGTGTTCTACTATAATTGTTGGCTGTTAGTTGCAGCTCAAATGATGGGCGTTGATGTGGGCATGTATTTTGAGCCTAATAAGCTGCCTGCTTTCACTTTGAATTACTACACTAATGATGTTAAGGGCAAGGTCACTGGTGCTGGAGGCGAGTTGGTTCTGAGTGGTGGTGAAGAGCCTCTCACTAAGACTGTTGCTGCTGGCGAGGAATTTGCCTTTGAGAATGTGGACTATACCAAGATTTACACCCTGACGCTCAATGGCGAGGTCGTTGCCGAGGACTTAGCATTTGAAGACATCACCAAGGACATCTATGTTGAGATTGTAGCAAGTGGCGATACTCCCATGGTTGGCGACGTTGATGGCGATGGCACCGTAACTGCTGCCGATGTCACTGCGCTCTACAACTGGTTGCTTAACAACGACGCTAGCTCACTTGTCAACGGTGATCAGGATGGCGATGGAGTCATTACCTCGAGCGATGTTACAATGGTTTATAACGTACTACTTGGCTCGAAATAAATGCTAATTGGTCATTAGGCCAACTTAGGAGAAAAAAACATGGAATCTTCACTCGTTGTGGTGGGGATTCCATGTCGTTTTACTGGCATTTCCAGTGGGTGCTAGACTTGTTCCTTTAGCTTAGTTTTTTGCTTGTCAAGGATGTCGAGTGCCATATCGAGGATTGTTGGATCGTCAAGGACAACGATGCCCCCGTCGGGGCCTGGCTCGATGTGAACTCCCATGTGTATGCCGAAGTCATAGTTTGACCCGCCAAAGTAGTTTCTCACTGTTTGAACACTGAGGTTCAATTTCTCGGCAATCACGTGTGTGGAGCCCTCAGGCAGACTGGCCTTGATGCGTCTGAGCTCATTAAATGTAATGGTCTTTGGCATGATGGTTATAATTTTATGATTTAGAAAAACTTGTGTAAAGATAGTGATTATATTTTAATTCAGAAAGAAAATCGCGTTATTTTTGAAAAATATTGTCATTATTACCGCTAAGAGCGCGAGGAGGATGACGTTGGCAAAAGCCGCATAAATCATTTGTCGTGCCTCACCTGGGGTAAATGAGATGTCAAACCACTCTGGTTTCTTCTTCCCTAGCCACTTCATTAAGTAATAGACAATTGCCGCAGCAGTCACTCCAAGAATTGCTCCGCACACGATGTCGCCAGGATAGTGCACACCCAAGTAGATGCGACTGTAGCACATGAGCGATGCCCAAGCAATCATCAACCAAGTAAAGGCTCTATTCTTGAACAAGAATGCCAGGAAAAGTGCTATACCGAAGCAGTTGGCAGCATGACTGGAGACAAATCCGAACATTCCGCCACGATATCCGTTCACGAGATGAATCGTGGATTGCAGATCGGGATTACGTGATGGCCTCAACCTACCCACCAGAGGTTTGATGATGCTTGCCGACACCTGGTCGGCAATAAGGATCACCACTCCCACAGCCAGCAATATCGCCAGCATCTTACGCCACCCTTTTTTTCTATAAAGCATAAAGAGCAGCATCAGTATCATAGGGAGCCAGGTGGCAACTACTGTCACCAACGCCATGAAGTTGTCGAAATATAGTGCGTGCCAACTATTGATGGTTGTGAAAATGCTCGCGTCAAATTGCTGTAATGCTTCCATAACTTGAACTGTGAACTAAATTTTTTCGATATCTGCCTTCTTCATCCAACCGGTTTTGTTGGCTGCGGTTTCTATCATGTACCACACGCCACCGTTGGAGTTTTTGTTGTCTATTGAATCGACAATCTGCACCTTGGTGCCGCTAGGGAGATTGAACTCCTCTTTCTCACCTTCACGTGGCGACTTGTTGGCGGGAGCCTTATCGGTCATCACAATAGCGTAAATAGTCTTAGTGGTGTGATGATACATGTAAAAAGAGCTTGCCAACGCCAGCAGCGCCAACACTCCCAGCACTATAGCACCGAAGAACCCCGTCTTCTGCAACGCTACACTACGGGCAATGCGGTAGCAAGCGATGCCAGCGAGCATGAGCACAAAGAGCGCCAAACCTATCATCGCCCATGTGTTGCTTGACAGATGTCCCACCCAACCAGAGAGCAGTTCAGAGAAATAGTTTGAACCACTAGTCTCGTTGATTTTCGACTTCTCGTTGACGAACTTCAGGTTGAAGCGTGCGTCACCATTACTAGGGTCAAGTTTGAGAGCGCGCTCGTAGTTGAGAACGGCGTGGGCCCGGTCGTTTAGACGATAATAGGCATTGCCCAAGTTGTAGCGCAACTGTGAGGACTCGCCATCGCGCAAGGCGCGCTCATACATCTCTGCGGCTTTCTTAAACTGTTTCTGGTCATAAGCCTTGTTGCCCTGGTCTATGAAGTCTATTCCGTTGGCAAGTGCTGTCACAGCCAAAAGCGCGAGAGTAAGGAATATTATTAATCGATGTTTCATGTGGTCGGGGTTTTACGGCGTTTTGTCTTTTCTAATTGGTCAATAAGCTGCGCGCATTTATCATAGACGGCAGGCATATCACCCTCATCAAGAGATGGGGCGTACTGAGCAAACTCACAGGTCTCGAGCATCGACATTGTGTCGTCGATATGCTCTTGAGGGAAGCCAAACTTCTCCATCTCCATTGCAATGTTGTCCTTGCTGAGTTCAGATACTGGGATGGTGAGCTTGTCGCTGAGGTAGCCCCATAGTGCCGTAAGCATCTCGGTGTAGAAGCCATTGCTGTCATGATTGTTGAGGCACTCCTGAGCCTTCTTGAGTCGACGTTGTGCCACTTTGCTTGCTCGGCGTGTGCGCATTAGGCTAGTGTCGGCATGCGTCTTCTCAATTTTGCGGTAAAATGCTAATCCAGCAAAAGCAAGCGCCAGGGCAGCAGCAAAGATGAGCCAATACCACCACTTTGTGACAAAGAAGTTTTGTCCCTTGCTCAGCGTCATCTCGTCGGTACTGATAGGACGTATGTCCATATTGCGTAACTTGTAGTGGTCTGAAGGCTTTCCCTCGCCTTTCTCCACTTTGAGTTTACAGCCGTTGACCTTAATGCTGTCGTATTGTTGGGTAGTGGTGTTGAAATAGACAAAATAGGTGTCAGGAATCTCAAAATCTCCTATGTGCTGAGGGATGAATGGATATTCAAATGTCACATCTCCGCTCATGTTGTTGCCATCGGGACTGAGATTCACTTTACTCTGTGGGTCGTAAGTATCAAACTCTCGAGGCAACACCACCACAGGATTTTGTATGTATTTGAGGTTGCCAGTGCCACTCACGATAATACTATAGGTAGCGGGGGCATAGGTCTTGAAACTGTGAGGATAAATCTTCGATGTTGCGGTAAACTCTCCCACGGCACCACTGAAGTTGGCGGGTTTGGGCTCAGGCAGCGGCTTTATGTTGACGCTTGCCGAATTACTCTTTACCTGGATGTCGATGGGCACAGGATTGGAAATCTGCCCCATAGGAGTGCTATAAACGTCAAACTGCACGAGCTGCACATCATAGTTTCCCGAGGTAATGGTCAGCTTGCCCGACTGCTGCGGATAGAGGATGCACTTCTTGAGCACTGCCGTATAATATTGCTTGCCGTTTACAGTCTCAACCTGCGGTCTGCTATTATTATCAACTGGCAGCTCCTCAATTAGGAAACCGTTGAACGTGGGCTGCTGGGTGCAGTGGAATTTCGATACATTATAGCGTGTGAAGAGTTTGATAAGACACACCACCGCTTCTTGTTCATAGACCACATCTTTTGACATGGAGACTTTCACGAAGAAATCATTGGCATCAACGTTTGAGCCAGCAGTCTGATTCATCGGGTTGGTGAAGTCGGGATCATTGTTCGGCTGCGGCTGATAGGGTTGCGGCTGATGATTGGGATATTGCGCCGATGGACTGCCATTGCCGCTCGCAGGCACAATCTCGATGGTCGTAGAGCGTGTGGTAAGCTTCCTGCCATCGGCAGTGATGGTGGCTGGAGCGAGGGTGTGCTTGCCAGGGGTTACCGCTTCATAGAGCATGGTGAACACTTGTGAGTAGTTGGTCGAGGTCTGACCATTTATTGACGTCATGCTCATGCTGGTTGAAACCGAAGGCCCATAGAGCAGAGTTGCACCATCAAGTTGTGGAAACGAAGGGTTGATGCCCTCAGCGCCCTCAAGCACATACTCAACCCTGAACTTTCCACCCACCTCCACTCTCGTTGGCGCCTGCACACGGAACGTAGCAGCGTGCGCAGCCAGCGTTGCCAATAATAGAGTGAGTGATATTATGTGTCTTATCTTTATCATTCTTGTATTTCTTAATAGTTGATTCAAGCATTACCACTTATTGCGGCTTGACTGTCGTTCGCGGCGTTCTTGACCACTACCAGCATTGTTAATCTTTTTTTGAACAGCATCCTCTTTATCTTGCATAGCCTTGAGCACTTGCTGCATATTGCGCTCATCCATCTTGATATAGGCGTCTTGCTGCTTGCCCGGCTGTTGCTTTTGTTCGGCAGGGTTCTCTTGAGCCTTGTCTTGACCTTGATTCTGCTGGTCTTGATTCTGTTTATCTTGGTTCTGCTTGTCCTTATCCTGCTGGTCTTGATTCTGATTTTGCTGATCTTGGTTTTGCTGATTCTGATCTTGGTCTTGATTCTGGTCTTGCTTGTTCTGGTCCTGTTGCTGCTGTTGTTGTTCTTGCAGCTTTAGTTGTGCCATTCTCAGGTTGTAGCGTGTGTCATCATCGTTAGGATTATGACGAAGCGACAATTTGTAGGCATCAATAGCCTCTTTGTAGGCCT
>JAGCRW010000063.1 GCA_017964485.1 Muribaculaceae bacterium | reverse complement strand
TATATGGCCGAGGGCGGCAACATGCCATTCTACATGTGCAACAATTTGGAAAAATATTCAGTCTCTTCAAACAACCAGTATTACGCCTCAGTGGGTTATGGTAATCTCTATAACAAGTCGCTTACCAAACTGATACACATGCCCAGGAATGGCGGCGGCACAAAGTACTCCTATTTTTTGAATGGTTATCAAATGGAGCTTCCATCGACAGTCACTGAGATTGGTGACTATGCTTGCTACTATCACAATAAATTACAACAAGTTGTGCTTAATTATGGAGTTAAAACAATAGGGAACAACGCTTTCGCCAATTGTGATAAACTCACCTACATGCTCATTCCAAGTTCGGTAACTAACTATAAAGCAGACTCTTTCTATGGCCTGTACAGTCTCACAGACCTCTATTTGAACCGTGATAATTATCCTTCGCAACTTGCTGACCTCGTTAACCGTGGTAACATCAATCTGCATGTGCCTTACCCCAGGGTTAATTATTATAAGAATACGTCGTTAGGCTCATCCTTCAAGTCAGTTGACGGTAACGCCTGGGACATTTATTCTGAGAACCTGTTTTTTACTGTGACAGGCACTGAGCCTTACTCCGACCCCAATAATACTGTCAATTACAATGGCGGACAGGCGAAACTAGTGCATGGCCAATCGGTATATGTCAATAATAAGTACAATTTATATGATATCCAAATTTCCCATTCTTTAAATGTTGGGGGCGATCTTTATTGCCCTACTGCCATAGAAAAGAACTACTATCAAGTTCTGAAACAAAATTCTTCAACTGAAAATATCATTTATTATGCACACACAATTAAGGAGGTTGAGGATTCGGCATTCTACAACTGTCAAAACTTGAAAATCAGCAATGGCTCGTTAAACCATCTTAAAACTATAGGCAAGGCGGCATTCTCTAAAACCACTAATCTCACGTCAATGAGCTTTAGTGACGTGGAAGTGATCAAAGAATATGCCTTTGACCACTCGGGGCTCAGCGGCGACATTGAGCTGCCTAAGATACGTAATGTAGGTCTCAATGCGTTCTTCTACTGTCCTGGCATAACAAGCATGACTTTCTACGGTGAGCCCTATCTGAGCACTGCTTGCTTTGGCTACAATGCCAGCAACTGCCTCTACTATGTCGACGCCTCACAATACTATCGCCTCACTCATCAGCAATACACATGGTACATCAGTGACGACATGACGACCGCCGATGAACGTATGCGCCCCTTTGTGAAACTAGACAATGACACTCGCATCTTCTCGTGCCATAAGAGTGTGGAACAGCCTGCCGTAGGCAGCTTCTACACCATACCGTCGTATGACGCATCAAAGAATCGTCTCACCACGTTGAAATGGAACGGTGCCATTCCAGCTTCTACAGCAATGCTCATGAAGGGCACCAAGGGACAGGTCTATAAGTTTAAGAATATAGGAACATCGACCGCCACACCCACCAACATGCTTGTGCCAGTGATAAACGATTATTTTGTGAACACCGTCGGTGGTTATCTCTACAATGAGCAGACACACCAGTTTGATTATGACACTGGCAACGAAGTGAGCCCTTATAGCACGATAGAGCCAAGTTATGGCTATCTGTCAATCAACACGTCGCAGAATCATGTGAACATCGATTTGTTTAGCAGTGCCAGTGTCCCAGGCGACGTTAACGGTGACGGTGTTGTTACTGCTGCCGACGTGACTGCCATCTACGACTTCCTGCTTAACAATGACACTACTAATCTCATCAATGGTGACGTGAATGGCGATGGCAACATCACTGCTGCCGATGTGACAGACATTTACAACATCTTGCTGGGCAACAATTGATGACGACTGAACAAGAAGGAGGCTGTGTCAAAAATAAAAAACAACTGATTTTTAAATAAAATGCTCACGCTCGCAAGGCATTGAGCAAGCTCATGCTTTGACTCGCTTAACCGCATTTTTCTGATTAATCTGATTATTTGTAAATTCACAAAAAAAACTGTTAGACAGGGTGTTGAGAAATTCAGAACATTAGA
Source organism: Muribaculaceae bacterium (assembly GCA_017964485.1). Classification (GTDB taxonomy): domain Bacteria; phylum Bacteroidota; class Bacteroidia; order Bacteroidales; family Muribaculaceae; genus Sodaliphilus. The sequence goes on along the minus strand of JAGCRW010000063.1, from coordinate 13,325 downwards.
TAAAATGCTCACGCTCGCAAGGCGTTAAGCAAGCTTAGCTTTGACTCGCTTAATCGCATTTTTCAGATAATTCAGTTGTTTAATTAAATTCCGCATTTTGACACAGCCCCTTTTTATTGTATCCATAAGAAAGCAGCATGGCAACTTATTTTTTAGTGGAGTACTGCGAAAATGCTTAAAAACTCAATCTACTATTACCCTTAATTCCGCAGAAAGTTTAGCAATGTAATATTATTGGATGCATTATCGCCTTAAGCAACTGAGCAGCATATTCCTCCATTGCAAGATAAAACGTCAACCTCCGCACCTGAGAATCAGGCAATTCCAAGTATTTCATAGTGGTGTGTCTAAATTTTGTTTCAAAAGTATATATTTTTTTTTCAAACCCCACTAAATATATCTACAAAAAACAATCAATATTGAATTGTCATTAATAAAAAGGGCCAACAAATGTTTGTAAATATTGTCCTTCATTGTCTGAACAAAAACATTAATTTTGTTGAAATTTCTCAAAACATTGCTCTAGTTTGAGAATAATGTTGTATCTTCGTGCAATCTTTGCAAACACTTAAAAAACTATATGTAAAATGAAAGAAAAAATCATCGCTTTGTTTAAAGAGCGTTTTGGCGCTGAGCCTGTGATGTATGCATCGGCAGGTCGTATTAACCTTATTGGAGAGCACACCGACTACAACGGTGGATTTGTGTTCCCTGGAGCAATCGACAAATGCATTATGGCAGGCATTAAGGAGAATGGCACCGACAAGGTGCGCGTATATAGTGCCGACCTCGACGCTTATACTGAGTTTGGCCTCAACGAGGAGGACAAACCTAATGAGCAATGGGCATGCTACGTGTTTGGTGTGTGCCGCGAAACTATCAAGCGTGGTGGCACAGTGAAAGGCTTTGACGCCGTGTTTGCCGGCAATGTGCCTCTTGGCGCTGGTCTGTCGTCATCGGCAGCGCTTGAGTCTTGCTTCGCTTTCGCCCTGAACGATATGTTCAATGACAACAAGATCGACAAATTTGAACTTGCAAAGATAGGCCAGTCAACTGAGCATAACTATTGCGGCGTGAACTGCGGTATTATGGACCAGTTTGCTTCGGTATTCGGCAAGAAAGACCACCTCATGCGCCTCGATTGCCGTTCGCTCGAGCATAAATACTACCCATTTGAGGCGAAGGGTTACAAACTCGTGCTGCTCGACTCAAGAGTGAAGCATGAGCTCGTTGATTCACCTTATAACAAGCGCCGTGCTTCGTGTGAGCGCGTGGCTGCCACATTAGGAGTGGAGACCTTGCGCGATGCCACAATGGAGATGCTTGAGGCCAACCGCGACAAAATCAGCGATGAGGACTACAAGCGCGCTGTTTATGTGATTGGCGAGAAGCAGCGTGTGCTCGATGTGTGCGACGCTCTGGAGCGTGGCGACTTCGAGACTGTGGGCAAGTGCATGTATGAGACCCATAACGGCCTGAGCAAAGACTATGAGGTGAGCTGTGTTGAGCTCGACTTCTTGAACGACATCGCTCGCGAGTGCGGAGTTACCGGTTCACGCATTATGGGTGGCGGCTTTGGCGGCTGCACCATCAATCTGGTGAAAACTGAGCTTTACGACAAATTCATCGCTACTGCCCGTGAGAAGTTCAACGCCAAGTATGGCCACGAGCCACAGGTTTATGAGGTGATAATCAGTGACGGCGCACGCAGGCTGTAAAAAATGCTCAATGTGCTGGATGAGGCGGACCTCGTCCCTACTTAACACTTAAAACTTAACACTTCACACTTAAATATGAAACCTACATTATTTGTTCTTGCTGCTGGTATGGGAAGCCGTTATGGCGGCCTCAAGCAGCTTGATGGCCTGGGCCCTCACGGCGAGACCATCATGGACTATTCAATCTACGATGCCATCCACAGCGGATTTGGCAAAGTAGTGTTTGTGATTCGCAAAGACTTCGAGCAGGAGTTCCGCGACAAGATTCTCTCTAAATATGAGAGCAAGATTCCCACCGAGGTGGTTTTCCAGTCGGTAGATGCTCTGCCCGAAGGCTTCACCTGCCCTGAAGACCGCACCAAGCCTTGGGGCACCAATCATGCAGTGCTCATGGGCAAGGATGTGATTAAGGAGCCGTTTGCCGTTATCAACAGCGACGACTTCTACGGTCGCAACTCGTTTGAGGTGCTTGCTAAGGCCCTTAGCGACCTGCCTGACGACTCTCACGACCGCTACTTTATGGTGGGCTTTAACGTGGGCAACACCATGAGCGAGAGTGGCACCGTGTCGCGTGGCGTGTGCGAGACCGAGAACGGACTGCTCAAGAGCGTGGTAGAGCGCACCAAGATTGGCTATGACGAGAACCACGACATCATCTTCACCGAGGGCGAGCTCGTGGAGAAACTGGAGCCTGATACTCCTGTGTCGATGAACTTCTGGGGATTTACTCCCGACTATTTCACGCATAGCGAGAAATCGTTTGTCAACTTCCTCAACAAGAGCATCAATGTGCCTAAGAGCGAGTTCTTCATCCCATTGACCGTGAGTGAACTCGTGGAGAGCGGACAATCGACAGTAGAGGTGCTGCGCACCGACTCGAAGTGGTTTGGCGTGACATATAGCGAGGACCGCCCAGCAGTGGTCGAGAAATTTGCCGAGCTGCACCGCCAGGGCATTTATCCTGAAAAGATGTTCTAAAAGTAAGTTATAAGTTTTAAGTGTTAAGCTTTCTGTTTTTTCTTTGAAAAAATTAGGACCTGTTACTTAACACTTAACACTTGACACTTAACACTTAATACTTGATGCAGACCAAGAAAGTTGCTGATACACTGCCGAATAGCGCCATTGTCGAGAATTTTGACAAATACTTGAATGATAATGGTAAACGTCGCACTCCTGAGCGCTCTATGATATTAGAATGTGCTCTGGAGTTTCGCAAGCAGTTCACGGTCGAAGACCTTATCGAGGCAATGTCGAGCAAGGATTTCTTCGTGAGTCAAGCAACGATTTATAATACGGTGATGCTGCTTGTTGAGGCTGGGGTGTTAAGGCAATTCAGTGTTGATAACCGCAGCCATTATGAGAGGGCCGACAATGTCTCGTTCATACACCTCAAATGTGAGCATTGCGGAAAAGTGAAACTGGTTAAGGACACTAATTTCATGGCTTACATGAAAGCCCGCAAGTTTCCAGCTTTCACAACATCTTATTATAATTTCACGGTGTATGGCATCTGCAACGACTGCGCAAGAAAAATCAAGCAAGTTAAACGTAGCAGTAATAGTAAAAAAACAAAAAAATAACTTTCTATTAATTACACAATTAACAATTAAACAAATTAAAGAGAAATCATGGCAAATGTAAAACCTTTCAAAGGACTTCGTCCCCCAAAAGAGTTAGTTGAGAAAGTGGCTTCTAAGCCTTACGACGTTCTCTCGAGCGAAGAGGCAAGAGCTGAGGCTGGCGACAACGAGATGTCGCTCTACCACATCATCAAGCCTGAAATCGACTTTAACGATGGCACTACCGAGCACGACCCACAGGTTTATGACAAGGCAGTGGAGAACTTCAAGAAGTTCCAAGCCAATGGCTGGCTCGTTCAAGACCCCAAAGAGATGTACTACATCTATGCTCAGACTATGGACGGCCGCACTCAGTATGGCTTCGTGGTAGCCGCCAACTACAAGGACTATGTAGAGGGCCGCATCAAGAAGCACGAGCTTACTCGCCGCGAGAAGGAAGAGGACCGCATGAAACACATACGCGTGAACAACGCTAATGTGGAGCCAGTGTTCCTGTCATTCCCCACCAATGAGCCCCTTGAGGCCATCATCGACAAGGTTAAAGAGACCGAGCCAGAGTATGACTTCGTGAGTGAGGACGGAATCGGCCACACCCTGTGGTGCATCAACGACGATGCCACTATCGCTAAGATCACCGAGGAGTTTGACAAGATTCCTTACCTCTACATTGCCGATGGTCACCACCGTACTGCTGCCGCTGCTCACATCGGTGAGGAGAAGGCACAGGCCGATCCAAACCACACTGGCAAAGAGGAATATAACTACCTGCTGGCAGTTTGCTTCCCTGAGTCACACCTCAAGGTGATGGACTACAACCGTGTGGTAGTTGACCTCAACGGCAACACTCCCGAGCAGTTCCTTGAGAAAGTAGGGGAGCACTTCGACATCGAGTGCATGGGTGAGGAAGAGTATCGTCCCGCCAAGCTTCACAACTTCTCGCTCTATCTTGAGGGCAAGTGGTACTCGCTGACCGCTAAGCCAGGCACCTACGACGACAACGACCCAATTGGCGTGCTCGACGTGAAGATTTCTTCGGACTACATCTTGCGCGACATCTTGGGCATCATGGACCTGCGCACCGACAAGCGCATCGACTTCGTGGGTGGCATCCGTGGTCTTGGCGAACTCAAGAAACGTGTTGATAGCGGTGAGATGAAGATGGCGTTGGCCCTCTATCCAGTGACCATGCGTCAAATCATCAACATCGCCGACAGTGGCAATATCATGCCACCTAAGGCTACTTGGTTTGAGCCTAAGCTCCGCTCGGGACTCATTATCCACAAGCTTGACTAATAAATAATCCCTAGAGATACAATATGAAGCGGGTAAGGCAGTAGATGCTTTACCCGCTTTTTTTGAGTTCAGTCGCAAAAAAGTGTGGGGTATTAAGACATTCGTCTCAGCCGTAGGCTGAACTCTGGGTAGCCCCCAATACCGATTGACGAAGTGAGTTCAATGGATTGAGCAGCTGTTCTACTCGCATGACGTGCGCATGGGAAAACTTGATGAAGAGATGGAACCGTGGGATATTGATTTCGCACTCCTGCCGAAAGTGCTCATCACGGACTTCACCTGTGAGATCGACGACAGTGACGGCGAACTCAACACGGTGAAGTTCACATACCAGTTCGCTGACCGCAGAACTTGGCTGCAGACGGACTACCTGACGGTAGATCACGATAGGATTTTCACCGAACAATATGACCCGACATTCAGCTGACGCTGAAGTTTAGAGGGAAGAGGTTAGAGTTTAGAGAACAATGAGGACTGTTGATCATACTCCCCCCAACCCGCTCTTTCAGCGGCAATAGGCTGCGCCAACAATCTTGTTCGGGAAAAAGGCGGTTGATTTACCTTATGCAAACCAACCGCTTATGGTTTTAAAACTAAGGCAACTTTAGTCTTCTCATGTTTTGATATCCTTCTATTGTTTCAATGGTGTCGCCTTCTGATGTTACAGTTTTTATCCACTTTTGATATTTTATTCTCTCGTTGTCTTGGAGATAAATCTTATTCTTTTTAAAGTCGAAAGAAATTGTATCGCCCTTACATATGAACGTGCCTATATTCATAAAGCCTTGTTCCGCATGAGTGAATAGTATTTGATAAGAAAGCATCTCGCGCAAGGGTACACCTTTAACTGTTTCCCCAACTAGCGAATCGGAATTTGCCGATCGCAAAGCGATAACAACAGCCGTGTCGCCATCCACCAGAGCATGATAACGCACAAAATGATTATAAGGTCTCTCGTAAAGAACAACCACATCTTTTTGCTCTAAATCACCAAATCTTAAGTTTGTGACATACTGATCATTCTCAATCGAATAAACAAGAAGAGGCACAAACAAAAAAGGAAAAAACAGCAAGATAATTTTTTTCATAATAAAAGAAGTGATTAGTTGATAATGCAAAGTTACAACAAATATCAATTCATCAAGCATCTTCTTGAAAATTTTGTCTTTTAAAGAGTGGAGTTTCATTGTTTTCTTTGCGAAAAAAAGAAACATGGCAAATTCTGTACATATATCGACTTTGCGCAAGATGCTGAAGGCTGGTGACCCCGTGGACCTCAAACTGTGGACGAAATCGGGAGAGATCCAGGAGTGGAGAAATTGCATCCCATTGCGATACAATTTCTACAAGGGAACACGGCAAATCAAACTGCTCAACAGCGGTCAAATCCGACAGTTGAGGGATGTTTGCGTGTTCTCTATAAATGATATGGAAGTTTTTTTATAATATAAACCTTTATTTGATGAAAATAAACTACCTTTGCAGTAGTATTTAACCAATATTGTATTGATATGAGAAAGAACATTCTTGGCTTTATAGCATTAATCGCCATGTTGGTATTCATTCCATCATGCAAGGATTCAAGTGATGAACCAGAATTTCCAGATAAAGATAAAAAATCCTTTGCTTTTTTCTTTTTCCCATTTCTTAATGAAGGTGGAGTACATTTTACTTCTGGTTTTGATGATTACGATTGTGTTGATCCTTATATTGTCAAACCAGACTGTTTCGAGATAATAGACGGCAAATGGTACGCTTTGGAATATAACGCATATATTTCGGGTGGCACCGATGTAAATTTGCTTGTGAATGGAGAGAAGAAATCCACAATATTGAGTAATTGCTCGGCAGTGATAAATTCGGTTGCCTATCAAGAAGATGGACGCTTCAAAGCCTATATTTTCTATTATGATGCCGATGATAACTACCATGGTATTTTTTATGATAATGGCGAGATAAAGCAGATAGACGGATTGACTGATTTTGAACGTATATTATTTCTAAAAGTAATTAATAACGATGTATATATAGTTTGGAACTTTGATGTCCAAGACGTTTATGAAGTAGGTAATATTGTTATTACCAAGAATGGCACTCCCGTTGAACAGAACATAAAGTTGCCCAAAAACTCACATGTTAAGTATTTCCAAGACCTGTGTGTCGAGGGTTCAACAATTTACACATTCTTTACTTTGGTATTAGATGGACATCAAAATCAAGCTTATTATGCTAAGGACAATAAACTTGTAAAGATGACAGGACTTCATACTGTAAGTTACGGTCAAGTTGTTGACGGCATAGTTTATGGTTTGGGTACAGTATACGAGGAAGGCCAGTACTGTTGCTTTTGGAAAGATGGGGATGCCACAAGAATCATGCCCGAGTCAGCACCAGTGTCGCCACGTGGTCTAGTGGTGGAAAATGGTGACGTTTACTATTTTGTGACAAATTATGCTTTGGAGCCAGATGCCTCAATCCTTTTCAAGAATGGAAAAGAATACTACCGAATTGATGGTGAATGTTCGGGTTTTAGACTTCTCAATTAAACAAAGAAATTCTGTCTTTTAGACTTCGGAATAGACTCCATAATTTTGCGGAAACCAAATCGCAGAATTATGGAGTTAAATTTTAATAGTGTAGAAACTATCGCCAACTTGAACGCTTCGGCGGCGTTTCAGGTTGACAGCGGAAAGGTGTTCAAGGACGATGTGGACATCTGTTCGGTGATTATTGACAAGAAACTGTCGTATGTTCCGTGGGGTGGTGACAACAATCTGCCATACCACATCCTTGACCTTATAGAGAGCGATGAGACGCTCTCGACATGCCAGCAGTTCAATGCTGAGGTGTGCTATGGTAGTGGTCTTAACTATATCACCGATGAGTGAAGTGCGGCAGTCAAGCAGCAAGTGGAGGATTTCCTGCTCGACAATGCCATGCCGTCGTATTTCCTCGGTGTGTGCCATGACTTCAAACACTTCGCGTTTTGCGTCTTGGTAATTATCCTTAATGCCGAGGGCAATAAGGTGGTGAAGCTTATTCGCAAGGAGGCATGCTACTGCCGACTCTCTCCTGCGGAGAAGGATGATTTTTTGCGACTGAACCGTTTTTTTGTTTCCAAAGTTGCTCCTAACAATTCCTAGTCACTCCTATCCAAGAAAAAAGCAGCTCGTTACTTTCGTAGCGAACTGCTTTCAGTGTAGTGGTACGGGGAGTCGAACCCCGGTTTCCGGCGTGAGAGGCCAGCGTCCTGGGCCACTAGACGATACCACCATTTCACGTCGTGGGTGCTGACGGATTCGAACCGCCGACCCTCTGCTTGTAAGGCAGATGCTCTGAACCAGCTGAGCTAAGCACCCGTGCTTTATCGGAAAAGCGATGCAAAGGTACGGCGACTTTTTGAACTGTGCAAATATTTTGCGACTTTTTTTTGAAAAAAGTGCATTTTATGGTGCTTTTTGTGGTTTTTCTCTGATTTTGGTCTTGAAAAGTAGATTAGTTTTGTGTGCTTTTGTATCTTTTTATTGCGTTGAGGATTTGTTCTCCGAGGTGTATTGTGTAGCCATGATGCGAGAATATCACGTTATCACGATTGTCGGTGACTACAAATATTGGTCTCGATTTGTAATCAATTTTTAATGTGCATGCTATGTTGAGTATAATACTTTCAGAGAGAATTGGCACTTCGCTCACTCTTGAATCAATGCCCCAAGTGACCGAGGCTGGCAGCTTGCTGAACTCTGACCTGTTGAACTTCTCTAGTTCTTTGACGTTTTCACACAGGAGCACGATGTTGCATCCCATCGATTCCAGCTCGCTGCTGCATGTTTCAATATCATGCAGTGCATGAGTGGTAGGTTCGTTCCCTGGAGCGATAATACCCACGATGTTGTAGCAGTCACTTGAGAGCAGGAATTTATTTTGCTTACCTTCGGCGGCAAACAATAAATTCTTGATTTTCTTGGCTTCTACCAGTTTCCTTTGAATCGTTTCATTAAGAGCAAGAGCAACCTCTGTCTCTTGGTTGCTTTTAATCTCAAATGTTGTGATGCTTGCCAGTACGCTACCGTCGCTTTGGCGGTTACCGGTGGTGAGCATGTAGGTGCCTGATTCAAGCGTTATACCATTCTTGAATGTCTTGCTCCAGGTGGCATCTTCGGGGTAGGTGAGTAGTTGCGGGGTGTTGTTCACAATTTTGCTCAGTGTGAAGTGGGTGTAGTAGGCAAGGTCGTTGTGCTCATTGGTGGGAGTGAAGTTTAGTTTTAGTGAGCCATAGTTAGCTTGCTTACTGAAAATAGATTCTTCAAAATTTACTTCACGCCATCCCCCGCCGTGGAATGGTGTGTAAAATTCGAGTTTGCCGTTTACTTCATTAATGCGTACCGGCCAGCCGAGGCTGCGAGCCGCACTAACGAAGAAGATTGCGCGCCCCAGTTCGTCGCCCTTACGCTCGCGGTAAACGCTCATAGGTTGTTGCCTGAGGTGTTGTGGATTGTGTTCGTTATCAATAGTGATATTGTTTTTTGTCCAACTTATGAGATCATCTAAAAAGTATCCTTTAAATTCTTTTCTAAAAAAGGCTTTATATGGCGTGAGCCACTCGTTTTCCACTCGTGGACAAAGTACATATCGGCAGTAGATGTCGGTGGTGTTGGTTTTAGCCACTTCGTTGTCACGTAGCACATCGAGGTTTATGTCGCGCAGGTCTTTGTCACTAATGACATTGAGCAGTTTTTGTGCCATTACCTTGTTTCGTGCCTTATTGAAGAATTGCTGGATGGTGCGATGGTTGCCTCGCCATTCCTCAACAGGCATAGTTGCTTCGTAAGCATGGCGAATGGAGTCTTCTTGCGCCTTGCGGTAGTCATTGAGAGCGCGTTGTTCAGCAGTGACATCAGGCATCACGGCGCTTGCTGGTGGCGGCACTATTTCAATGTCAATATGCTCGGGCAACGATTTCTCAGTCAGGGTAAATTTCTCAACATTATCTTGTGTCCACGATACTTTGCGCACAGCCACCATGTCGTCTTTGGTCACCCACACGAGTAGGTCGCCACGGCCTGCCGTTAGGAAAGTGCAGCCACTGGCATCGGTGGTCTTCTTGGCAACGGTATAGAACTCGGCGTAGTTGTAGAGTTTGAACTCCACGGTGGCACCAGGAACTGGCATGTCATTGCTGTCGACAACAACAATGTCGACACGCGAAGTGGGGGCGTAGTTACCGGTTACGTTGATTTCGGTGTAGCACGGCGTGCGACTCATAACTTCTTCAGGACCATCATAGTCACCAGCCACCTTGGTGTGCATGAGCATGCCGCGCGAGGCGCTCTCGTTGAACCACCCCAAGTTGAGCACTGGCTCAGGTTCGCAGGCACCTAGGAAATACCACTTGTCATTGGCCCACGCTTCTACCCAGGCGTGGTTGTCGTCGGTGTGCGCCCAGCGTGGAGTATAGACCTGACGGGCAGGGATGCACACCGAGCGCAAGGCTGCAACAAGGAATGTTGATTCCTCACCGCAACGGCCGTAGGCGGTGCGCACTGTGGCGAGCGGACTGCTTGTACGCGCATCGCTGGGGCGATAGCTCACTTTCTCGTGGCACCAGTGGTTGACTTCGAGAATGGCATCCTCCATCGAGAGGTTTTTCACGCGGTCACGGAGCTCGCGGTAGAACACCATCCTCGCGGTGTCGAGGTTCTCGTTATTCACGCGAACAGGCAGGACAAAGTGCTCAAACTCTCGATTGGGCACGCTCTTACCCCAAGGCATCTCGTCGCGGGCAGTGAGAGATGTGAGATAGTTCTGGTAATAGAACTCCTCACTGTAGTCGGCTTGGTCGGGTAGTGCCAGTTGTCTTTGAAATTTCTTTACATATTCTTTGGCGCGCTTGCTGTTATCGGTTGCTGTAGCAATGCCTACGCTTATCAACGCCACTATTATCGCTATGATTGATTTTGATAAGACCTTCATGTCATGAGTTTTTTTGGTTGTTGCAAAAGTAACAAAATCTTGGCAAAAAAACATAAAAACTCGCACATTATTTTGTGCTTTCATGATAATTCAGTAATTTAGCGACCTGAAAGAAACTTAATACTAACAACTAATAAAACTAAAAACTTTCATGAGACCAAGTTATGTTTTCTTTGCCGACGGCTTTGAGGAAATTGAGGCGTTAACAGTTGTTGATGTGCTGCGCCGTGCTGGCATGCCAGTGGTTACAATGTCGATTTATGACGCTCCTGAGGCGATAGGGGCGCATGGAGTTACTGTCGTTGCCGACGAGGCCTTTGATCCCGACATGATTGAGGATGCCGAGTGGCTGATTTGCCCAGGTGGAATGCCTGGAGCTACCAACCTTGCCGAGTGTGAGACTTTGTGCGAGATTCTGCAAGAGCAGAACGCTAAAGGCGAGAAGATTGCCGCGATTTGCGCTTCCCCATCAGTGATTTTAGGCCCATTAGGGCTGCTAGACGGCCGCGACGCTGTGTGCTATCCAGGTATGGAAGAAGGTATGGCAGGTGCCAATGTGCTCGATCAGCCAGTGGTTGTTGATGGTAATATCGTTACTGGTATGGGCCCAGCAATGGCAACCAAGTTTGCCCTTACCATTGCTGCCATCAGTATGGGCGAAGATGTCGCCAACGATGTCGCCGCAGGAATGCTGCTATAATTTGAAGATCGTGATTGCGAAACGTGATCGGATATCATGGATAAAAAGAATCGTGGAAGTTTTGGCCTCCACGATTTTTTATTATTTAATAGTATCTGTGTTTACTTAAAGAAATAAGTTGCTTGGACGAACCAGGTGCGGTGTTTTGCTACGTGATCGTCGAGGATTCTTGTGCCGAGGTTCTGACCCACACTGAAGCTGTAGCCTCCGCTAATCTGAACCTTGTTGAACAGTTCCACACCGATACCAGCATGAAGTAACACGTTGACGGCAGTGTATCTTAAAGCGTCATCAACATTGTTGTGGCCTACATGGAACGAGAATGTGGGACCTGCATAGGCAAATGGCATGATGGTGCTCTCAAGGCCACCTAAGCGACTATAGCGGAACTTCAGGTTCAATGGCACGTCAATGTAATGCACTCTCACGGCTTGAGTCTCAATGCCTTGAGAAGACCACGCATATTTGTCGCCAAAGTGCACCTTGCCCTGTCGCAAAGTGTAGAGGATAGAACCGTCAACGCCAAATCCAACACCTGGAATCATCAGGTCGCCAGTGATACCCACTGAGCCGCCAAACATGCGGTCGCTGTCGAAAATATCGGTCTGCTTGAAGTGAATCTCATTGTAATTACCGCCAACGGTAACACCCCATCGGCGCTCTGGTTGGGCAAACGAGGACACTGCACAAAGCAGCGCCACAGCCAGCATTATCAGTTTTGTATAGCTTCTCATTTCTTATGATTTCTTTTTTCAGAGTGCAAAAGTAACTCAATTTATTGTCACTACCAAAGATTTCAATTTTTATAACATAAATTTCAAAAGAAAAAGCCCGATGTTTTCAAAACATGGGCTTAGTTTATGATTGGATAATTGTGTTTAGAACATATAGGCTGCGGTGATTGTCCAGAGTTTGTCTTTTCCTTTGATGGGTGTGGAATCGATGTGCTGGCCAATATATTCGAAGGCTTTGGTGAGGCCAATGCCGTAGTTGGCGTGGATTTGTACTTTACGGAATAGCTCTGCGCCGAATCCCACGTTCCACGAAGTGTTCCACTTGCGTGTCTTGAAGTCACCCTTGTCGGTGTCACCTAGAACGAGCGCGAAGTCGGGGCCTGTGGTGACAAAGGGAGAAATAATCTTACACAGCACAGGGATTTGTATCTTGTACTTGACGTTGAGAGGGATATCGAGATAGTCACGTTTGAGTTTAACGTCCTGGAGGTTTTCCTCAATATACATATCGTCCTGGCGATGAGCGTAAAGCACCGATGCATCGATACCGAGCCCAACTACTGGCAAACCAATCTCCATCATAAGTCCGACTGTAAATCCCGCTCTATTGTCTTTACTCACAATATCTTTGTCCCACTTAAGTTCGTTGAGTGTGATGCCGCCTTTAACACCAAAACGCACTTGAGCTTGTGCATTTGATGTGGCTGCTATGGCAATTGCCACGATAATGGCTATTTGAGTTATGCGTCTCATAATATTCACTATTTGTTGTCAATTTAGATAAATCAGGCTGCGGTTTGGCAATGCTAAAACAAGCTTGGCACTGCACTCACCTTATGCTGATTTTGTGGCAAAGTAATACAAAAAAAACGAGAAATGCAATTTTTTGCACATAATGCGTGACAAATTAATGTTATTTAGATTATCTTTGTGAAATAATTTGGATATAAATTAAGGGTAACTATGATAAAAACAGGGAGATATCTAATTCTGCTGGCAGCGATTGCTGTGATGGCAATGGTGTCGTGCAAGCAGCAGAAGAAGCAATATGTCCTCAACCAGGGAGTGGTGTGGACTACGGAGTATCACGTTAAATATGAGGCGACAGCCGACCTAAATGACTCGATACAGCAGTTGTTCAATGTTATTGACGAGAGTGCGTCGGCCTTTAACAAGCAGTCGCGCATAAGCGCCATAAACGACAACAAGAGCGATGGAGTGGATGTGTTTTTTGTTAAACTTTACAACAAAGCCCTTGAGGTAAACAGCGCCAGTGATGGACTCTATGACCCAACTGTGATGCCTCTGGTCAATGCATGGGGCTTTG
>JAGCRW010000062.1 GCA_017964485.1 Muribaculaceae bacterium | reverse complement strand
TGTGGGTAGAGATGGATTCGAACCACCGAAGCGATGACGCAGCAGATTTACAGTCTGCCCCATTTGGCCACTCTGGAATCTACCCTAAAAATCTTTCAAAGATCTTTCTGAGCCTCTTGTCGGATTCGAACCAACGACCCCGAGATTACAAATCACGTGCTCTGGCCAACTGAGCTAAAGAGGCAATATTCGACTCAAAAACCCCACTCGGGGGCTTTATTGCGGGTGCAAAGTTAGACATATTTTTTTTACTGACAAAACATTCCACACTTTTTTTTCAAAAAAAATTTGCGCGCACTACACACTAAGCTACCTATTACGCTAATTTACAATAATTTAAAATCTAAAAACAAAATTCACCCCTTACCTCATCACAGTGCTACACCCGGCACAACACAGGCCACCGCACCAACCCACACCTTATTATATTATAATATATACAGCTCCAGAGCAAATTTCAGCCAACTCCCCTAAAAAACTCAAATCGAGCACGAAAAACACGCAAAAACCACTTTTTTCTTGCAAAAACCGAAAAATGCTATTATCTTTGCACCGCAAAATTTGTCAGGCTCATCTACAGTCTACAAAACCAGCTGCTCGGATGGTGGAATCGGTAGACACGAGGGACTTAAAATCCCTTGGCCATTGCGGCTGTGTGGGTTCAAGTCCCACTCCGAGTACAGGGCAGGGGACTTCCAATTACGAAGTCCCCTGCTTTTTATTTTAATGATGCGCACACCAATGGTTAATGCCTCGTTTTGAGTCTATTCTCGACTACTGTACAAGAAAAACATAATTCACTATAAAATTTTGATGACAATGAAAGCAAAACCAGATTTAAAATTATCAACACTGATAAACATCAGTTTTGGCTTTTTTGGCGTTCAGATCGCTTACGCGCTGCAGAGTGCCAACATCAGCCGCATCTTTGCCACGCTGGGTGCTGACCCTCACAACCTGAGCTACTTCTGGATTCTGCCACCTCTCATGGGTATGGTGGTGCAACCATTGGTAGGCTACTTCAGCGACAAGACATGGACCCGCATGGGCCGCCGCATTCCTTACTTGCTGTTTGGTGCAGCAGTAGCGGTACTGGTGATGTGCATGCTTCCTAACGCCGGCAGCTTCGGCCTTACTGTGGCCGCTGCTATGACCTTCGGCCTGATTTCTCTCATGTTCCTCGATACCAGCATCAACATGGCTATGCAGCCATTCAAGATGATGGTGGGCGACATGGTAAACGAGAAGCAGAAGACAAAAGCTTTCTCTATTCAGAGTTTCTTGTGCAATGCAGGCTCACTTGTAGGTTATCTTTTGCCTTTAATGTTCACTTGGATAGGAATCAAGAATATTGCACCAACAGGTGAGGTTCCCGACTCTGTAAAATGGGCATTCTACATTGGCGCCGCAATCCTGATTGGTTGTGTGATTTACACTGTTGCCAAGGTTAAGGAATACACTCCTGCTCAGATGGCTGAGTTCCGTGAAGCCGCTAAGGAGGAGGATAAAAAGATTGCTGCCGAAAACACCGACAAGACTGCGTTAAAGTATGCCTTGAAAGTCTTTTTCCAGGTGGGAGTTGTTCAATTCTTCTGCTGGGCAGCCTTCATGTACATGTGGACATATACCACCGGTACTATAGCCGACACCGTTTGGGGCACACACGACACAGCAAGCGCTGGCTATCAAGATGCCGGTAACTGGACTGGAGCGCTGTTTGCCGTTCAGGCTGTGGGCAGTATGGTTTGGGCTTTAGCTCTGCCTTTGTTCAAGAACAACAAGATAGCTTATTCTTTAAGTCTCTTGATAGGTGCTGCGGGCTTTGTTCTGGTGCCATATTGCACCAACCAATATCTGCTGTTCGTGCCTTACTTCTTGATAGGTGCTGCTTGGGCTGCTATGCTCGCAATGCCATTCACTCTGGTAACCAACGCCTTCGAGGGCAATCCTCGCATGGGAACCTATCTTGGCTTGTTCAACTGCACCATCTGCATTCCACAGATTGTGGCTGCAGCACTTGGAGGTCTTACACTTAAGGCCCTGAACAGCGTTCAAGGCAACATGCTCATCCTCGCTGGTGTGCTTCTAGTTGTAGGCGCTGTGTGCGTCTTCTTCATCAGCGAGAAGCGCAAAGCCGCCGTTCAAAAGGCATAACACACTTAATGCACAATACAAAAAATGGGGCACTCATCACCAAAATGGGTGCTCCATTTTACTATACTGGCTGAGTAACTGACGCTGCATCAGCCTCGCAATGTGGCCCATCTTTATTCACAGCTGCCCGTTTGCGTCAATTACCAATTATTCGTACCTTTGCCGCAAAATCAATAAAGACTATGTATTTCACAGGTATCATTATTGCGGTATGCACATTTCTGACCATAGGCATTTGGCATCCCATTGTCATTAAAACCGAGTATTATTGGGGCACAAAGCCCTGGGTTGTTTATTTGCTGATAGGATTAGCATCGATAGTGGCGGCGCTATTCATTGAGAACACAATCATCTCGGCTATAGTGGGAGTATTTGGAGCCTCAGCACTGTGGGGAATCGGCGAACTGTTTGAACAGAAAAAACGCGTTGAGAAAGGATGGTTCCCCAAAAATCCCAAACGAGAGGTATAAACCTTGCCCCCCCCTTTAATGTTAATTTTTCCACGAAATCATTGCTGTGTAATAAAAAATGTGTATATTTGGAGAAAATTTTATAAATTACCATAAAAACGCAGTTTAGGACTAAAACACATTAACATCAAAATAAAATTAGCATGAAGAAGAAATTATTACTATTAGCTGCCGCCGTGATGCCGTTACTGGGCTTGGCTCAAGGATGGCCCGACAACTATGGCGGCGTGATGATGCAGGCTTTCTCATGGAACTCTTTCAGCGACACCCGATGGGTGAAACTTACCGAGCAGGCCGAAGAAATCTCGCAGTATTTCGACCTATTGTGGATACCCCAGAGCGGCTGGACAGGCAGCTCGGGTTCAATGGGCTATGACGTGAAATACTACTTCAACCAAAAAAGTGCTTTTGGTACCGAATCGGAGTTGCGTGAGCTCATCAACACCTACAAAGCTTTAGGTACAGGCATGATTGCCGACGTGGTAGTGAACCACCGTGGCAATGCGTCAAACTGGGTAGACTTCCCTGTTGAGACCTATAATGGCGTCACTTATACGATGACGGCTGCCGATATCTGCCGAAACGATGATGGCGGAAACACCGCTACCTGGCTCGCCCAGCAGCAAGCACTTGGCAACATTCCAGCAACTGTGTCTCTCAGTTCTAACTATGATGAGGGCGAAGACTGGGGCGGCATGCGCGACCTTGACCACAAGAGCGAGAACGTGCGCAACATCATCAAAGCCTATGTGAGTTTCCTCGCCAATGACCTGGGTTATACCGGCTTCCGCTACGACATGACTCGCGGTTTCTGGGCTAACCGTGTTGCCGAGTATAACGCAACAGCAGGTGTACAGTTCTCGGTTGGCGAGAACTGGAGCAGCCAGAATGAAATCCAGACTTGGATTGACAACTGCAAGTGGAACGGCGTGAACATGAGCGCTTCGTTTGACTTCCCCTTCCGCTACACTGTGCGCGACGTGATTCGCGGCAAAAACGATGCTGGTTCCACAAAGACGTGGAAAGACCTCACCATTGGTGGCTTAATGGCAAGTTCAGCTTTCAAGCGCTATTCTGTGACCTTTGTCGAGAACCACGACACCCAGTATCGTGACGAGAATAACCAGAACGACCCAATCCGCAAAGATACCCTTGCCGCCAACGCCTACCTGCTCACCATGCCTGGCACACCTTGCGTGTTCCTGCCTCACTGGAAGGCCTACAAGCAGGAAATCAAGAATATGATCGACATTCGCAAGGCTGTGGGCGTGACCAACACAAGCACAGCACAAAAGTACACAATCTCTAAGAGCTATGAGATGTCGGGCTTCAAGTCTACTGGCGCCAATGGCAAGGCGATGTACTGTGTTGTTGGTAAGCAAAAGTATCTCAAAGACAATGTAATCAATCAGTATTATGCAACTATTATCTCAGAGGCAGTGGAGGTAGCCAAGGGCTACGGATATCGACTGTATATGTCGAAGAACTGCGAGACGGCATGGTGCGACAAGGCTTCAGGAAAGTATAATGCTCCGTTTGACGCCAAATTGATTGCCGTGACCGCCTCCAGCAATGCACAACTCGTATATACCCTCGACGGCTCTACTCCAACTGCCAGCAGCACTAATGTGGCAAGTGGAAGCACAGTTCACATCACCCAACCTTGCACCCTCAAGGTGGGCATCCTTCAGGGCAGCACAGTAAGTGGCGTTGTGACTCGCGAATATAACTTCTCTGGCCAAGGTTCCCCAAGGAACATAAAGATTTATGTGAATGCGGGAATGGTAGGCTGGAATCCAGTAAGATACTACACATGGGACCAAGATGACCAGCAGCACAACGGCAACTGGCCAGGCGAAGTTGTTACTGACACCGAAACCTATGACGGCTACACTTGGCGTGTGAAGGAATATACCCTTGCCAACGATGATTGCTACATGAACTTTGTGTTCAACACCGGAATCAGTGGTGCACCACAAACCGTTGATGTGAGATATGCCACTACCGACAAATATTATGTCATTACAAGTGATAAAGAAGACGGCAAGTATATTGTCAGGGAATATGAGCCAGGCATGCAGATTGTGCTTGCGGGCGATGTTAACCTTGACGGTACCGTGACAGCATCCGACATCACTGAGCTCTACAACTATCTGCTCAATGGCGACCAAACCTACGTTAACTCTGCTGATGTGAATGGCGACGGCGATATAACCGCTGCCGATATTACTGCAGTATATGATATATTATTAGGTTCATAAAAATGCTGAAAAAACTATTATTAGGGGGGACTATAGCACTTATATGTCCCCTTTTTTCAAATGCTAACGTCTATGACGTGAATTGTGACGGAGCAGTCACTGCAGCCGATGTAACAGCACTCTACGACTATCTGCTCAATGGTGACATGACCTATTTCATCACCAGCGACGTAGACGGCGATGGAGCAGTCACTGCCGCCGACATTACCACAATCTACGATGTGCTGCTCAACGGCATGCCGCTGCCTGAGCGGCTGGTGGGCGGCGACATCTCGATGCTCACAAAATATGAGGAAGGTGGAGCGATCTACAACGATAAGAATGGCAACCGCATCAACAATGTGCTACCCTACTTTGGAGAGCAAGGCTGGAACGCGATGCGCGTGCGACTCTTCGTCAACCCCGAAAACGCCAGCGAGACTGCCAAGCGTGAAGGCGTGGTGCAAGACCTCGCCTACGTCAAAGCCCTGAGCAAGCGCATTAAGGACGCAGGCTATGTGCTAGTGCTCGACCTACACTACAGCGATACCTGGGCCGACCCAGGCGCGCAGACCGTACCCGCGGCATGGCCAAACAACAATGTGGAGGCGCTCAAGGACAGTGTGTATAACTACACCCGCCGTGTGATGCAAGAAATGATTGCCGCCGGCGCGCGCCCCGACTTCATCCAGCTCGGCAACGAGATTACTGGTGGCATGCTGTGGCCCACTGGGCAGATCTATCCCACTGGCGGCGCCCCAGCCGGCGGCTCGTGGGAGAACTTCGTGGCTTATCAGCAACGCGCCTCACAGGCGGTACGTGAGACAAGCCCCTCATCAAAAATTATCCTTCATGTTGAGATGCACAACGAGTATCAACCCAGCGGATTCTTCGGCAACTGCGAGAGCTATGGCGTGGACTTCGATGTTATGGGCCTGAGCTATTACAGCGCTTATCACGGCGACTTCTCCAAGCTCAACAATGTGCTCACCCGCATGGAAGCGGCATCCACAAAGCCCATCATGATTATGGAATGTGGTTATGGCTACGCTTGGGCGCTACCAGGCACTAACTATGACCTTACTGGCACCTATCCCTACAGTAACGATGGCCAGCGCAATTTCACCATCAACATGATTACCGCCCTTAAGCAGCACAGCCGTGTGAAGGGGCTCTTCTGGTGGTGGCCCGAGGCCAATGAGTATGGCATTCCCTGGCAAAACCAAGTGACCGGCTCATGGTGGAACGGCAGCCTCTTCGACAATCGTGACGGCAAAGCGCAAGGCGCGCTTTATGAGATGAAACGCTTCCTGGAATAGTAAACGACATATTTCTTCAGCGGACGAGGCAGGCCTCGTCCCTACTACATAGAGGCACAAAGAAAGGCTTTTCTCGAATGAGAAAAGCCTTTCTTTATTCAATCAACTAAATGATTAGAGCCTAGTAGTCAAAGTTACGTGGAAGTCACCCTCGTAGGTGATGTAGAGCTGGATGAAGTAAGAGCCGCCTACATCTAACTTAAGGTTACCACCATCGAAACTGAGGTTGCCCCAATCGCCACCCCAGTTGATATCCCAACTTTCGTTAGCGCGGAACTTGAACTCAGTGTCGGCAGGAATATCGCAATAGCCTTCCCAAGCACCAGTAGCGGTGTTGTACTCGAGCTTAGCATAGTCACTTGCCCAACCGTTGAAGCCGCCAATCACACCGATAGTTGTGATAGGAGTGAGCTTGTACATCATATCAGCGAGGTTAGCCTCTACCATGTAGAATCCCTCAGGAGCGTTGATATTGCCAGCGCCTACTGCAAGGAATCCTTCGTAATCATCAATAGTCTCATCAAGACCCCAGTCGGGAGCGTTCCAGTTGTCCTTACCACTGCGGAACTTGAAGTCGCCATTGAGGTACATGAAGCCATAGTAGTCGCCATCGTTGTTGCGAGCGCCCTTCCAGCCCTTGTTCTTAAGACCGGCAGCAGGGTTGCCCCATCCGTTAGCGTTACCAGCTTGCCAAATCATCTCGGCGTAAGCCAGACCCTCAACGTCGTAGGTCATGTCGTTGGTGTTGACAGTGATGATATACTGTGTGTAGTCGGGATCCTCATCAAGGTAAATCACAAAGGCTTCAGCACCTCTTGCGAGCTTGCCACCAAAGATGAAACCGTCGGTCTCCTCGTTGCTACCCAACTTGCCTTCTTCAATGTTGTTGAGGTCGGTGAATGGCAGGAAGTAGAATGACATTTCACCAGCGGGAACGGTAAGAGTATACTTGCCAGCCTCTACAAACTCCATAGGAGTCATTTCATTGTCCTCAAGAAGATACATACCGGCAGCCATCTTAACGGCATCCTCAATTTCGCTGTCGAAGCGGAATCCCTGGCCATTCTTGTTGAGAATGGTCATCACGCTGATAGGCACGTTAAAGACATCGGAGGGCACTCCGTAAAGTGCCTCGAGTGCGTCGCGAAGCTCAGTAGTCTTGGCTCGGCCCTGATCGTCAACGTTAACAGTGCGCATATCGCTCTTGTCGGCATTGAAGAGGGTAACAGTATTAGTGGCTGTAGTGCCTTCTTCAGCATTATAGGTGGGCGTGAACAGGAGCACGCTATCGGCTGTGATTGTGGTGAAGTCGATAGTTCCAGCAGCAGCCACCACAGCGCTAGCGCTAGCGGGGTTCTCGCTGTTGCTCATGGGGTCGGCCCAATCCTTAAAGTCCTCGGTACAGCTTGCCATGAGCAAACCAATACCTAAAATATAAAATAACTTTTTCATGTTGTGTTAATTTCTTCTTTAGAATTGAGCTTCACTGGGAGCGGAGCGCATCCGCTCCCAGTTATGGCTCAATATTGGTTCATAAAATTACTCAGTAGCAAGGAAATAGTAAAGTCCTAATACGTCGTTGAAGTAAATGTCGTAAGTTCCAGCCTTCACAGGAATGTTAGGACCACCATTAGTACCAAATCCAAATGGGAAGTCGGTTGCACCCCAGTTAACGTCCCAAGAACCATTGGCAAACTTAAGCTCAGCATTGCTCTCGAAAGCAACACCCTTCAGGTACCAATCGTGAACCTCGGTGTTATCACGCTTACCCATTGCATTCATAGCATTTTCACCAGCATTCCATCCCTGATAATCGCCAGGCATGGTGATAGTGCTGTGCTCAGTGTAAGTGCCATCGAGCTTCTCCATAGTGAAGGTGTTATTAACGGTGTTCATAGTGATCTTGTAATAACCATCAGCTGGAATACCAATGTTATGGTTGTCGCCATCCTCATCAGTAACTGGAGAATCGCCCTTCAGGTTAGTGTAGTTCATCTGGATACCCCAGTCGCCTGGAATCTTGACGAACTTGAACTGGCCACCAGCGGGGAAGTAACCGGCATAAACGAGTGAACCGTTACCGTCCTTGTCGAAGTCGGCGCCTGGCTCGGGCAGCAATGGAATAAGACCAGTACCTACTGAACCGCTACCATTGTCCCAGTCATTGCTACCGATACAGTTACCTACCATGTACCAAAGTACTGGATCAGCAGGCTTGAGCTCGATGTAATAAGGAGTAACAAGGAATTTCACTACGTTAGAAACAACTTCTTGAGCACCATTGGTGTTAGCCTTTACACGGGCATACACCTCCTGCTCGGCAGGAACTTCGCCATCAACATAATTGCAAACCACAACAAGTGCTTTTGCTAAGTCGCTAGCGCTAATCTCGCCATTGCAGGTGCTGAAGATGTTATCAAAGGTATAGTAGTCGCATTGAGTCTCGCCACTTTCGTCAGCAACTTCCTCAGCATAAGAGGTGTTCCACTCATTGGTGGGAGAAATCTCAACAGTATATTCACAAGCTACAGGGAAGCCTCCATAGTCGGGTTGCGACCAGGTGAGGTTCACTGTCTGTGAGTTTGCCAAGTCAATTGCTTGACCGGCGTATGCTGGAGTGTTCAGCACAAACGTAGAGGGTTGCTGAAGCACGGGATTAGAGTCGCTGTCATCGCTACAAGATGTGAGCATGAGCACTGCACCCATGAGCAATAATGCCGACTTGAATATCTTATTCATAATAATCTCTTATTTATAATGTTTAAAGTGATTAGCTATCATTATTTGTAACCCTCGTTCTGCTTGAGGTTGGGGTTAGCAATCAGGTCATCGGTAGGAATAGCGAAGACATTGCGATAAGCCTCGAAGTCGCGGCCTGCGTAAGCGCCACCCTTCCATTGCCACTTATAGTCGGTGTTGCCACCAAACTTGCCAAAGCGGATAAGGTCAACACGACGACGGCCCTCGAAGTAGAACTCGCGGCTCCACTCGTCGAGGATCTCGTTGAGTGAGCAAGACTGCTTAGGAGCTGCATGTGCACGAGTACGCACGGCGTTGATAGCCTACAGAGCGTCGGCAGGAGCAGCACCAGTGCCACCAAGGCGGGTAACAGCCTCGGCATAGGTCAAGTAAGCCTCAGCAGCGCGCATGTACATCAATTGCGAATCAGCGAATGTGATATCAGTACCCTTGGTACCGTCGCACTTGAAGTTAGTAAACTTAGCAACAGCGTAGCCATACTTGAAGTCACTCTCGTTCTCTACGTTAAGGTTGCGGCCTTCGGTCTCGAAGAGAGCACGGTCGTCGCCAGCAGCATCAACCACGTCGTAGGCGTGGCCCTCGGGAACTGACATGTCGCCGAAGAACTTCTTAATCAAGTCGGGACGGCAACGGTTACCACCCCAAGTGTTGTTGTTGTAGAGTCCGTTAACCTCAACGGGATCATATGGATATGGGTGCATATCACCGTCAAATGTAGAGCAAATCAGGAAGTTGGTACCACCCCAAGATGTAGTGCGGCTACCAAATTGGATAACTGGGAACACAGCTTCAACCATAGCACCGTTAGTGCCATTGTCACCCATAAAGAGCATCTGGTAGGCTGTGAAGTGACGCTCAACGCCGTCAACACCAACACCCTCGTAGTCATTAGTGAAGAGCTTGTAGCTCGAATCCATCACCTTCTTAGCATAGTCGCGAGCAGCTGCCCATTGGGGAGTGCCGGTGTAAACTTGTGCATTGAGGTAGAGGCGTGCAAGAAGCATCCATGCAGCAGCCTTGTCAACACGACCGAAACCTGCCGCACCATAATTCTTGGGAGCTGGATCACTAAGTATTTGTGAGCCACTGCCCTCACCGATGATGTCCTTGAGCTCACTCTCGATAAACTCATAAACCTGAGCGCGAGTGTACTGCTCGGGGTTGTCACCCGAAATCTTAGTAGTGAAAGGAATGTTTCCAAAAGCGTCGGTCAGCAGATAGAACTGGAAGGCGCGCAAGAAACGAATCTCAGCAGACATTGTGCCATCGTAGTCACCAAACACTTCCAGATACTGGTTGCAGAAGGTGATACCGATACACAGACCATAGTAGTAACCACGCAGCATTGGATGGCTAGCATCGTAGCTATTGTGGCAATAAGAAGCGATACCCTCATCGCCCCAACCGCAGATTGCCTCGTCGGTAGTGAGCTCGTTAGAGTTCCACATCTGACGGAACTTGTGCTGGAAACCACCATCAAGACCGTCAACGTCAACATTGTCATCGCCACCGTTATTTCCTGATGTGGCAAATACAGAATAGCACTTATTGAACAGCTGCTCGGGAGTCACATCGTTTTGCAGAGCAGGGTCGATTGGATCCACGTCAAGGTCATTAACGCAAGAGTTCAACCCCATGCCAAACAACAGAGCTACAGCTGCACAAACTATATATTTAAAATACTTATTCATTTTGATATATATTAAAATGTGTCTAATTATTAGAAGTTCAGGCTAAGACCAAGGATGAACGAAATTGGACGTGGGAAAATGTCGCCACCAATACCGCCAAAGATCTCAGGATCGATGCCATCATACTTGGTAATGCAGAATACGTTGGAAACAGTGCCATATACACGTCCTGCAAGGCCGTGGTAGCCACTGCTCTTGAACAGGTCGTTGAAGCTGTAACCCAAAGTGATGTTGTCGCACTTGAGGAACGAAGCGTTCTGTACCCAGTAGTCGCTGAATACGGTCTCGTTGTCATAGGTTTGCCAACCCATGTTAACTGACTCAACAGGACGGTTGTTCAAATAGAAACCAGAAACTTCCTCAAAGATAGCTGCCTTGCTCACGTTGTGATAGCCTTGCATCACGTTGTTGAACATGTAGTTGCCAATGCTAGCACGCAGACTGAAACCGAAGTCCCAGTTCTTCCACTCCAGCTTAGAAGCGAAGCCCATGGTAACAGGAGCCCAAGGACTCTTGTAGAGATACTTGTCGGCCTCACTGATAACGCCGTCGGCGTTGCGGTCAACAACCTGACCCTCGATGGGCTTGCCATCCTGGTCATAAACTTGTTGATATACGTAGAATGAGTGAGAAGGATGACCAACGAAGTGTGCCTGAGCATTACCGTTGATACCTATACCACCAGTCGATACGAAGTAGCTAGGATCGTTGCTGATGAGCTCAGTAATCTTGTTGCTGTTGTAGGTCAAGTTGTAATCAAGTGTCCACAACAGGTCGTCGGTAGAGATGGCCTTCCAGTTAACCGAGAACTCGATACCGGTGTTGCGCAGCTAACCGATGTTCTTGTAGAACGCGTTGCGGAAGTTGGTCATTGCCGAGAATGTAGCCCAGTTCAACAGGTCGGTGGTCTTACGATAGTACCAGTCGATGCTACCTGTCAAGCGGTTGTTCATAACACCCCAGTCAAGACCGATGTTGGTGGTGGTAGTGGTCTCCCACTTCAGCTCTGGGTTGTAAACGTTAGGTTTAGCCTTAGAGCCGTCGCCACTTACATCATAGAATGAACCCATGCTGCCGTTCGACATCACGTAGTTGGCAAAGTAGTTGTAGTCGCCATTGCCTTCCTGCTGACCAGTCTTACCCCAACCGAGGCGGAGCTTCATAGTGCTGAAAGGACCTTCCTTCATGAAGGCTTCCTCGCCAATATTCCATGCAAGCGCCAATGATGGGAACAATGCCCAGTGGTCACGGAAGCGCGACGAACCATCGTAACGCATGGTGAAGGTGAGGTAGTAGCGGCTGTCGTAGATGTAGTTCATACGACCGAAGAATGATACCAAATAGTTCTCGGTGCGATAGCCGAGACCATTGTTCTGGCGATAAACGCCCTCGCCACGGATGGCACCAGCCTTAGGATCGCCAATAGCGTAAGTTGCTCCAGGAATCCAAATGCCAGGAACCACGTTGAGGGCACCAGCTATCTCAGCATCACTAGCAGTGAACATAAGAGCAGAGTTGGTTGGGTAAGTACCCCAAGACTCGTTGTACTCCTTACGCCAGTTGTGCTGCCACTCATAACCTGCCATGATATCAAAGTGGTGCTTGTCGGCGAAGTCCTTGTAGTATTGAGCATAGGTACTCAACTGCAAGTTCTCTTTTGACTGAGTGTAGTAGCTGTTGTTGCCGTAGTAGTTAGAAGTGTTAGAAATGTTGGCGCTGATGTTGTGACCCTCACCATGAGTGAAGTCACCACCAAGTGTCAAGTGTAAGCGCAGATCCTCAAAACCGTGAATCTTATAGTCGATGTCGGCACTACCGATGAACGAGCGGGTCTTACCGCTGTTGTCATGGTTGTCGAGCATAGCCACGGGGTTGTAAGGAGCGTTGGTGTTCTTGGTGTAGGGCCAAGCTGGATCGGCACTGTTAACCTGCAGCCAATCAAAGTAGCCACCTACGCCAGCATACTTAGGATCGTCGCTGTAAACGGGCTGAGTGGGGTCCATGCGCACTGCATTACCCACAGCGCCAGTGTCGGCGAAACGGCTCTTGGTCCAAGCCAACTTACCATTGAGATTCATGGTCAAGTGGTCGTTGAGCAACGAGGGGTTCAAGTTCAGAGCCACAGTGTAACGCTTGTAGTCCGAAGTCTTGAGGATACCTTGCTGGTCGGTGTAACCAAGTGAGAGACGATAAGGAAGGAAGTCCTTAACCGAACCTGCCACGGTGATGTTGTGGTCGTGGCTGAAGGCGGTGCGATAAATCTCGTTCTGCCAGTCGGTGTTGGCGGTGCCAAGCAGCGAGAGGGCATTGTCTTCGCGAGTGTCACCATCAAAGATTCTAGTAACGAAAGCGCGATACTCGTCGCCACTCATCACCTTGATAGTTTTCTTCTTCATACTCCATGTGGCGCTACCATTATAGCTAACTTGTGGAGCAAGCTGGCCGCGGCGGCCTTTCTTGGTGGTGATGATGATAACACCGTTAGAACCACGCGAACCATAGATAGCGGTGGCCGATGCGTCCTTCAACACGTTGAAGCTCTCGATATCCTGTGGGTTAACGAGAGACAAGGGGTTAGACACACCACTGATACCATTGTTATCCATAGCGATACCATCGATAACAATGAGAGGGTTGTTACTAGCATTCAGTGACGAGCCACCACGGATACGGATTGTGGCACTACCACCAGGGGCACCGTCACCACTGGTAACGCTCACACCGGCAACTTTACCGTTGAGCATGTCTTGAGCACTCACTACAACACCTTTGTTCTTGGCGTCGGGCCTGAGAGCGGTGACACTACCAGTGAGGTCGCTCTTCTTAACAGTACCATAACCGATGACCACTACACTCTCGAGCACTTGAGAATCATCAAGAAGCTCAATCACGAGATTTGGAGCGGCGGTAACGGTCTGTGTCTGAAGACCGATAGAAGAAACTTGGAGCTGGGCGCCCTTAGGGGCAACAATCGTGAAGTTTCCGTCAAAGTCGGTAGCCACAGTGTTAGTGGTACCCACAACGGTAATTGTTGCACCGATAACAGGTTCGCCAGTAGCATCCTTGACATGTCCCTGCACAGTAATCTGTGCGTAGGCTCCGATGGATAGGAAGATTCCCATCATCAGGGCTAGAATCCTTTGGGGAATTCTAATGTTTACCTGCTTCATCTTGTTTTTAATTAAATTGTTATTAAGTTATTGAGTTAATAAAAAATTGATTTTTCACTCAAAAAAGTTTATGTTTTTTTCGCTACGATATAAATAGAGCGAAATTTGCAACTACAAAATTAAATATTTTACATAAAAGCAAAGTGTTTTTGCTATTTAATTATGTGTTAAATAGAGCGCAAACGTTTGCATTAAGATATTTTAAGAAATAAATATCATAGCCTTTTTAAGATTTATTGTAACTTTGAAGACTCAAAGCAGCAACACGTCAGCCTTTGTGGCGCAACATGCTGTAAATGAAACACTAATGACTTGCCATTATGAATGAGAAGCAACCTTTGACAATGAAAGACATTGCCGCGCAGCTTGGTGTGAGCGTGGCAACAGTGTCGCGTGCCTTGAAAAATAGCCCAAACATCAGCAAGAAACGCCGAGAGATGATTCAGCAGTACGCCCGCGAGCATGATTACTACCCCAATGTCATCGCCGAGCAGCTGCGACACAGCCGCCAGAAACCATCACAAATAATAGGAGTTATTCTGCCAGAGATAGTTCATTTTTATTTCGCCTCAATCCTGAGTGGCATCGAAGAGAAAGCTAAAGAGCGCGGATACCGCATCATGGTGGCTCAGAGCCGTGAGAGCTATGAGCGTGAAGTTGAAATCTGCGAGTCGTTCAAGAAGAACAAGGTGTGCGGCATCATAGTTTCTCAGGCCAAAGACACCGAGCAATACGACCACTTCATTAAACTGGTAAACAGCGGAATACCATTGGTGTTCTACGACCGCATTTGCCCTGCCCTCAACGCCAGCCGTGTGGTGGTTGACGACTATCAAGCGGCCTACAAAGCCGTGGGGCACATGATTGAGACCGGCAGCAAGCGGGTGGCTTTTTACGTTTCTAACCTCAACATGGAAATCTCCAAGAACCGCCTCAACGGATATAAAGACGCGCTTTATCATCATGGACTCCAGCCCGATGAGGCCTTAATCAAGCAGTGCGACACCCCCGAGGATGCCGAGAAACTCACCCCCGAACTGCTCAAAATGAAAGACCGACCCGACGCATTCTTCGCCATTAACGACGAGACAGCAATCGCCATCATGTATACAGCCAAGAAGATGGGACTCAGGGTGCCTGACGACGTGCAGGTGTGCGGGTTTACCGACAGCCACCGAGCTGTATCCTGCGACCCCATGCTCACTACAGTGCATCAAAACGGTGCAGAGGTTGGCAGCCAGGCCACCGACATCCTTATCGACATGGTAGAAGGCAAGCTCCCAATGGACCGTGCCGAGAAACGCATGGTGCGAACAAAACTCGTGGTAAGAGGAACGACAAAGTAAAGTATAAAGGACAAATAACCGAGTATAAAGAAACAAGTTGCAAGCAGCCACAGGCTCGCTTGCAACTTGTGTTTTTTAGTAGCAGGTTTTCCCTTAGTATTTTCTACTTTGTACTTTCTACTTCGTCCTCATACCAAGTGCTATACATCAGGTAGTTACGGGCAATCTTCACGTTGATTTCCTTGGCCTGGGCGGGGTCAACCATTTTCTTGAATTTGGCGGGGGAACCTGCCCAAAGCTCGTGGGGGCCAACTTTGGTGCCGCTGAGCACCACGCTGCCGGCAGCGATGATTGCGCCCTCCCCTATCTCAGCATGGTCGAGGATAGTGCTGCCCATGCCAATCAGCGCCATATCATTGATTTTTGCGCCGTGAATGGTCACATTGTGGCCTATCGACACATCATCGCCAATCTCAATGACAGACTTCTGATACAAAGTGTGCAACACGCTGCCGTCCTGCACGTTAACTCGGTTGCCTAAGGTGATAGTGTTCACATCACCACGCAGCACAGCACCAAACCAGATGCTGCACTCCTCGCCAATGGTCACATCTCCCACAACTACTGCATTATCGGCAAGGAAAGTCCCCTGCCCAATCTTCGGAGTAAATCCCCTAACTTTTCGTATAATTGCCATATTTAACTTAATGCAAAATGATTCAATTAATTACAATTGTTATATTGCCTTGCACTTCTCGGTGAGCCATGCCACCTCGTCCTCGTTTAGGTAAGGGGTAAGACGAGTAAGCACCATCTGGTGATAGTCATTGATTTGCTTCACTTCCTCGGCGGTGAGCATGCTCAAATCAATGAGGCGGGTATCGTAGGGGAAGAGTGTCAAAGTCTCAAACTCGAGGAAATTGCCAAAGTTCTCGGTCTTAGGTCCTTCTACTACAAGCAGGATATTCTCAGTGCGGATGCCATATTCGCCAGTTTTGTAAAGTCCTGGCTCGTTGCTTGTTACCATGCCTGGCTCAAGGGCAACGGGATTGAGGTTGGTGCGGATGCTGTGAGGTCCCTCATGACAACCGAGGAAATGACCCATGCCGTGGCCAGTGCCGTGACCATAGGTCATAGCCTCCTGCCACAGCGGCATACGTGCAAATGCGTCAAGCTGCACGCCAGTAGTGCCCTCAGGGAATTTGGCGCGGCTCAGGGCAAGGTGGCCCTTGAGCACAAGGGTAAAGTCGTGCTTCTCCTGCGCAGTGGGATTTCCTAAGGTAACGGTGCGGGTAATATCAGTTGTACCATCGAGATATTGCGCGCCACTATCAACGAGCAGCAGGCCCTCGCCTTGCAGGGTGCTGGCACTCTCAGGCGTTGCACTGTAGTGCACGATTGCTCCGTGCTCACGGTAGCCGCAAATCATCTCAAAGCTGTCGCCACGGTAAAGGTCGCTCTTGCCGCGCTCTAACTTGCCTTGTTCCCACACGTCGAGTTCGTTGATAGTGCCACTGGCAGCGTTCTGCTCAATCCACATGAACAGGCGCACAAGTGCTGCTCCGTCGCGCTCCATCGCGTGACGGAAACCATTAATTTGCACCTCATTCTTGATAGCCTTTAGCGCCTCAACGGGCGATGTGCCATACACTTTGTCGCACTCAAGAATTTGTCCCAGTGTGTCGCTCACCTTGTTTGGGTCAAGCATAATGGTATTGTCTACGTTGCGCTTGTCGAGGAATCTCTCTATCTCGTCATAACCCTTGATGCGAACTTTATAATTGTCGAGATGATTGCGCACCTCCTTGTTTATCACGTCATCGGTGAAAATCACACGGTCCTTATCGCTCAGATATAAGAATGCTATGGCTACTGGAGTGAAATCAACGTCGCTGCTGCGCAGGTTCAAGAGCCATGCTATCTCATCGAGAGCGGTGATAAGGATGCTGTCGGCGCCACTCTCCTCCACTTTCTCCATTGTGCGGGTGAGCTTGCTCTCCACGTCTTCTCCGGCATATTCCTCATCGTGAACAAAGGCCTCGTTCTTAGGCGCTTCGGGGCGGTCTTCCCACAACTCATCGGCAGGGTAGAAATCAGTGGCGAGGAGGAATCCGTTCTCTCCACATAGCTGTTCCAATCGGTTCGCCTCCATCAGTGTGAACAAGCGGCCGTCGATGGCAAGGGTGTCGTCCTCATGCATCTGCTTGGAAAGCCATTGCATGACCATTGCCAAGTCGCCGCGATACTCCACCTGCTGCAGCTCAAAACCACTTCCCTCAAGCTCTATCTCAGCCTGGAGGAAGTAGCGTGAATCAGTCCAAAGGCTCGCATTATTCAGTGTCACCACTGCTGTGCCATTGCTGCCAGTGAAACCACTCACCCAGTCGCGGAATTTCCAGTAATCGCTCACATACTCACTCTGATGAGGGTCGGTGCCAGGGATGATAACGGCATCCACACCCTTAGCGCGCATCAGCTCGCGCAATTGTTCTAGATTAGTATTCATCGTATAGTATACTTTTTTGTTATTATTTAGCAATAGTAGGAAGATTCCCCAATGCGACAGTATTTCAGAATGTGTGAACTCTGCCTTTTGCACTGAATCGTTGCAAAGTTAGTCAATAAATCTCAAATGGTATAACTATTTGTGATAAAATTGACGTTTTTACATTTCGGAAGTCATTCAGTTTATAGGCCACCTTATTCCTTTATTATTTAGTAACTCTTGTCTGCATTAAAAATTATGTATATCTTTGTATGAAAAATATGCCTAAGACGATTGATATTAGGGCACAATCAATAACAATAAACCATTCATCAGATGAAGACATACATAGAAATATCTGTGCCAATAAGATATAATGCTCATTGGTTTGAAAGCTTAAGAACGGTCCTTAACAATGTTAATGTTAGATGGCAAAAGGGGTATTATCACATAACTATGGCTTTCATGGATGAGACTGCCGAAGGTGTTGATTGGAAACAGATACTAGACAGACACTTTAGCCAAACCGCAGCCTTTGAAATGACATTTGATAAGATTGATGTGTTTACCTCAAGGCCTGGGAAGCATATTATCAATTTGACTGCCACACAAGTGCCACAGCGCTTTCTGTCTCTTGTGGAAGATATAAGAAATGAAATGGTAAATGCGGGATGTAAGATTCAGTCTAGTTTTAAACTGCATGTCACATTAGGCAGGGCGAGCTTCCCGGATTTCAAATTGCTAAAAATTCGTGAAATAATAGAAACAGTCACACTGCCCCAATTGTCTTTAACATTGACCGAGGTTGATTTCAGAGTGTTTCGAGGACCTGTAATTTATGAGACCTCATTATCAAAATAATATTTGCGGTCAATACATAATATCACATTGCTAAATCAAAAAGTAGCCCCTCGAGATTTGTGTGCTCTCTTGGGGCTACTTTGATGAGTAATAAAATAGAACTATTGATATTTTTAACGCATAACCTTCACAGCTTTGACAGTGCCATCTTGCAGGCGCATCTGCTTGATGAGCAAACCATTAGTGTTAGCATCAACTTTGCGGCCTTGTAAGTCGTAGTAGTTAGTCTCCACAACATTGTTGGCGCCAATGTTGTCAATGCCAGTTGTATTGAGCGGGAACCAGAATATGTCGCTACTGTTGCTCACTCCATCCACAGTGTAGATGCTCTTCACGCCTATTGCGGTCCACTCCAGGATATCGTCGCCATATAGATATACCTGCTTGCCTGCCACGTCGATGTCATAATAGTCGGTGTAGTTGTAAGGAATCTCTGTCATTTCTTCCTCAAGGAACAAATAGTCATCGGGAGAGAACACATACACACTCTGCTCGCCATTCCTGTCAACTAGGAGCTGGTAGCTGAGCAGCGCAGCAAAGATATCGTTGCCGTCAACATCAGTGGCAGGAACAGTCATCATGATGTAATAACCATAGTCATCCTCAGTAAACTCAGTAATGGTGGGAGTGGCTGGTGTTGCAGCTTCGGGCTGCACACGGGTAAGTGTGACGTCGTTAAATTCATCAAGAATATCTCCCCAAACTGAAGTGGTGTATCCATCGGGAGATGTCAGCACACTGGCATCGTCGTTGACAGTAAACTCAGCGCCATCGAAGTCAAGATCATAAACGTCTCCCCATATCTCAAACACGCCCATAAAGGCTGCTGGGAATGTAGCAACTCCGTCGGCAATGGTGCCTTTCACCCATCCTTCGGGAAAGTATTCACTCAAGCCCTTGATGTAAATGTCGTTGTTGTCGATAACCACAAACACCTCAAAAGTTTTGTTTTGGCTGATATAGGTATCGAACCCATTAAAACTGTAGAGCATTTGCTCAGCATCGGCAGGGGGAGTGACGATATCGCCTGCAGCCTTCATAGCTACACTGGCTTTCACATTCTGCAATTTAGCAGCCTTGTCTTGGTTGATGACTCCAGCTTGGGCAATCATTGCCACCAAGCCAACAATAAGAAAAAGGGTATTTTTTTTCATACGCGTTAGTTTATAAAATGAATATTAGTTTATATGTTCGCAAAAGTAATAATAAAAAGAATATGCAGAAAGAATTTCATCAACAATCTTTACCTGATTGAAGTTTTTTGCAGATTATTCTGTAACAATTCTCATGTGTTTTGCGTCTAATGAGAAACTGCATTCAATTCACTAGACGACACAACTCGTGACGAGCATATCTTCAAAGTGAGCAGTTAATGATTAAACTTCAAACACAGCATTAAAAAAAGATTGCGTCTCACAACTGTGCGGCGCAATCTTTAATGATTATAGAACTAATGCTTATTTGCGTTTGCCTTTACCTTTTTTGCCACCTTTTTTAGTAGCGGCCTTCTTGGTAGTTGTCTTTTGTACAGGCTGAACTTTTGCAGGCTCTTGAGCAACATCATCAGGATTCATAGTAACCTCGATGCAGTTGTTGCTATCAATGAGAGCTTCTTTGACAAACTTACTGATGTCGGCAGCAGTAATCTTGTTGACAACATCTTTGTAGCCATTCTGAGTGTCGAGGTTGAAAGATTTGTACATGTTAAGCACATTAACCCAGTGACCATTGCTCTTGGCGTTAGTATCATAGTCCTTGAGCATCTTCTCTTTGATTTTCTGCATAACATCGGCCTCGATCTGACCATTAGCAACATCATTGAGCGACTCACGCATAATCTTGATAACGAGGTCCTTCTTCTCGGGCTTCATATTCACGTAAGTAATAGCCTGAGTTAAAGGCTTGTCGCCCTTCATAGACATTCCTGCAAAGGCACTAGGAGAATAGGCGGCACCCTCATCCTCACGAATCTTCTTGAGGAGTGTGGTCTCAAGCACTTGACCCAAGATGTCGGCCTTGATGTCATTCTCCATAGTGTAAGGAACGGCATCGCTGTGCCACATCACATAAGAGGTGGTTTGAGGTGTCTCCATCTTGCGTGAGAACTCATTCTTCACGTTGCCTTTAACATAGTCGGCGGTTTCCTTGAAATTCTCCTTCACACCTGGTTGTGCTGGCAGCGAAGCGATGTATTGCTCAATGAGAGGCTTGATGGTCTCCTCATCAAAGCTACCCACGAAATAGAATGTGAAGTCGGCAGCATTGGCTGTGCGCTCTTTTGCAATCTCCACGATGCGGTCGAGATTCACGTCCTTGAGATTATCAACATTGAAAGGCATCTCACGCCAGTCGTGGTTATAAGAAGTAGTCTTGATGCTATCACTCAATGCAGCTTGAGGCATAGAGTCCTTGTTCTTGAGTTGAGTCTCAAGGAACGACATAACTGTACCTGCAGTCTTCTCATCTTTGTTGATTCCGGTGAAGTACAGATAATTGAGTTGGAACAGAGTCTCAAGATCCTTCTTGGTTGAGTTACCTCTGAGGCGCTCATAATTGGTAGAGAGGCTTGGACTGATATCAACATTCTTTCCTGCGAGAGCCTTCTCAAGCTCGTTGTTGGTAAAGTTGCCTAAACCACAAGTCTGAGCAAACACATCAAACATCTGGCAATTTGCCCAGTCTTTCTTACCATAAAGTGCGCTACCGCCACGCGACTCAGCAAAGTATTGAATCTCGTCGTCCTTGAAGTCAGTGGGCTTGAGAATAACAGTTGCGCCATTGCTCAGGGTGAGCTCCTTGTAGCCAAGTGAGGTGTTCTCGGTCTCGCTGACAATCTTGCCAGGAGTTGGCATCTCGGTGATGAGAGGTTCATCTTTCACATTGTCAACATAAGCTTCGAGCTTAGCTGCCTGTGCAGCGTCGATAGCGCTCTTAATCTGATTCTCGGTGATGAGTGTCACGCCTTCCTTCTCGGGGTTGAAGTTCATGACAACCAAGTTCTTGTCATCTTTTGGCATGAGTTCAGCAAAGGCCTGGTTTATAGCCTCAACAGGAATTTGGCCTGCAAGCATGCTCATGATTTGCTGCTTCCACTCAATTGAGGGATAAGGCTCTTTGCCAAGGAAGTTAGCGCAATACTGACGGCCAAAGCGGTCATTGTTGATTTGGTTACGGTTGTTGTATTGCTTCTCAAGGTTGCTCAAGTACTCATCCTTAACGCGTACATACTCGGTAGCGGTAAATCCATGCTCTGCAGCACGGAGGGCCTCCTCGGTAACGACCTTGATAGCCTCTTCGGTCTTGCCTTCTTTAGGCAGAATCTGAAGCTGGAAGGCGTCTTTTGTCTTAGAGAACACATAGTTGCCATAACCGGCACCAGCCTGAATGTAGGGGCAGTCAGGCTCCAGAGATTTCTCCTCAAGGCGCTTCTCAAGCATAGTGCAACCCATGTCAACGATGTAATCTGTGAGCATATACATCAAGTTGCTCTTCATATCTTCGGGGAATGGGTCGGTCTTATAATTGATCATGACGAGATTATACTGCTGCTCTTTGTCCTTGTCGATAATGAAGATAGGCTCATCATTGTCGGGCACCTCTATGTCAACCACCTGTGCGGCGTCGGCTGCGGGAGCGGGAATAGGACCAAACATCTCCTTAATCTTAGCCTCGGTGCGGTCAACATCGATGTCACCAACCACTACGATAGCCTGGTTGTCGGGACGATACCACTTGTGGTAATAGTTGCGGATCTCGTCATACTTGAAGTTGTCGATAACGCTCATCAAGCCGATAGGCATGCGCTTGCCGTACTTAGAGCCAGGATACATCTTCTCGAGGTTGCGCTCATACATGCGCTGCATAGCGCTTGAGCGAACACGCCACTCCTCGTGGATAACGCCACGCTCCTTGTCAATCTCCTCGCCTTGAAGCAACAGACCATTGCTCCAGTCCTTGAGAATGAGCAAGCACGAGTCGATAGCACTCACGCGGGTGCTGGGCACATCGTTGATGTTATACACTGTCTGGTCAACGCTGGTGTAAGCGTTGAGGTCACGACCAAACTCCACGCCGAGCGAGCGGGTGTAGTCAATCACACCGTTGCCAGGATAGTTCTCTGTGCCGTTGAAGGCCATGTGCTCAAGGAAGTGAGCGAGACCACGCTGACTCTCATCCTCCTGCAGCGAACCTACGCGCTGAGCGATGTAGAAGTTCACACGATGCTCAGGCCAGTTGTTCTGCTTGATGTAATAGGTGAGTCCGTTAGGCAGCTTGCCAGTGCGTACCGATGGGTCGTTCTCGATGGGTGGCAAACCTTGCGCCATTGAGC
>JAGCRW010000061.1 GCA_017964485.1 Muribaculaceae bacterium | reverse complement strand
TGCACAGCCATGATGGAGGCGATGGTGCCGTTTTTCATCATCGACACGTTGATGGGGTTGGCGAGCGGGGCGAGCATTTCGGGAGGTAAGCTCTGCGCTAACATCATGCTCAACTCTTGAGGAAGCAAATCCTGTGGGTTGATGCTTGTTTCCATCAAGCCTTTGTTGGCGTTGAACCACAGTCCTGTGGCGCTCACGTTTGGGAAATAGTTGGTAAACGCCTCTTTGCGTTGCAGCTGAGCTTCCTCGATGTTGTGCCTTGCGGTTCTGATAGCAATATTGTTATTACGCGCCAAGTCGCAGATTTGGTCAAGACTATAGACCTGTTGTGCTTGGCAAAACGCGAAGCTGACCGCAGTGATGACTAATGTGAAAAGATATTTCATTGATTATTATTTTAAATTTGTTTTCCAATATATTACAGGCAGCATTGTTACCACTAGAATAAGTGCGCCTATGCCTCCTGCGAAGATGGTTACTCCCACTGGCATCCAGAATGAGGACTGCGCGATAATCATGGGCACCACGCCCACCGCTGTTGTGGCTGTGGTAAGGAAGATTGGCACCATGCGGCGCTTGCCGGCATCATAGGCGGCTTGCTTCACCGCTTTGTTGTAAGCCTTCT
Organism: Muribaculaceae bacterium; assembly: GCA_017964485.1. GTDB lineage: Bacteria > Bacteroidota > Bacteroidia > Bacteroidales > Muribaculaceae > Sodaliphilus. Next base: position 52,990 of record JAGCRW010000061.1, on the reverse strand, counting down.
TGTCAACTTTCCAATCGCCATGCTCCTCGATGTATTTCTTTATAAGGTCGTTGGCATGCTCAAAGATAAGGATTTCGTTGCGCATAATCATTCCCATGAGGGTGATGAGTCCAAAGATTGACGTCAATCCCAAGTCACGGTCCATAAATCCTAGGCCTACCAAGGTGCCAGGAACCATCAAAGCGAGTGCCGTGATGCAAACCAGAGTGATGCCAAACTTCTTGAAGTTGAATAGCAAAAAGAAAAAGACGATGACAATGGCGATGGCAATTCCCCAGAAAATCTGTGGCAGTGCCTCGTTGCCATATTCTATCTCACCGCCCACCTCGCATCTCACGCCTTGAGGCAACTCAATCTCATTCTGCATTATTTTTGCGATTCTTTTCTCCACAGGTCCCGTGTAAATGCCTTGCTTGAATTGTGCCGCAACAGTGATGCATCGCTCTCCGCCACGGTGCATGATGCGGCTCTCGCTCCATAGTGGCTCCACAGTGGCAATTTGTCGCAAGGGGATGGTAGTGTTCTTGCCCTCAACGGTTCCGGCAAGTATTGAGGTGGGTGTAGCCAATCCTATATCCTTAATGCTGGAGAAGGAGAGAATGGCATCGTCCTTGACGATGATGGGCACATCGTAATTGCCTTCCCACACTTGCCCCACCTTGAGGTCGCTTGTCATGGCCCCTAGGGTTAATTGCGCTGTGCTTCGTGTGATGCCCAGCTGCGCCGAGGTTGTTGGGTCGAGCTGCACGTTGATTATGGGTGTGGGCTGGAAATAGTCGGTGTGTACCCATTCTATCTCGGGCATCTCACGCATTTGCTCCATCAGTCTCTCAGAGACGACGTGCAATGAGTCGATATTGTCGCCATAGAAGCGATATTCCAATTCGTTGACCTCGAGGTAGTCGAGTCTCTTGAACTTAACGTAGGCGCCTGGGAAGGCGTCGCTCAGCATGGGCTGATATTTCGCCAGCAGGTCGATTGTCGCTTTGTTTGACTTGGTGTTAACAATAAACTGCGCATAGTTCTGTCCTGCAATCTGCGGGGCATAGGCGTCCATGAAGCGTGGAGATGAGCAGCCTATGAAGCTGGTAATGCCCACCACTTTGGCATCGCTCTTAAGAGCATTGTAAACCGAGTCGGTAATTTTGTTGGTCTCTGCGATTCCCTTGCCATCGGGGAGGAAAATCTCCACGGCAAACTGGTCGCGGTCGGCGTAGGGGAACAGGCGTATTCTCAGTGTAGGGATAATGATTGTAGACAACAGAATGAGGCCGATACCTCCCAAAATCGTAATCCACGGATGACGGAAAGTGAAATTCAGAACACGGTTGTAGAGCCGCTGCACACCGTTGGTGATAGCATTTCCGCCAGTCTTTACTTTGTCGGGCCTGATTATGCGCACCTCAAGCAATGGAATGATTGTCACCGCTATGAGCAGTGAGACCATCAAGTTGATGGTTATTGTGATGGGGAAGTCTTTGAGTGCGTCATAGAACGTTCCCTTCATCGTAAACAAGAATGGATAGAAAATGATACTGATGCACAGGGTGGCAAGCAACATGGGCAGGAAGTACTGCTTTGCCGAGTCGATGGCAGCGCGCTTGGGCTCGTAGCCCTTTCCTAAATATTCAAGATATCCATCAATCACCACGATGCTATTGTCCACAATCATTCCCAGCACGACAATAAGCGCTGCCAGTGTAACGATGTTAAGTTCAATGCCCATCAGATACATGATGGCAACCGAGACAAAAGTGCTCAATGGTATGGTGATTGCGGCGACAATCGCCGAGCGAATGGGGAATAGTATCATCATCACGAGAATAATGATCACCATAGCTATAAGCAGGTCGCGTAGGAAGTCGGTGACGCTGATGCGCACCACTTTGGGCTTGTCGGCGATGCGAGTTACTGTCACGTCCTCAGGCAGGTCGTTGGCGCGGTATTCGTCAAGCACTTTCTCCACATCTCTGCCATATTGCAGCACATCGTTGCCTGGAGTCATCTCCATCGACAGCAATATACATGGGTGCCCGTCTTGCTCAATGCGGCTTGCGTCGGAGTCATATTCCCTTGTCACGCGAGCGATGTCTCTCACACGCACCACTTTGCCTGTTAAAGGGTCAGAGTAGATGATTTGGTTGGCGATTTCTTCCTCGCTATTGTCGGTGGACTCTACATGTATGGGTATTACCTGATTGGCATTGCTGATGCTACCACTTAAGGTGGTGAGTCCTTCGGACTGGAGATGCGAGAAGACTGTCTTCTCGTCAACGCCGTAAGCCTGAAGTCGCTGGCGGTCGATGTAGAGGCTTATTTGTTCCTTTTTCTCGCCATAAACGTTCACGTTGGCGACCGACGGAATGCGCCGCAGGCGGTCGCTTATCTCGTCGCTGTATTGTTTCAGCTCGCGGTATGTGCGTTGGTTGCTCTCGATAGCGATGAGTAGCGCCGATGTGTTGCCAAAGTCATCATTGACCACTACTCCCAGCACCCCTGATGGCAATTGTGTCTTGAAAGCGTTGAGGCCATGCTTTATTTTGCTCCACACCTCGTCTTTGTTGTTCACGTTGTCGTTGAGCCGCACTATCGCGAAGCACATTCCGTTTTGTGAAGTTGTGGTGGTCTTGGCGCGGTTTACCTCACCATAGGTAAACAGATAACGCTCTAGGGGGCGTGTTACTTGCTGCTCTACCTCTTCGGTAGTGGCTCCCGGGTATATGGCAGCCACAACACCCTGTCGCACTGTTACATGAGGGAACTCGTCCTTGGGCATCACATACATGCCATAGATTCCCATCACAAACAAAATGCCTATGATGAGCAGCGAAATAGGGTAGTGCTCCAGTGGCCACTTGAGCCAGTTCATCTTTTTATTCATAGCTTAAAAACACCACTTCAGAACCTTCACTTAATTTTTGGTTGCCACTGGTGATGATGCGGTCTCCAGAATTTAACCCTTCAAGGATTGCGATGCGGTTTCCTGAGGTCGGTCCCACCTTCACCACTTTTCTATGCGCCTTTTTCTGGGCATCAGCAACCCACACGAAATTGCCTCCGTCAGGTTGGCGTTGCACGGCAGTGATAGGTACATACACATTTGCTGCAGCATCGGCTTGTAGGGTAGGGAACACTACCGAAGCCACCATGCCGGGCAGCAGCTTGTTGCCAGGATTGGCTACAATGATGCGTATATCGTAGGTGTGAGTGGCGACATCGGCTTGAATGCCTTTCTCGATGCGGCCACCATTGAATATCTTGTTGATGGCCTCAACAAAAATCGTAGATCGTGTGTTGGCGCCAATGTTCTTGAGTTCGTTCTCGGGTATTGAAACCTTAATCTTCACAGTGTTGATGTTGAGAATGCTTACCACCGATTGCGAGGGCAGCGCTGTCTCGCCCACGTCGAGCTGTTTCCTTCCAATCACACCGCTCACGGGCGCTATAAGTCGCGTGTCGGCAACTCCTTTGTGGGCAATCTTCTCGGTTGCTTGCGCCGAAACCACTCCCATGCGTGCAGTGTTTACTGCGTTCTCGGCTTGCTTGAGGCGTGTTTCAATCTCAACCCATTTTATCTCGGGCAGTGAGCCGTTATCGTGGAGAACCTTCATGCGGTCGTAGGCGTCTTTGGCTTGGGCATAGGTGTCCTCGGCCTGTTTAACCATATCTTTGGCTTGGCTCGTCGTTGCTCGGGCAATCTCAACACCATTATTGGATGTTGAGGCGTCGATCTCGGCAAGGAGCTGTCCGCGGCTCACCATCTGGCCCTCATCGACCAGCATCCTTTTTATGACGCCCATTGTTGTGAAACTCACAGCGGTTGCTTCGCTTTCCTCAACTACTCCCACATAGGAGATGCCGTTTCCGTTAGCGCCAACCATTGCGACCTCGGTCTCAACTCTTATGGGCTGTTTTGTTGCTTGTTCTTCTTTCTTGCGGCAGCCGGTAAAAAGTGCCGCAATTATTAGAATAGATAGAATAAATGTACTTTTCTTCATTGTTTGTGTTTGTTTTATGTGCAAAAGTAACAATATAATGCCCATTTGGGGTGTTCTATATGTCCAAAAATGTGTTGAATTTTGCTTTAGGTAGCAAATAGAACAAAATAATCGCCAAATAAAACATTTAAATTCATCTTCTTTTATTACTTTTGCAAACAAAATTAGTGCAAGCCGAGAGCAGAATATAATAATAAACGAAGTTTTTTTATTTTTTATGCCGAGGCGCCACCTAATTTATCTAAAATCAAAAAAATATGAAGCGTAACGAGGAAATAACATTGCAATCATTGGCCGAGAAGGAGGAAGTGACGATAGGCTATTCCGACAAGGACATGGTGATTGTTGACAGCATTCAGAAGTTTGCCGAGATTAATGCCGCTCACATAGCGATGAATGTTATTATGATTTGCACCAACGGCAGGATTCAAGCGCGCTTGAACGATATGCAGTTGACCTTGTCGAAGAACCAGGTGGCGATTGTGCCGCAAAACGTTCTTGTGACCGATATCATGATTAGCCCCGACTTCAACCTGAAAGCTTTGTTCCTAACTAACAGCATTCTGCAAAGTCTGTTGCGTGAGAAGATGGCTATATGGAACGATGTGATGTATATTCACCATCACCATGTCATCACGCTTGATAATGATTATCTTGAAATATTCCCGATGTTCTATGATATGCTCAACAATGCTGTTGTGCGCAGCCAAGAGAATCCTTTCGGAACAGAGATAATTCAGTCTATTCTCAGCGCTGGAATTCTCACTCTGTGCGGCGAGATGAAGATGATGTTGCCCACTGGCCACAACGACGAGGACGTGAAATTATCAAACTCTCACTTCCAGCGATTTCTTGAGCTGTTGCACAACAGTGAGGTGAAATATAGGCCAGTGGACTACTATGCTGGCGAACTATGTATCTCGCCAAAGCATTTGACCTCGATTTGCAAACGTGTATCAGGAAAAACTGCCAGTGAATGGATCCGTGAACTAGTTCTCGAAGACATTCGTTACTACCTAAAGAAAACCGACCTGAGCATCAAGCAAGTGTGTAACCGCGTGGGATTCTCTAATACGTCTTTCTTCGGAAAATATGTGAAAGAGCACCTGGGAATGACACCCATGGAATACCGTAATTGCTAATTACAATTATTGATATACAAAGACAAATAAAACCCGCCATTCACATGGAGGGTTTTATTGTTTAAAACGAAGTCAAACAAATTTTTACGAGTAAAAGGTTTTCAAGGATTAGATTTAAGGGGTTATAATTGTTAAACGAATAATGAAGTTTGGCGGTATTGGGTGGGGAGTGTAGTGTGGTGTGCTGGTTGTGGGACACTCTGTTTGCTGGCAAGGGCGAGGTTCATGCTCCAACCTTGAGTCTTGTTGCGGATGTTGAGTTGGCCCAGCCCCATGAAGCGTCCTGCACTGGCGCAGATGAAACGAACTACGTCGTTAATGTTGGCAAAATTGTTGCGGCATACGCTTGCCAAGACTTTGCCTCTCACAATGAGAGTGGCGAAAATCTGGTCGTTTTGTGATAATGATGTTGTGTTGTCGTTCATAGTTTTGTCCTCCAATTTTTGTTAGATGTTTTATTTTTTACACTGCAAAATTATAGCGCAAGTATGCCAAAATACTGCCCAATAAAATAAAACAAAGTTAAATTGGAGAAAAAACTCGAATCTTAGGAATTAAAATAACTCTCCTTTAAGAATTATAAGCGATGAGATATTCGCTGTGTGGGAGTTTAGAGATAAGATGCACAATGGCGTAGCTGATGATTAGGCTTGAAATAAAGACAAATGGAATAGATATCGTATAGCTTAGATCAAGACTGTTGACAATGGGAGCTAGAATGAAATTGTCAATCTGCTTGTGTACCAAGTAAATGCCAAAACTATGTTGCGCAAAGTTGTAAACGACTTTTTTCATGAAGTTGCTGTATTTGATGTGCTTGAGAATTATGAAATAGCACGAGCAAAGCAACACCACGTTGATCGAAGTGCGTTTTTGTATCAGCGCATAAGGCTCACCTATCAAGACAAGAAAGAATGGCAAAGCAATTACTAACAAAAAAATCAGAATATGCCACCACTTAAACTTAGGGATGTTGATATAGCGACGAATGTAATAACCGATTAAACAAATCCATAAATAACCTATGAAGTAATATAGTGAACCAGTTGTGTCAAAGGCCCTAATAAAGTCGGGGTCGATAATTTTAAAATATGGAATTGTCATTGCCACAAGGCCTATTGATATCAGTATGAGCACATCGGTCTGGCTGCATTTTTCAAGCCAGGTGGCAACCATGGGGGTAAGTAGGTAAATTCCAAATATACAATAGATAAACCAGTAGGTTCCAAACTGCGGAGTGAACGGGATGAGCATAATAGCATTGGGCAGTTGTGACCACTCTATGCCATGAGTTAGGCAGCAAATAATCAGGGTGATTATGGTCCAAATGACCATCGGCAAGAAAATCTTTGTCAGTCGCCTCTTTATGAATGGAACAAAAGGCTTTGGTTTGTAAAACACCAAAGCACCCGATATCATGAAGAACAATACCGACGCACCGGCAACAGATAAGTATTGAATGGGCGCAACAATGTTGCCACCACGAGAGCCGCCTGGAATAACTGAGTGGGTGAGAAGCACACACAGGCATGCAAAAGAGCGGATGGCGTCAATCCAATAAAGCCGGTTGTCATCAAGTTTGGTCATCTTATATGTTTTTATAAAAACGTACGCAAAAATAGCATTATTCTTCAATATCAGCAAAAAATATAGAGACAATAACAATAAAATGCTTTCAATGAACTGAATATTTCAAAAAAATATGTATCTTTGAAGTCTCAAAAAGCAAATAATTATGAAAAGCAGAATAACCAAACTCTTTGGAATCGAATACCCTATCATTGCTGGAGGCATGGTGTGGTGCAGTGGTTGGAAATTGGCGTCGGCAGTGAGCAACGCTGGAGGTTTAGGACTTATTGGCTCAGGCTCAATGACTGCCGAGGTGCTGCGTGAGCACATTCAGCAGTGCAGGGAGGCAGTGGAGGACAAACCCTTTGGTGTGAATGTGCCGCTGATGAAGCCGAACTCCGCCGAGTTGATGCAGGTGATTGCTGAGGAGAACGTGCCAGTGGTTTTCACCAGTGCTGGTAGCCCTAAGAAATGGACTGGCTGGCTGCATGAGCATGGGATAAAGGTCGCTCATGTGGTGTCATCATCGGCCTTTGCCCGCAAATGCGAGGAGGCTGGCGTGGATGCTGTTGTGGCCGAGGGTTTTGAGGCTGGTGGACACAACGGTAAGGAAGAGACTACCACGATGTGCCTGATTCCCGCTGCCCGCAAAGCCACATCACTACCGTTGATAGCGGCAGGCGGTATTGCCAGTGGCGAGGCGATGCTCGCGGCAATGGTGCTTGGTGCTGAGGGAGTGCAGATAGGCACCTTGTTTGCGCTTACTCAGGAGAGTGGCGCGCATGAGGCATTCAAGCGTCGTTGCCTAGACCTGGATGAGGGCGATACCAAATTATTGCTGCGCAAACTCTCGCCAACGCGCTTGGTGAAAGGTGGTTTTTACGATGCCATCGAAGAGGCTGAGAATCGTGGAGCTACCCCCGAGGAGTTGCTTGAAATCATAGGTATAGGAAAGACTAAGGTTGGTATTTTCGACGGTGACGTCGAGCATGGCGAACTAGAGATAGGTCAAGTGGCCTCTCTGCTCAAAGGCAACGATATCGAGCCCGTGGAAATAGTGATGCAACGACTCATCCTGGAATATGAGCAAGCATTAGCAGGAGTGACAGAATTATAATAGAAGACTTATCATTTAACACTTAAAACTTAACACTTATCACTTACTTCCTTTTTTCTCCTCTTTCACTGGCCAGTGGGCTTTGTTTAGGGGGATGGTGTAATATAGCGAGAGGCCGAAGGCCCACTTGCCGTTTTTGGTGCCGTAGCCGGGGATGTACCACGGGTTGCCGCTTTCGTTTTTCTTACTGTTGAAAATGCCATGGAACTTGGCTTCCCAGCCTAGTGACCAGTTGCTGAAGATGTGCACTTTGAGCCCAAGCAAGAACTCGCCCCACAAGGCGTTGGAACTGATGCCTTTGAGTTGGTAACTTTGGTCATATTCTCCCCAATAAGGATTGTTGATGGTCACGTCGGTGATGTCATATTTAAATGTGCTGAAGCCTAGTCTCACACCGGCATAGAGCTGATATTTAGGCTCATTTTTGAATAAGAAGTTGTAGTTTGCGCCTATCTTGAAATAGGGTGAGAGTTTTCCCGTATAGGTGTAGTTCATGTCGTCGGGGGTGTCTTTGGCGCGTCCCAATCCCACTATAAGCACTGGTTGGAAGCGATTCCACATATTTAGTGTGGCACTGAGGTCGAACGATGAATATTTCTGCCCGAAAGCCATGAGAAGAGCATCGCCGAAGTTCAATCCCAGCGAGAGTTCGGTGAGTTTTGGATAGTGCGGATAAATCTTCGCCAACGAGTCTTTGCGCTCTTGCGCCTTTGCCTGTGCCGTGTCGCCAGTGAGGTATTGCTGTATTATCTCCTCTTTGGTGCCTTTAGGGGGCGTGAGCACTTTATTGGTCGAAGGCTTTACTGGCGTCACCTTGCGCTGCTGTTGTTCCTGGTCTTGTGAGTAGCCATTGACAGCAGTCATCAAAAAAGCGATACATATTATATGATAGAGGAACCTTCTCATCGCACATAGATTTTAATGGAGACGACATCAGCGTTGGTGATCATGGGCTCGGGAATTCTCACTGAGTCAATAGCATGATAGGTGTGCTCCATTGATGTGATTCTGAAGTTATACATCGCCCCGCATTCATGCGACTCAAAATAGGGTATTGCGTCATAGCCGAGCGACAAGGTGTCGTTAGGCACGCCGTCGGTGTTGTAGTTGAAGACGTACTTGCAGTTGCTGGTCGTGAGTCTCAAAGGCAGATACACGCTCTTGGCACTTGTTTTGTCGATGATGACGCTGTCGTTAGGGGCTCCAATGCCATAAACGGTGAGGTTGTTGATTGTGACTTGTTTGTCACCATTGTAGAAACCAGCCAAAGGGATGCCTGTGCTGTTGCCAATGCAGTTGTCATTGCACGACGAGATGATGGCTAGACTTGCTGTCAAGAGAATCGCTAGGGTGATATGTTGCAGAATGCGTCTCATCTATTTAATCTTATTTAATTTCCTCCTCAATCTCGTAGTGGTTGCGGTTTTGGGAGTTGCGCGCTATCAGTTCGCCCAAAAAACCCGTGAGAAACAGTTGCGTGCCAAGTATCATGCAGGTGAGGGCGAGGTAGAAGTAGGGCGAGTCGGTCACAAGGATGTAATGGTTGCCAGCATGCATGTTGTAAAGCTTGATGGCTCCCACAGCGATGACGGCAATAAGTCCGATAAAGAACATAAGGCTGCCAAGCAGTCCAAAGAAGTGCATGGGTTTTACACCAAACTTCGACTGGAACCACAGAGTCATCAGGTCGAGGTATCCGTTGACGAAGCGGTCGAGACCAAATTTTGACTTGCCATATTTGCGTGCCTGATGCTTTACTACCTTCTCACCAATCTTGTCGTAGCCAGCGTTCTTTGCAAGATAAGGGATGTAACGGTGCATGTCGCCATATACCTCAATGTGCTTTACCACGTCGCTTCGGTAGGCCTTGAGGCCGCAGTTGAAGTCGTGCAGGTTCTTGATATGGCTCACTTTGCGAGCAGTGGCGTTAAAGAGCTTGGTGGGCAAGGTCTTCGACAATGGGTCATAGCGTTTCTGCTTCCATCCGCTCACCAGGTCGTACTTCTCCTCGGTGATCATGCGGTAGAGCTCTGGTATCTCGTCGGGTGAGTCTTGCAGGTCAGCGTCCATTGTGATGACAACATCTCCTTTTGCTCTTTCAAAACCAGTGTGCAGCGCTGGCGACTTGCCGTAGTTCCTTCTGAACTGCACTCCCTTGACGCAGGGATTCTTCTCGCTGAGCTCTTTTATCACCTGCCATGAGTTGTCGGTGCTGCCGTCGTCAATCATGAGCACCTCGTAGGTGAAATTGTGCTCATTCATCACGCGCTCTATCCACTCTGCCAACTCGGGCAGCGACTCTGCTTCGTTGAAAAGGGGTACTACAACCGAAATGTCCATAATATATGTGTGTTGTTCTAAATTGTTATCTTATTTTTGTTTATACGGGATTTTCTCAGCGATAAATGCCGTGATGGCGCCACCCAATGAACCTAAGCAGGCAAAGAGCCAGAACAGCATCATGCTGAACTCGAGTGCTGTGGGCAAGGCGCGATGTGAAATCATTTTTTCAAATGTTTGTGCGGTCTCTTTGTCAAGTGTTGGCGAGTGGTCTAAAAAAAGACGCATCTGCTCATAAAGGAAGTCTGGCCTGAAGAAATGAATTGTCAGGTACGAGACAAGCACCATGATAAGCGCTCCGCCAAGAGTGGTGAAAATCGCTAATATCCATAGCTCGCTATACAGAGCAAAGCCATTAAGAGCAACGAACCGCTTGCGTTGAAAAATGCACAGCACCACAGGAGCCAAGAGCAACAAGAAAATAGAAAGCAAACTGAGTAGTGGCACCTTGTCGTAGAATACAAGCGACAAAGCCAATGCCGAGAGCAGAAACCCAAATGGGATTCCCAATTCGGCACTCAGTGAGTATATGTTCTTTTTAAAGTCGAAGCGATACATTATGCGCTGAAATTATTCCAAACTGCAAAGGTAGTAAAAAGTTGTCAGTTATCAGTTATCAGTTATCAGTTTTTTCGCAAATACCTGAAAGATGTAAGATTATTCTGAATTGAGCATGGCGAGGAACTGGTCTTCGTTAATGATGTCGATGCCGAGTTTCTGGGCTTTTTCGAGTTTGGCGGGGCCCATGTTGTCGCCAGCAAGGATAAAAGATGTCGCCTTGCTGATGCTGCCCACGTTCTTGCCGCCGTTTTGCTCAATCATCGCCTTGTATTCCTCGCGGGAATGGTGTTGGAACACACCGCTGATGACAATCTTCTTGCCTTCGAGTTTAGTGGTGCGGTTGGCTAGCTCCTGTTCGCTGAGCGCCATTTGCAGTCCAGCCCAGCGTAGTCGTTCTACTATGTCACGATTGCTCTCTACAGCAAAGTATTCCACTATGCTCTGAGCAATCTTGGGGCCTATCTCGGGGATGGCGGCAAGTTCTTCGGTGCTCATCTCCATAAGTCGGTCGATGTTGTGCACGTTACGAGCTAGCACCTTGGCTATTGTCTCGCCCACGAAATTAATTGACAGAGCATAAATAACTCTCTCAAATGGCACCTGCTTTGACTGCTTGATGCCTCGCATGATGCGTTGCGCGCTCTTGAGTTGGAATCGGTCGAGTCCTACCAGTTTCTCGATGGTGAGGTCATAGAGGTCGGCAATGTTGTTGACAAGTCCGCTCTCATGCAGTTGCACCGCCACTTCCTCGCCAATGCCATCAATGTTCATGGCATGTCGTGACACGAAATGCTCAATGCGGCCAGTGATTTGCGGCTTGCACTCCCACTTGTTGGGGCATACCCATGCCGCTTCGCCCTCAACACGCTGCAATGGCGTGCCGCAAACGGGGCAATGGGTTACAAACTTTATGGGTTCGGCGTTAGGCTCGCGCTGCTTGGTGTCGACGCCCACAATTTTTGGTATTATCTCTCCGCCTTTCTCCACATATACCATATCGCCGTCATGGATGTCGAGTTGGCGGATAATATCCTCGTTGTGCAGCGAAGCGCGCTTGACGATAGTGCCGCTCAGCAGTACTGGCTCAAGATTGGCGACAGGAGTGATTACGCCTGTGCGCCCCACCTCGTAACTCACCGATTTGAGCTTGGTGCATTCGCGCTCGGGAGCGAACTTATAGGCTATCGCCCAGCGTGGCGACTTGGCGGTAGCACCCAAGTTGAGCCACTGCCGCATGGAGTTGAGTTTGAACACGAGGCCGTCGGTAGCTACGGGCAGTGATTTGCGGTCTTTGTCCCATCGCTCAATGAAATCGGTGACGGCATCAATAGATTCAAGCACTTCGGTGTGAGCCACTTTGAAGCCCCACGACTTTATTGCTTCCATTGCCTCGGTGTGGGTAGAGTAGGGCAGATTGTCGCCAATGAGAAAGTAGAAATAGGCGTCAAGACCGCGACGAGCAACTTCGGCGCTGTTCTGCATTTTGAGTGTACCTGCTGCGGCATTGCGAGGGTTTGCGAAGAGGGGCTCCTCGTTGAAGGCGCGTTCCTTGTTCAGCCGCTCAAAACTTTCCCATGGCAGGAGAATCTCACCGCGCACCTCGAATCTTGCGGGATAGTCAACGCCCTGCGGCAGTTGCAGCGGTATGCTGCGAATGGTGATGACATTGGCTGTTACATCATCGCCACGCACGCCATCGCCGCGCGTCACGGCGCGCAGCATGCGACCGTTCTCATATATGATTGAGATGCTAGTTCCGTCATATTTCATCTCGCCGACAATTTCCACCAGTTCTCCGCCTAGGCCGTCTTTTGCCCGTCGCAAGAAGTCTTGAACCTCCTCAATGCTGTAGCTGTTGCCCAACGACATCATGGGGCGCTCGTGAAGCACCTGCTTGAAACCTTGACTAAGGTCGCTGCCCACTCGCTGTGTGGGAGACAATGGGTCGGCCATCTCAGGGTGCGCTGCCTCTAAGTCCTGCAACTCACGCATCAAGCGGTCAAACTCCTGGTCGCTGATAGTAGGTTGGTTGAGCACATAGTAGTTGTGGTTATGGCGGTTGAGTATGTCGCGCAACTCAAGAATGCGCGCCTCATCTCCAGTGGGCAAAGCCTTTTTCACAGGCTGCTCAGCCACACTATCATTATTCTCAAAATCGTCAAATAAACTGCGTTGAATGTCCATAAGTCGTAGTTATTTCATTGAGGTGTTCTATCAAATGCAAAAATACTATTTTTTTTCGTTCTATCGGCATTATCTGGGCTATTATTGAGTTTTTTTATATATTTGCAGAAAAAATCATAAACCCTTAAAATATTAAGAAAATGAAAAGAGGAAATTTATGGATTGTAGCATTACTGGCAATATTCTTGGTTGGCTCAACGGCTGTTGCCGATGCCAAGACCAAGAAGGGAAAGACTAAAACCTCAACCACCAAAACTACTAAAAAAGGGAAAAAGACATCCAAAAGCAATAACCTCACCTTCATCGTCAATGGTGTGAAGTTTGAAATGGTGCCTGTGGAGGGTGGAACCTTTACTATGACCAACCGTGTGGGTTATGATGAATATGAGGAACAAAGCGTGACATTGGATACTTATTACATCGGCCAGACCGAAGTCACCCAAGCTTTGTGGAAAGCTGTGATGGGGGATTTTATTTTAGACCCCAGCGAGTTTAAGAACGATAAATGCCCTGTCGCCAATGTGAGATATGAAGACTGCATAGTTTTTATCTACCAATTGAAAAAACTCACAGGAAAGGAGTTTCGATTTCCCTCCGCCGCCGAGTGGCAGTTCGCAGCACGTGGTGGGAACAAGAGCCACGGATATAAATATTCTGGCGGCAACGATATCAATAAGGTAGCGTGGTATGGAGCTAACAGTGCCAATAAACCTCACAAGGTGGCCACTAAGGCCGCCAATGAGCTTGGCATCTACGACATGAGTGGCAATGTGAGTGAATGGTGCGACGAGTATGACGACGGCACACGTTCCACATCGGCTAAGATAGGCCCAGGTCGTGCTGTGCCTAAAGCCACATTCTACAATGGAAATTGGAATAGTGAGCCACAGGAATGTGAGATAAGGTATATGGATGCTAACGATGGTAGTGGTTTGCCTTTCATTGGACTGAGACTCGCATTGTAGATTCTCCTAAAGGAGTTTTATGCTTTTCATTGTTGGTCTTTCTTGCAAAAACAACCAATTTTTTCTCATTTTTTGTTAGGATTTTTCGAAAAAAAGTGTTATCTTTGTAGGAAAGATTTATATCATGAAAAGAATTACATTATCTATTATTGCATGCGTCATGGTTTTTGGCATGATGGCGCAGGAGTTTTGGTTGGGTGCCGACATAAGTGGCACCAGTGCATTGGAGCGTTTTGGAGTGAAACTCTACAACAACGCAGGTGAGGAGCGCGACAACATCACGCTGATGCGGGAGTTGGGGTTGAATGCGGCGAGGTTCCGAGTGTGGGTCAATCCTCGTGGGGGCGAGTGCGATATGCACGACGTTTTGGCCATGGCGCTGCGCGCTCAGGCGCAGGGTATGGCGATAATGATTGACTTCCACTATAGTGACTGGTGGGCCGATCCCGGCAAGCAGAATATTCCAGCCCAGTGGAAGAACTATAGTTACAAGCAGATGAAACGCGCGTTGGCCAAGCACACCGCCGAGACATTGCAATTGCTCAAGGAAAACGGCGTTGACGTGAAATGGATTCAGATAGGCAACGAGACCACTAATGGTTTCCTGTGGCCTATGGCGCACACTCCCGAGAACATGAAGCAGTATGCTGGTCTCACCGAGGCGGGATATAAAGCCGCTAAGAAGGTTTATCCCAAATCCACCTGCATAGTGCACTTAGATGCGGCTTGCGATATCGACCGCTATCACACCATTTTCAACGGATTGAAGAAGTATAAGGCGCATTTCGACATGATAGGCGTGAGCGTATATCCCTACTGGGATATGGAGGCAGGGCTTACCAAGAGCGAAGACGAGACTTTAGAGCGCGTGATTGAGAACATCAACACATTAAGCAAGGAATATGGTTGCCCGGTGATGATAGTAGAGACAGGCTATGAAGCACGCCGCCCTGAGGAGGGCAAGGCATTTATGACCAGATTAATAGACGCTGCCCGCAACCGCACTGACGGTAACTGTCCAGGAGTCTTTTACTGGGCTCCCGAGGCCGAAGGACATTATCCGCTTGGTGCCTTCCATAACCACCGTCCAACGGTTATTATGGACGCTTTTAAGAGTACAAAGGAATAAGAAGTACAAAGGAATAAGACTAACAACTGATAATAGACAACAGAAGAATGAAGATTTTACACACTAGCGATTGGCATCTTGGGCACACGCTCTACGGCTATGACCGCACCAAGGAGCAAATGTCGATGCTCAATCAAATTAAGGAAATTATTAAGAACGAAAAACCCGACGCGATGGTGCTCAGTGGTGATGTTTACCACACCTCTCAGCCCAGCGCCACGGTGCAGAGAATGTTTAGCGACGCCATAGTTGCGATGTGCAACGCATGTCCTACTATGACCGTCGTCATGACCGCCGGCAATCACGACAGTGGCACAAGGCATGAGGCATACCACTCGTTATGGCGTGAACTCAATGTGTATGTCATTGGTAATATCAGCAGGGAAAACCCAGACAACCACATTATTGAGGTGCCCGGCAAGGGCTGGGTGGTTGCGGTGCCTTATGCCTATGAGCGTAATATCCCCGATGGTTTCTTTCAGGATCTGCTCGCAATAGTTGGCGAGAGAAACACCGATGACCTGCCAGTAGTGATGATGGCGCACACAACAGTTGAGGGATGTAACTTCACTGGTCATGACATGACTGGTCAGAAAACAATAGGAGGTGTGGATGCTGTGGCACATGACTATTTTGGTGACGGCTATGATTACTTGGCGCTTGGGCACATCCATAAAGCGCAGTTCATCCACAACACAGAGCACCGCATGCGATACAGCGGCACTCCTATGGCAGTGAGCTTTGATGAAGAATACGACCACAGCGTCTCATTGGTGGAGATTGACAGCCGTGGCGCAACGCCTAGAGTAACAGAAAAATCCATTGTCAACCCACGTCCACTCGTGTCGTTGCCTCCTGAGGACGCCACCACGTGGGAAGAAGCGAAACAGTTGCTCAAAGACTTCCCGAATGACAAGCCTGCATACATCAGACTCAATGTTGAGGTCAAAGACTTCCTGCCTGCTGGCGCCAACGAAGAGGCTCATGCCATAACGTCAAATAAAGAGTGCCTGTTTTGCCATATCAACACTCTGCGTCCAGAGCGCGAGCGCAAACAAGGCGAGGCACTTACCGTACAGGAATTGCAGGAGATTGCTCCAATTGAGATAGCGCGACGCTACATTACTAATTTACATGTCGAATTTGATGAAGACATGGAGGCCATGTTTAATGAGGCACTAGAGGCAATTAACCAAGACGACAATAAATGATAATATTATGAAACTGCTGAATCTTAAGATACATAACATCGCATCAATCAAAGACGCAACAATCGACTTCGAGCAAGAACCACTTGCTTCGGCCAAGGTGTTTCTGATATCAGGCAAGACAGGTGCCGGTAAGTCAACGATTCTCGATGCGATATGCTTGGCGCTATATGGCAACACTCCACGCATGGAGGCCACTCAATTAGTAAAAAAACAAGATAAGGAAACCGCAGTCCTAAATACCCTTGAGACAAAAATCAATGATCCAAGACTGATTATGCGCCGCGGCACAAAAGAGGCAAGCGTAGAGCTCACTTTTGAAGGCGGCAACAGAAAGCGTTACAAAGCCACATGGAGTGTGGCAAGAGCACGCACAGGCAATCTTCAAAAAGATAAAAAGACGCTGGAAATTATTGGTGAGAACATCACGCTCAACAAATCAGAACAGATTATACCAGAAATCAATCAAGCCATTGGTCTCGACTTCACGCAATTTTGCCGCACCACAATGCTGGCGCAAGGTGAGTTCACGAAATTCCTTAATAGTAAGGAAGAAGACAAGAGCTCAATCCTTGAAAAGATAACTGGCGTTGACACATATACCAAATTAGGTCTCAAAATCTTTGAGATTTACAGTCAGAAGAAACGCGACTGGGAAGCGCTCAATCAGCGTCTGGCAGACATTAAAGTTCTCACAGATGAGGAAATTGAGCAGATGAAAGCCAAAAAGGAGCAATTAGATGCCGAATATGGCATTAAGAACCAACTGCAGGGTGAAATTGGTCGAAAACTTCAATGGCTCAGTAGCGACAAGTTGCTGAAAGAGGAACTTGAAAAACTTAATTCTGCGCTGACTGAAGCAAAGCGCCAGTTGGAAAGCGAGGAGTTAAAGAAAAAGCAGTCACTCGTTAATGAGTGGAATGCTACCATCGAACCACGTAACTGGTTAAGCAGCAAGAATAAAGCATCTAATGAAATAAATAAACTCAGAAGCAGTCTTGACGATCTCTTGCCAGAGTTTAAAAGGACAAAAGCTGGACTGTTGTGGCTCGAAAAAGATATTGAGGAGAAGAAGGAGCAGTTGAGAATAACGCAGCAGTTCCTCGAAGAGCACGACAGCAAGAAAGATGTCTATTCCAACGAACAGACCATCAGCGCTCATCTAACTGCGATTGCTGAATGCCATGAGAGCATCAATAAAGAGCGTAAAGCTATCGACGAGGCAAACCGTTTGCTCAATGAAGAACTTAACAAAAAGCTTGAAGACGCAAATACTGAGGTCGCTGCCAAAAAAGAAAAAGTGGATGAATGCAAAAAATTACTCGACAAGTTTGAGCAAGAGCTTGCCGAGATGAAACTTCCTGAACTTCGTGCTTCAAAAGATGAACTCGGCAAAATCAACACTAACATCGTCACCGCTTTGTTGATGATTGAGTCGCTGAAAAAAGCAAATGATGGCGTCACAACCGCTGAGGATGCTATCTCGTCAATCAAAACGACTATTGGCGAACTTGAAGAAAAACTGAAACAGCTTGAAAAAGAGAAGAACGAAATCCAACTGAAACGTGATGCAGAGAAAGAAATGTGCGATAAGCTTCGTGAGAGCGTTGACAAGTGGGCAAAGAACATGCGCTCAAAACTGAAATTGGGCGAAGTGTGTCCCGTTTGTCAGCAAAAGATCAACAATGAGCTTCCACACGAGGATGAACTCGACAACATTTTCGCTCAAGCCGAGAAGGAACTGAAGAAATTAGAGGATCTGCTTGAAAAGAAAAAGGACAAATATAATGCAACAAAGGCCGATATAGTTGCACAGCAGAAACAACTTGACGAGAAGAACAAGGAACTTAAAAAAGCCAAGACTCTGCTTGGGAGTGAGAGCGAAAAGACTCTTGATGCTTGCAAGAAATGCGGCGTCAACACTATTGACGACAACACAAAGCAGCAACTTGAGACGTTGCAAAACCAGACAAACGAAAAAATTGAGACGGTTGAGCGACAAATCGCTGTTGGTGAGGCCAAAGAGCGCGCACGCAATGACCAAAACAGAACCGTTTTAGAACAGCAGCAAGAATTTACAAGTCTAAACAATAAGCTTAATGACATCAAAGAAAAAATCGGCAAGTGCAAAGCTGAGATTCAGTCAAGCGAGAGAATAATAAAGACAAAGGAAGGCGAGTTGGGCAACCATCAAAATGATGTGGAGAAGTTTGTCAAACCAAGTAACTGGACTACAGATTGGAAGACTGCGCCACGTCAGTTTGCTGCTGAATTGAAAAAGGCGGCAGATTTGTTCAAGCAGCATGTTGAGAAAGAGCAACAGCAGGCCATCGCTATCAAAACTGCTTCAAGCGAATATAATAACGCCGTTGACTCTGTCAACACTATTGTGAAGTCTATGCCCAAGTGGCGTGACATTAGCGTTAACAGCAGGCAAGAAGTGAAACAGTTGATAAAGGTGGCCAATGACCTGAACACCAAGATTGCTAGTCTTCAGGCACAAATCGTTAAGTCTCAAAAAGATGAGAGTGAGATGGCCACTCAACTTGAGGATTGGTTTAAGAATAATCCAACGCTCAACGTTGAGGCGTTGATTGCTCTATCGCAGCACAGTCAGCACGAGATTGAAGAAATAAACCAGTCTCTGAAAAAAATCAGTGACAATGTTCTGCAATCGCAAAGGTCAGTCGACGACTGCGAAAACAGGTTCAAGATTCACAATGAACAAAGGCCTGAGTTTGCCGAAGATGATACCAGCGACTCGCTCTCTGACAAGAACTTGGAAGTGGAGAGTGAAGTAAAAAGGCTTGGAGAAGAAATTGGCGGCATTAAGGAGAAACTCGAAAATGATGAGCGGCAAAAGCAAGAAAAGGGCTTGCTCATAGAAGAATGCAACAAAAAGAAAGAGATTTACGATAAATGGGGCAAACTTAACAAATATCTTGGCGACAATAAGGGTAAAAGGTTCCGAAATATCGCACTGAGTTACATCCTTGAAAACCTTATCCATTCGGCCAACGTCTTCTTGAAGTCACTTACTAATCGATATCGGCTCACTGTGGAAAGAGGAACATTCTTTATCCTTGTGGAGGATGCCTATGAAGGTTATGCGAGAAGACCAGCCAGCACAATATCGGGTGGCGAGAGTTTCTTGGTTTCGCTGGCACTGGCGCTTGCGTTGAGCGACATAGCGCAGCAGCTGAGAGTGGAGATGCTGTTTATTGACGAGGGTTTTGGAACGCTGAGTGGCGAGCCATTACATAAATCTATTGAAACGCTGCACGCTCTCTACGAAAAGACTGGGCGCCAGGTGGGCATCATCAGCCACATCGAGGAACTGAAAGAGAAAATTCCTGTGCAGATTCAGGTAAACCAAGAAGGCAACACATCTAGTAGCACGATCACAGTGATAGGATAGCAGTTGAGAGGTAAGTTTATGCATCGTGCATTCTAAGTTGCCAGAAGGCCACTGCCGAAGCTGCGGCGACGTTGAGAGAGTCAACGTTGTGACTCATCGGTATGCGCACCACATAATCGGTCTGCTCTATGGTTTCCTGGGGCAGACCGTCGCCTTCGGTTCCCATCACTATCGCAAGGCGAGGTTCGGTGGCAAGAACAGGATGATCGAGAGGAATGGATTTGTCGGTCAATGCCATCGCCACGGTCTTGAAGCCGAGAGAATTGAGACTTTGGATAGGAGTCTCGAGCCATGTCCATGGCACGAGAAATACCGAGCCCATTTACACGCGCACGGCACGGCGGTTCAGTGGGTCACAGCTGGTGGGAGTGAGCAGCACAGCATCAATGCCTAGTGCCGCTGCTGAGCGGAAAATGGCTCCAATGTTGGTCGTGTCGGTCACCCCGTCAATCACAACCACCCGGTGGGCATCACGGCACACCTGTTCCACGCTTGGTGGCAAGGGCCGACGCATAGCGCATAGCACGCCGCGAGTGAGGACATATCCCGTCAGTTGCGACAGCAATTCGCGCTCGCCAGTATAGACAGGTATATCTCCGCAACGAGCAATGATGCTAGCCGCGTCGCCCTCGATGTGCTTGCGCTCGCACATTAGCGCCAAAGGCTGATAGCCAGCATTTAGCGCTACATCAATCACTTTAGGGCTCTCAGCAATAAAAATGCCTTTCTCTGGCTCTAAGCGGTTGCGCAGCTGCGCCTCGGTGAGAGTGCCAAACACCTGCACACCCTCATGGTCTAGCGATGTAATCTCAATTATTGCCATTTAAACTGAATATTGAGCCACAAAATTACAAAATCATTGCATAACGGCAAAAAACATTGCATCATTTTGGCGATTTCAGAAAAAGGATGTACTTTTACACGTTCATTTAATTATCATTTTTATGGCACAACCTTGCGAGAATTGCAAATTCAGGGGAAAATACGACAAGAATCCCAACTCGTTGCTTGGCCGCTTCTGGCGCTGGCACATAAACTTTTGCCCTGGGTGGAAAGGCTACTTCACTAGCCAAAGCGAAGAGAAGAAAACTGAGTTAAGAAACAAATATAATTTCACAAAATACTAATGAAACGAATATTATCCATTGCCATCTTGTTGGCATTCATTTCATTGGGCAATACTGCCCAAGCGCAACTGAAGAAAGTCTATGACGAGAGCATCAACCCTTTGGAGCAAATCAGCAACGCGCTAGTACAAGCTAGCATGCAAGGCAAGTTCGTGATTTGCCAGGTGGGCGGCAACTGGTGCCCCTGGTGCCTGCGATTTGCCGACTTCATCACTACCGATGAGGAGATTGCAAAGGTTGTTGACGACAATTTCGTGTATATCCATGTCAACTACAACCCACGCAGTTCAAGCGACGAGGCGCGCGACAAAGCCATGCTCAAGCGTTTGGGCAATCCTGGAAGGTTTGGCTATCCAGTCTTCGTGGTACTCGGCGAGAATGGCAATGTGCTTCACATCCAAGACTCCAGTTTCCTCGAGGAAGGCAAAGGCTACAACAAGGAAAAAGTGCTTCGCTTCTTCAATGCCTGGACACCCAATGCAGTGAAGCAGTGACCGAGAGGCGGATATCAAGCACCAATGCCAATGAGGCGTTGCGGCGGCTCTATGAGACTGCATTTCCCGAGGAAGAACAGATTCCTTGGAGAGACCTTATGCGCTTGGTGGATGTGATGCCGCTCGATTTTACAGCCTATTACGATGATGAGCGGTTGATGGGCTTTACCATCGTCTATCCACGGCGGTCGTTCAATTGGTTCTGGTATTTTGCCGTGCCCGAGCAGATGCGGGGCAGGGGAGTGGGGCAGATAATTCTCTCACAACTGATAGAAAAGTATAAGGACAGCACCAATATCCTCGATATGGAATCTCCCGAGCAGATGTGCGAGAACCAATCGGTTCGCCGTCGTCGCCATGACTTTTATTTGCATAACGGCTTTCGCGACACAGGCGTAGGGCGCTCATTCAAAGGAATTGATTACACCATTATGATTATGGGCGACGGCACCTTCACAATGAAAGACTATGATGACATAATAGCTGAGCTCCGCTCCTTCTGGAACGCTATGCCGAAAGACTAAAAGTGATGAAGAACAATAGATTAATAGAGGATTATCTAGCAAAGCCTTATTGGGTAATAGATTTCTTGCCCAAGCAGGTGCCTGCTGACAGTAAAGGGCAATTTTTCAACATCGAGAAGCATCTGCTTGAAGATTCTCAGCACGGAATATTGTTGCAGAAGTTCGCCAATGTGCTGCTGAAACTCAACTGCTACTACGACTTTGATGTGTGCCGTTGCGCCATTGATGAGTGGAGCGCCAACCCATCGCCCGATTTGCTATCAAGTTGGGTGGCTGAGAATGAGTCATTGTGCATAATCATCAATGATGCCGATGCCATGATTACCCTTAACCGTGATGACATCAACATGACCCTATATAATCCTAGAGAAGAACTGCTAGAACTTGCTCGTGATATTGCCACTAGTGAAGGGCTTTTCCTTTGGAATTCTCAGGTTAATGGCTAGTTTCCACATTTAGACTAAAAAACTGAACAAATAACATCAATATGTTAGAACTATATGAATTTGATGCTGTCATTCATGAGATGAAAGACAATGGTGGCGCTTATGTGATCTTTCCTTGGGACATAAGGAAAGAGTTCGGTAAAGGACGTGTAAAGGTCCATGCTGAATATGATGGCATACCTTACGAAGGAAGTATCGTTAACATGGGTGTTAAAGATGAAGATGGCAATGTCTGTTATATTATCGGAGTGTTGAAGTCAATACGCAAAACTCTCAACAAACATGACGGCGACTTCGTTCATGTGAAAATCCAGGCGATTATTTAGTGAGACTGATTTCGGGCGATTTTTCCTGAGTCTAAGGTGCTGATAGTGTTGATGGTAATATCATGTGGCATCTCGGCGCGGGTGAGACGAGTGTGCAGCCATGCTTTGAGGGTGTTTGCGGTAAGAGTTGAATCAGGGGTGAGTTCTACTTTTGCGTTCAGCACGGTTCCGAATTGTAGGTCGGTGGCGGGGAATACAATTGATGTCACCACTTCGTCGTGAGCGTTTATTGCTTTCTCCACATTTTCGGGAAATACATTCTCGCCGCCGCACACCACCATGTTGTCGCTCCGGCCGCGGTAGAAGTAGCAGCCTTCAGAATTGCGATACACCAAGTCGCCTGTGTCTTGCCATTTGTTTTTCAGACTTATCATAGCCCATCCAGAGCGCACCCATAATGAGCCAATGCCATGACTGTCAATATTCTCCACCTTGCATTTCACGCCGCGAATAGGTTTGCCAATGGGTACTTCCTCATTTCTCGCTAAGTCATCGGGCGAGGCAATCATGAAAAATCCTGCCTCTGAGGTGCCAAAGAGGTTGTAAAGCACATTTCCCAGATGCTCACGAGTGGCATTTGCCCATTTTTTGTCAAGGCGGTCACCGCCACTGATTATGCACTTCACCGTCTTCATCAAGGTTGGTGCCTCGCCGTTTTGCCAAAATCTTGCGAGCATGGCTGGCACTACTGGCACGACTTCTATCTTTTCATTTGCAATGATTTTTATGGCTTTGTCGGCGTCAAAATGACTCATCAGGCACACCTTCTTGCCCATAACGAAAGACATTATAAGCGTGGCGAGTCCAAAGCCGTGATATACTGGAAGTGAGAGAAATACGCTGTTATATTCATCTAGATGCAGCTGATCGAGCAAGGCATAGAATGGAGGCAAGAATTGGCCGACAGACATTCTCCTAGGTGCTTCTTTGCTCCTTCCGCATGAACCGCCGGTGAATACCGAAATATCACCGCCTCGCTTGATGCGTGGCAGTTTCACGTTGATGTCTTGAGTGTTCTCGATGATTTCTAGGAATAAATCTTCGCTCTCTCGCATCTTGCAAGGCAGGTCAGCTGGGACTCGTTGCTCTTTCAATTCAGAGTCATAGATAAGCAGGTTGATTTTGTTCCTCTCTACCTGTTCTCTCAATTTGATTGGAGCAATGTCGGTATTCAGAAGTTTCACTCTCACTCCAAGGCGTGACAATGCTGGAAGCAACAACGCCATTATAATGTGATTGCGGCACAGCAGCCCAACACACATTCCAATTTTAAGCTCATAGTCATTATAGAGCAACCTAGCAAGACGCTGGGAATGGTCGTAAATCTCTTTGTAGGTAAGACGTTGGTCATCTGCAACTAACGCGCATCGATCAGGATAGTATTTTGCCGAAAACCGCATCAACGCCATCAGTGAGATGCCGTCTCTTATGAAACTCCCAAGCAGCGTGTATAGGCCTCCTGGAGTGATGATATGAAGTTTAATCAGTTTCGAGAATACTGTCCTGTTCATTGCTCTAAATTGCCCACCAAGGTTTGTAACGGAATTTCTTACTCATCGCCAACTTAAGCAAGATGCACGCCCCTTCGTCGGCAGAATAAGCTGGCAGGTTTTTATACGTCTCGTTTACGTCCGACATGGGGGTGTGAACTAGCGGCATATATGCCACTTGAACTTTCACTCCGAGTTTCTTATGCTCTCTGCGAGCGGTGCGGCACCAGGCGTTGGCGGCGCATTTCGAAGCATGATAAGCCGACCAGCCAGGGGCAAATGGATAACGGCTGCTAACCGAGGATGTATAGATAATCCTGCCATCAGCCTCGCGCAGCGACGGCATCAAAGCCAGCGATAATGCCACTACTGACCTGTAATTCAGGTCCATAGTGCGGTCAAAGTCGTGCATCCTGTCGAGGGAAGAACTGATGCTGCGCTTAATCGATTTGCCAGCATTACAGAAAAGGAAAGACACCCTAGGCAGTTCCTCTTCCAGCGTTTTGCACCAAGCATTCAGTTTCTCACGCTGCCTAAGGTCAATTGCCTTATAACGCGCCTCGCAGCCATTCTCTCTAGCCTTGTCACATAATAGTTTCAATTTCTCCTCATTGCGGGCAATGAGAAACAAATTGGCTTTCGCGCCTATCAGCCTATGCGTCAATGCCTCTCCAATCCCCGACGTGGCTCCAGTAACAACCACCCACTTGCCGGCAAATGCCTCGCTCAGTTTAGTGTCACTGACCGATTTAGGGGGATAAACGATATGTCTCCAGAGGCTTGTTAGCATATTTAAACTGTGAAATGAAGTATTATTTTCCGATGCAGAAGTGGCTGAAAATTTCTCCTAAAATTTCGTGGGTTGAGATTTCGCCGGTGATTTCTCCGAGGTAATGCATGCATTCGCGGATATCTTGGCTTAGGAGGTCGCCGCTAAGGTTGCTGTTAAGTCCTTGAAGGGTGCGGTCGAGGGCTTCGCTGGCTCGCACAAGTGCGTGGTAGTGACGCGCGTTGGTGACTATCACGGCGTTTTCGTCGGTAACTTGAGGTAGGGCGGCAGTCTCTATAATTTCTTCTTTGAGTTGCTCTACGCCAGTACCTTGTTTTGCCGATATTTCGATTGTCTTGATTCCTAATCCATTTAGTTTCTTGACGATATCTTCGGCGCTTGCTGTATCTACCTTATTGATAACGGCAATCACTGCCTTGTCTTGGCAGTGCTCAGAGATTTGCTTATTGAACTCCTCGACCTCGGCAATGGGTGCTGTGGCGTCAACTACCCAAAGCACGATGCGCGCCTCGTCCATCTTCTTGAATGAGCGCTCGATACCCATGCTCTCAATCACATCTTGCGACTCGCGGATGCCTGCTGTGTCGATAAATCGCAGCAGAGTGCCGCCCATCACCATAGTATCTTCAATCACGTCGCGTGTGGTGCCCTTGATGTCGCTCACGAGGGCACGGTCGTCGCCAAGTAGGGTGTTGAGCAGGGTAGATTTACCGGCATTTGTAGGACCCACAATAGCCACTGGCAAGCCGTTCTTGATGGCATTTCCTGCCTGATAGGACTGTGCTAATGAGTCGATTACGTTCTTAATATTGGTAGCCAACGAGGTGAGTCGCTCACGGTCGGCAAAGGTGACATCTTCTTCGCTGAAATCAAGCTCGAGTTCTATAAGCGACACAAACTGCAGCAGTTGCGAACGCAGAGTGCTGAGTTTGCGGCTGAAGGCGCCTCTCATCTGATTCATTGCCACATGGTGAGATGCGCGCGACTGCGAGGCTATCACGTCGGCAATCGCCTCGGCCTGCGAGAGGTCCATTTTGCCGTTGGCAAAGGCTCGTTGTGTGAATTCGCCTCCCGTTGCAGCACGGCATCCAGCATCGATGAGAGTGCTTACAATCTGCTGCTGAATCCACATCGAACCGTGGCAAGAAATTTCCACCACATCCTCGCCCGTGAACGAGTTGGGAGCGCGAAAGAGCGTGAGCACCGCCTCGTCGAGGATTTCGCCTTGCGAGTCAAGTATGTGCCCAAGGTGTGCCGTGTGGCTTGCCATCTCAGCGATGGGCTTTCCTTGCCACCGTTGCTGCACTATGCTGAGGGCATCGTCGCCGCTCACTCTTATCACTGCTATTCCTCCCATGCCATGGGGAGTGGATACTGCGCAGATTGTGTCCATTGTTTAAGTGTAAAGTGTTAAGTTTTAAGTAGGGACGAGGTGCCTCGTCCGCACCATTATGCATTGTGCATTAATTTCAGTTCCATTGCTCGAAGTTGTAGGTGCTTTCTATGGCGCGCTCCACGTTGTCGGGGAGGGCGCTGAAGAAGTCGTGGCCTGTTACGCGTTCCACGTCATCGACCGAGCATGCATGGCGTTTCACTCCGCCTCCGCCCTCGAAGTTGTCGTAGATGAAGCCGATGGCGCGGTTGCGGTTAGGGTCAAGCACCACCTTGAAGAATCCGCTGGGAACCACTATATTGTTGTCTTTGCCAATGCGTTTGCTCGAGCCGTTGAAGATGGGTCCAGTGGCAACAATGATGGTGCCGTTGCTCTTTGCCCATGCGTGAACTTTCAGTTCAAGTTTGTTCCAACTGCCGCCGTTGAGGTTGTGGTCTTGAGGGCATATATTCGTCATCAAGAAGCAGTCGGTCATCGACTGGCGGCTCCAGCGCATATCGTTGGCGGGCGCCATGTGTCCGCGATCGTAACTGCTGCCTTTGTATTCCCACCACTCAGGGCACCCTGTCACCGACGCGTCGCGGTTGAACTTGTAGTTGCGACGCATCTCGGCATTTGGTCCGTCGGTCACCTTCACCATTTCGGAGGTAAGCACGTAACTCACACAGTTTGGCACCCGGTAAGCTGTGTTGAAATTCACCGTCATGGCTTCGTAGCGCTTTGTGGTGTTGCGATATTTTGAATTGATTCTCACGTCGGTGAGGGTTTTTATGTTGCTTGACGTGTTGTCAACCCTATTTACTCTCTCCACCCTTTCGATGCGAGTCTCGTTCTTGTTGTTGTGCTTTTTGCGCCTGGCGTTGACATCAATGGAAGCGCCTGCCACCACAGCAATGGCGACTATAACGCATAATGTTTTGCAAAAACTCATCTTCATAAAGACATCATTTTTTAGTTAATCAATCATGTCGATAGCAAAAACAATGCCAAGTTATCGGTTCATCCATTGGTTGGGGTTGCAGGTCGATTCCAGTTTGTCTTCCATGTCATCGGGGAGGGCGTTGAAGAAGTTCATGCCGGTGCGCTTCTCGACCTCGTCGATACTCACAGCATATTTATTTAGCGAGCCACCGCAGGCGCGGTTGGGGCAGATGAAGGCGATGGCTTTCATGGGCTGCGTTTTTGTTGCCAGCACCACTTTGAAAAATGCCTCAGGCACCGCGATATCCATGTCTTGACCAATGGTCTTGGGGTTATTGTCAACGATAGGTCCAGTGATGACAATCAGCGACTTATCGCGCTTTGCCCACTCGCGCACCTTTACTTCTAGGTCGTTCCACAATCCGGCATTCAGCTCATCATCTTGCGGGCAGATGTTGGTGAGATAGAACGTCTCGTTCATGGCTTGTTCGTCCCATTTCATGTCACCGGCAGGTGCCATGTGTCCGCGGTCGTAACCCGAGTCGCGGTAGTCCCACCAGTTGGGGCATCCTGTCACATTTTTGTCGCGTTCAAAATCGCCTTCACGCTCACGCCGACCTCTGGCCTCGTTGGCGGTGATCTCATAAACGACGCAGTTGGGGATGTGCAGGTTCTTGTTGAAGTGGGCGGTATAGCCCTTGTATTTCACCACGGTGTTGCTCAACCCACGCGGCATCAACACACTCTCAAGATTTGTGCTTTGTGAGGTGGTTTGATTGTTATTGTCTTGGTTTGCAGGATTTTGCTCAGTGGTTGCAAAAGTTTCTGATTGCTCAGTTTCGATGGTCTGCTCTTGACTATTGTCGTTCTTGTTCAGGAAATAGACAATCACAGCCACGATTGCAACCCACGCCGCCCATTTCAACCAGTGTATAACTTGATTCTTGTTTGCCATAAATGAAGATTTAATTGTGCAAAATTAGTGCAAACCGAGTGAATAACCAAATTTATTTGAGTTTTGCCGAGGTGCAGCCTAATTTATTTAACATTAGTGCAAGTTGAGAGCAGAACAAAATAATAATCGAAGTTTTTTATTTTTTATGCCGAGACGCCGCCTAATAAGAAAAATTAATCAAAAAAACACCCCCTTATTCTTTGGACAAAAATGGTAGGTTGTTGAAAACTTATCAACAAGAGAAAAAAAAATACACATTATTATTGATAATTAAAATAATTATTTTTAATTTTGCGACACTTTATTACGACTACTAAACATTAAAAAAACTCATACTACTAACTTTTTAAAACTCTTTGTTTATGAAGAAATTAATGACATTTTTAATGATGTCCATCCTCGCTATAGGCGTCGGATGGGCAGCAGAAGTGACTGTGGAAAAAACAATGACAACAATTGCTGCAGAGAACTCATGGATAGCTTCTTCAGGCAATGACATTGGTGGTCTTTACACGTCATTTGCTCTTGATGCCAATATTTCCATTTCGACTACTGGCACTCCAAATTGTGGGTCATATTGGAGCAACGGGAACGATTGGCGTTTGTACCAAAATCAAAATGGTAATGTGATTGTTACTGCAAAAGATGGATATATCCTTAAAAAAGCTACTTTTACTTATAATAAAAATAACGGTGGATTGTTATCTGGGGGAGCAGATACAGGGACTGAAATTACGTTAAACGGAACATCAGTCACATTTGAAGTAATTAATTCAGGAACAGCTACGAATGGTCAGGTCAGAATTACAAAAATCTCTATAACATATGAAGAGGAAGGTTCTGAACCTGATCCAGAAAGCCCAACAGCTACTGTTAGTTTTAATCCTGCTGGAGGAGAAGTAGACTATGGAACAACCGTTGCTTTAAGTCTCAATGGTGAGGCTGATGGTATAAAGTATACACTTGACGGTAATGATCCTACAAGTACAAGTAATACTTATAATGGACCTATTTCTATTACTGAAGCAACTACCATCAAAGCTGCTGCATTTAATTCTGGTAATGGGAAATATGCATTTGGGGAGGTTTCAACAGCCTCTTATACTATTAAGGAAGTTGAAGCAACTAATTATAGTCGTGTGACACAACTCTCAGCAGATGACGTTGGTAAACAGTTCTTGCTTGTCTGTGAATCCAAAACTGCTGGTATGGGTGCAGTTGGAACAGTTGGAACCTATGGAGTAAGCATTAGCCTAAGCAGCCTTAGTGCTGGCGTGGCATCAATTACCAATGAGCAAGTAGTTCCCGTGACATTAGGAGGCTCAGCAGATGCTTGGACATTTGAAACGCCAGATGGAAAATTCCTGTCATGGGCATCTGGTAATTCTTTGGATAAAGTTGATGTCGATGATGAGGAAGGAAACATTGAATGGAAGATTGAGTTTACTGGTAATAATGTATTTATTAAGAATAAAACAGAAAATACTCGAGTTATTAAATATAATTCTGGAAGTCCTAGATTTGCTTGTTATACATCTTCCCAAACAGATATTCAATTATATCGACTGGTTGAGTCAGGCGTTGTTGTGACTGCTCCTATAATCAGTGGAACTGATAACTTTGAGGAATCTACTCAAATTACTATCACTGCTCAAGATGGAGCATCTATTTATTATACTACCGATGAATCAACACCAACTACTGCAAGCACGAAGTACACTGCACCTTTCACTATTACAGAGACCACTACCGTTAAAGCAATTGCTGTAGTTGATGAAACAAGCAGTAGCGTTGCAACTGCTACTTTTACAGCGAAACCTTTGATTACAAGTGTGGCACAGTTTAATGCACTTGCGGTAGGTGACAATTTCAAATATACAGCTGACAATCTTGTGGCATTAGCAAAAAATGGAAATCAGCTTTATGTACAAGATGGAGAGAAAGGTATGTTGATTTACGGCAGCATTGGTCAAACATATGAACGTGGTGACAAGATTCCTGGAGGCTTCACTGGAACAAGAGCTACAAAAGAGGGTGCTCCTGAGATGACTAATCCTGCTGGATTCACAGCTTCAACCCAGAACGTTGAGGTGACTCCAGTGGAGATTACTCCCAATGGGGTCAATCTTGCCAACTTTGGTCGTTATGCTATAATCAAGAACGCAACATTTAATACTAGCGCCAAGACCATCACAGCAAGTGGTGAGACAATTGCTTATTACACCACATTCATGAGTGGGACTCCAGATAATGATGTTGTGTACGATATAGTTGGTGTTTGTGGTTATTACCAAAACAATCCTCAATTCTTGCCAATCAGTTATACTCCTGTTGTTACCACAGGCCCAGATTATTATCTCCTTGGCTCGTTCAATGAGTGGGCTCAGAAGGATGAAAATTACAAATTCACAGCCCTTGCTGATGGATCATGGAAGCTTACCAAGAAGACCATGCCCGATGACGTTCTCTTCAAGATTCTCAAAGTTGATGGTGATGACGTGACATGGCTTGGTGGTTCGGCAAGTGACTATTTTGGTATCAGTAAAGACGTATGCACCAACATTCAACTTGTTGATGGTGCGAACTTCAAGATGGAGGCTGGCGGCATCTGCACCTTTACCGTAAGTGCCGACCAAAAACTTTCGGTTAGTAAGGAACCACAATTATTTATGCGTGGATCTTTCTCAGATGATGATTGGGCAACAAAAGCTGAACTGGAAGCAACCAATAATGGTTGGAATATTGAAATGGCACTTGAAGTCGATGATGAGTTCAAGTTTATGGATGAGTGGGGAACTTGGTATGGCGGAGGCAATACCATTTCAGAAGCCAATTTAGGTTCTGATATCACACTTGACAATGGCGGTAACTTCAAGATGGCAACAGGTGGCAACTTTGTGATTAATGTGGCAAACGACAAGAGTAAGTTTGTCATCACTCGCAAGGTAGAGACAAACTCTGCAATGTTTGATTTCGATAATAAATATGCTGAGTTGTTCCCTAACCTCAATTTGACATCACTTCCATATGACATTGAAGATCCTATTACAGCTACAGTTGATGGCATATCTGTGACAATCAGCGCTAAGACAACAAGTTCAACAGCTAATAGAATATATAATACTACTCCAAGATTAAGAGTCTATTCTGGAACTATCACTATTACTGCCCCGGAGGGGTATAACTTGACGGGTATTGATATTTCTCAAGGTAAGTGGAATGATGGTAATAGCGCTGATAATGGTGTTCTTTCTAGTACAGGCTGGATTGGAGAGACTCATATATTAGTTATATCAATAGCTGGTAACACTCAAATTGATGATATGACTGTAACCATCACCAAAATCAATGAGAACACCCCAAAACTTCCAGTGATTGATGGCGAGTCACCCTTCGTTGGCTCTACTCAGGTAACTATCACTTGCGAGACCGAGGGTGCCGCTATCTACTATACAACAGATGGAAATGATCCAACAACAGCCTCTACTCTCTATCAGGGACCATTCAATATCAGCGATGCTGTGACTGTTAAGGCAAGAGCTTATTCACAAGGTGGTGTCGCTTCGCAAATCGCCACCAAAGTATTTGAGAAGATTCCATCAATTGAGAACTTGACAGCATTTTATAACTATACAGGTACTGATGAGTTCGCATTTACAGGAAACCTTGTTGCTATAGCTCAATCAGGTAAATACATCTATGCTCAAGATGATGCAAAGGGTGTTCTTATTTATGACAGTAACAGTACAAATGAACATACTTATCAGAAGGGCGACAAGATTCCTGCAGGTTTCTTTGCAAAGAAGGCTTCTTACCATGGCGCTCCTCAGATGGCTTACCCCATAGGTATGCAGCCCTCTACCGAGCAAGCTACTATTGAGCCCGTAGAGCTGACTATTGCTAAGGCATCACAAGAGAATCAAGAATATCTTTACCGTTATGCTGTTATCAAGAATGCCACTTACCAAAGTGGCAAGTTGGTCGATGGCGAAGAAGAAATAGCAATTTATAACCGCTTTACTACTGAGATTACTCCAATTGAAGGCAAAGCCTATAACGTGATTGGCATTGTTGGCTGGTTTGATGGTGCGCAGTTTATGCCATTGGAGTACGAGCAGGCTCCTGTTGTTCTCGAAGGTGTTTCGTTCACAAATGGTCGTCATTGGGCGACTTGGTGTGGCGATGACATGCTTGTAATGCCCGAAGGCGTGATAGCATATGTTGTGACTGGTGTTTCTGATGATAAGGTACAGATAGCAGAGAAGGACGTTGTCAACAGCGAAGAGGGCGTTCTGCTCTATTGTGCTGGCGAAATGGCAGAGGTGAAAGCAACAGTTGTAACTGGAGCTACAAATGCTGCAGTAAACATGCTTGAAGGTTGTTTGACTGCAACTGCTGTGAATGAACCTGCTTATGTGCTTTACAACAACCAATTCGTTCTGCTTCAGGATGGCACAACAATAGGTGCTCACCGCTGCTACTTGCCAGCATCTGTACTTGAGGAGCCTGGTCAGCCTGGTGAGCCAACTGGCGCTCCTGTTCTGCGTATTGCAATGCCTGGCACTGTGACTGGTATTGATGACTTGCGCTATGACAGCAATGGCAAGGCTGTTGGCTACTATGACTTGACTGGCCGCTACATTGGCACTTCGCTTAACGGCAAGCGTGGTATCTTTATCACTAGCGACGGCAAGAAAGTGGTTAAGTAATGCTTAATCAATGCACAATGCATAATGCATAATTGGGCTGCGCATTATTTAATGCTGATTGCAGAAATTTAATTAAAAATATTCATACTCCCCCTGCATCCCCCTCAATTGTAGAGGGGGAGCTGGGTGGGAAAAAGAGATTGAAAATTTATAATTAACTGATATATTAACTAAATTTTTAAACTATGGTAAAAAAACTGACAAACCGACTGCTCGGCATCTTCTCAGTGATGATGCTGATGCTAATGACATCGCTGTCAGCCAATGCTGCTTATTATCTTAAAGGCACCTTCAATAACTGGAGTGACCAAACCCCAATGACGCAGCGTGCTGATGGATTGTGGACTGCTACCAGGCCATTCTCTGTAGGTGAAAGATTCCAAATCGTATCGCCAGAGGATGTCTATTATGGATTACCAGCAGATGATGCTTATTGGTTAACTGCCGATAAAATTGGTACAGGTACGGCATTCACTTTAGAGGCGAACACACAAGACCTGTATATCGCTGTTGCTGGCACTTACACTATTCTTTTCGACGAAACCAATTTAAAGATGCTGATTGGAGAAAAAGCTCCAGTGACAGTGAAGAATAATGATACCCATGGTAGTGTTTCTGTAAATCCCACAGAGGCTATTCCTGGTGAGACTATTACCATTACTGCCAATCCAGAAAATGGCTACTACACTGATGTTACCCACATCACAGTTGAGAAGACTATCAATGGTGGCTCAGCTCAGGCTCCTGGCATGAAAGACGGCCCTGGTATAGGACAGTTCATTACTGACATTCAGGCTGGTGAGAACAACACCTTTACCTTTGCAATGCCCGAAGCTCCTTATGGCGCACAAGTTAGTGCTGAGTTCTTGGAGAACATCGTTCACAGTGTAATTATTGATGTGGACCCACTGACCGCACATGGTAGCGTGACTTCCAATAAATCAATTGCTGAAGAGGGAGAAGAGATTATACTTACTATCACTCCTGACACAGGCTATGAACTTGAAGAGCTCACTGTTGGTGGCGCGACTGTGGATGTAACGGGTAATACTTACACCTTCACTATGGGTGATGCTGACGTTCATGTTAATGCCACATTCAAGAAGATTAATTATGAGCTTACCGTTACTTCTAACGAGTATGGTAGTGTGACAGTTCAAGGCAAAGAATTGGTTGAGAACAAGACTACAGCTACTTTTGAAGAGTCTATAACTCTCAACATCGCTGCAAACGAGGACTGTGAGCTCCAAGAGCTCAAGGTTGATGGTCAGGTTGTAGAAGTTACAGGTAACACTTATACCTTCACAATGCCTAACAAGAACGTTGTCGTTACTGCAACCTTCCGTAAACTTGATGTAAGCTACTGGGTAGTTTGGGGCGTAACACCTGAAAATTCTAACAGTTGGGCGAGTGAGAACTGGATTCCAATGGGACAAGATGGAGCTAATTATGTTCTTGCTAACCAAAATATGGCTGCTTTCAGTGAGTTCAAGATTGTGAAGAAAGTTCAGGACGGCGATAACGATCCTAATCCTGTCAATACTTGGTATGGTGCTGAGGGTAGCAATCTGTATTGGATTACAGTCCAGTTACTTGGCAAAAATATTAATTTGTTCCCTAACGGAAGCTATGCGAACCTGTATATCCCCAAGGATGGTACTTTCTCTTTCACCTTTACTCCTGCAACGGCAACTACCAATGCCGTTTTGGTTGTGGACGGCGTATTTGACTACAACATCACTGTAAACAATACCACACCAAATTATGGTACTGTAACAGCACCTGCTAAGGCAAAGGCTGGCGATGAAGTTGAGCTTACTGTCACTCCTAATGAAGGCTATGAAGTTGGCAACATCTCAGTAACTTATGTTAATGGAGATAACACTGAGGAAGTTCCTGTTACCGACAACAAGTTCAACATGCCAGCTGGTGACGTTACAGTTAATGTTACCTTCAATGCAAAAACTTACAACATCACTGTTGCTGAAAGCACGAATGGTAAGGTTACCGCTCCAGAGTCGGCAGCTTGTGGTTCGACAGTAACACTTATAGTAGAGCCTGACGAAGACTGCGTTCTTCAGAGCCTCACTGTTACTTATGGTGAAAACAATACACCTGTTGAGGTTAACAATAATCAGTTTACAATGCCTGCTGGCAACGTTACCGTTACTGCAACATTCCGTAAACTTGATGTAAGCTACTGGGTAGTTTGGGGCGTAACACCTGAAAATTCTAACAGTTGGGCGAGCGAGAACTGGATTAAGATGGCTCAAGATGGAGCAAATTATGTTCTTGCTGACCAAAATATGGATGCATTTAGTGAGTTCAAGATTGTGAAGAAAGTTCAGGATGGCGAGAACGATCCTAATCCTGTAGAAACTTGGTATGGCGTTGATGACAGCAATCTGTACTGGATTACAGTCCAGACACTTGGTAAAGATATTGATTTGTTCCCTAACGGAAATTACAAGAACATGTACTTCCCCAAGGATGGTACTTTCACTTTCACCTTTACTCCTGCAACAGCAAATGCAAATGCCGTTTTGGTTGTGACAGGTGCATTTGAATACAACATCACTGTAAACAATACCACACCAAATTATGGTACTGTAGCAGCACCTGCTAAGGCAAAGGCTGGCGATGAAGTTGAACTTACAGTTACACCTGCTGATGGTTATGAGATTGACGCAATCACATTAACCTATATTGATGGAGAGAACACTGTGGAAGTTCCAGTTGCCGACAACAAGTTCACTATGCCAGCTGCTGATGTTACTGTCACTGCCACATTCAAGGAGACAGTTGTTGAGTATCACTATGGAGCTGTTGAAGAAGTTAAGTGTACTGTATTAGACCAAACAAATTACAGTGGTTTCGCTCCCGAGGGCGCGAACATAACCATGCGTATTGTTCCCTCTAGTGACACTAAGCTCAAAGAGGTTATTGTTAACAAGGTTACTGGTTCTGGTCAGGACATGGTTGAAACACCCATCGAGTATACAATCACTGTTTCAGAGACTGGCGATATCGATTTGAGTTTCGTAATGCCAGCAATGGATGTTGAGGTTCATGCCATCTGTGCCGATGCCTATGCAGTAACTGTTAATGCTGGTGACCACGGTAGCGCACAAGCCAACGTGATAGAAGCCTACGAGGGCGAGACTGTAACTGTGACCACAACTCCTGCCACAGAGTATAAGGTTGATGAGATTTATTACACTTACACTGTTAATGGTGTTGAGCAACGCGGTGAGCTCACTGCTGGCGAGAATGGCGTTTACACCTTCGCTATGCCCGCAGCTCCAGTTACCGTGGTAGTAACATTCAAGACAATCCTCGACTATTACAAACTCAAATTTGATGCTGCTCCCACCGGTGGTACAGTTTCAGTTATGGTAAATGGAGAATCTATCCAGTCGATGGATGAGGTCGCTGAGTTCAGCCCTGTCAATGTAACTGTAACTCCAGACGAAAACTATGAGATTGACAGCTTCAAGGTTTATGAGGGTCTTGTCTCTGCCGATGATATAGATGATACTCACGAGGTGACATACACCTATGAGGAAGAGGATGGATATTATCGCTTTGAGATGCCACGTACTGACGCTACAATCCTTGTAAGCTTTAAGCAAACACAATTTGTGCTTGAGGGCGTTGCATTCACTGCCGAGCGTAAGTGGGCTACCTACATTGGTTCTCAAAACTTCGTTGTACCTGAGAACGTTACCGCTTATGTTGTGACTGGTGTTCAAAACAATGCCGTTGTAATTGACGATATTGACTACATCCCAGCAAATGTAGGCGTTCTGCTTTATAGCGAGGTGGCAGTCGACCAATTAATGACTACTCTGTACTCAGGTGAAACAAGCACCTACACCACTATGCTCGAGGGTAGCGTTACTGGCACATCAACAGTTTCCACTAATGATTATGTTCTCTACAACAACAACTTCATCCGCAGTGAGGCTGGTTCAGTAGCTGCTCACCGTTGCTATCTGCCAGGTGGTCAAGTTCAAGGTGCTCCTATGATGCTCCGCATTGGCAATAACGGCGATGTTCCAACCGCAATCGAGACTCTGATGGCTGAGGGCAATGTTGCTAATGTAATGTATGTGAACATGAGTGGTCTCACCAGCGACATGCCATTCCGTGGCATCAACATCGCTGTAGTGACCTTCACCGATGGCACTACTCAGACTATCAAGTTAGTGAAGTAAACATGGTTTTTTAAAGGTGGGTTCGGTGGAACTCATTCTGGACCCACCTTTATTATAATTAGTTTCTATAGTAAATAAATGCTTGAAACTAAATGTTTTGAATGAGCTATTTGTCTACATTTAGATTCTTAAATTATTGTTTATGCGAATTAAAAACCGATTATTAATACTGCTGGCAATGCTACTGTGTGGCTTCACCGCCACATGGGCAGCACAGACGGTGATAATAGCGCCGACGACAAACGGCACGGTCACATTCAGCCCAGAAGCTCCAACCCCTGGAGGGACAGTAACTCTCACAGTCACTCCCGCCGAGGGATACAAGATCACCAAAAATGATGTGGAGGCTGAGTTGATAATCGACCCAGGATCGGCTCAGGCGCCATCGCTCATGGATGTAACTCCACCAAATGTGGGTGTGAAACTTGAGCTTGGCGGTGAAGATCCGGCTGACTTGAATGCGTCGCGAGAATACACCTTCACGATGCCCGAAGCGCCCTACAGCGTGCTTGTGACCGCTACTTTCACGGGAATTCCGCTGTTTGACATCTCAGTTGTTTCTGGTGATAACGGTACTGTGGCAGCCGACAAATCTCAAGCCGCTGAGGGTGAGATTGTGACTCTCACTATCACTCCCGCCACAGGCTATGAGATTGACGAACTGTACTACATGAACGGCAACGAGAAGGTGACCATCACTGGAACAACGTTCACAATGCCAGCCGCCAATGTTGAGGTTCACGCCACCTTCAAGGCTATCGACTACACCATTACAGTAGCCGAAACCCAGAATGGTACTGTCACAGCTCCCGCAACCGCAAATTATGGTGATGAGGTTGTAGTGACAGTTGAGCCCGCTAC
Source organism: Muribaculaceae bacterium (assembly GCA_017964485.1). Lineage (GTDB taxonomy): Bacteria > Bacteroidota > Bacteroidia > Bacteroidales > Muribaculaceae > Sodaliphilus. The sequence continues at coordinate 15,106 of JAGCRW010000061.1, read as the reverse complement.
TGGCTATGAGCTCGAGACCTTGACTTATACTGTTGAGGGCGCTGAGCCTGTTGCTATTGAGAACGGCAAGTTCAACATGCCTGCCGCTAATGTCACAATTAATGCTACCTTCAAGGCTATCGACTACACCATTACTGTAGCCGAGACCCAGAATGGTACCGTCACAGCTCCCGCAACTGCAAATTATGGTGACGAGGTTACAGTTACCGTTGCGCCCGCTACAGGCTATGAACTCGAGACCTTGACTTACACCGTTGAGGGCGCTGAGCCTGTTGCTATTGAGAACGGCAAGTTCAACATGCCTGCCGCAAATGTCACAATTAATGCTACCTTCAAGAAGAGCATTTACACTATCACAGTTGCTGAAACCCAGAATGGTACTGTCACAGCTCCTGCAACTGCCAACTATGGCGATGAAGTGGCCGTGACAGTTGCGCCCGCTACTGGCTATGAGCTTGAGACCTTGACTTATACCGTTGAGGGCTCCGATCCTGTGGCTATTGAGAACGGCAAGTTCAACATGCCTGCCGCCAATGTCACAATCAATGCTACCTTCAAGGCTATTGACTACACCATTACTGTAGCCGAAACCCAGAATGGTACTGTCACCGCTCCCGCTACCGCAAATTATGGTGCAGAGGTGACCGTAACTGTTGAGCCCGCTACAGGCTATGAGCTCGAGACCTTGATTTACACCGTTGAGGGCGCTGAGCCTGTTGCTATTGAGAACGGCAAGTTCAACATGCCTGCCGCCAATGTCACAATCAATGCCACATTCAAGGCTATAGACTACACCATTACTGTTGCTGAGACTCAGAATGGTACCGTCACAGCTCCCGCTACCGCAAATTATGGTGATGAGGTTGAAGTGACTGTCGAGCCAGCTACAGGCTATGAGCTCGAGACCTTGACTTACACCGTTGAGGGCGCCGATCCTGTGGCTATTGAGAACGGCAAGTTCAGCATGCCTGCCGCAAATGTCACAATCAATGCCACATTCAAGGCTATCGACTACACCATTACTGTAGCCGAAACCCAGAATGGTACTATCACCGCCCCCGCTACAGCCCACTATGGCGATGAGGTTGCAGTGACCGTTGCGCCTGCTACAGGTTATGAGCTCGAGACCTTGACTTATACTGTTGAGGGTTCCGATCCTGTGGCTATTGAGAACGGCAAGTTCAACATGCCTGCCGCCAATGTCACAATCAATGCCACCTTCAAGGTTGTTGGCTACACTATTACTGTGGCCGAGACCCAGAATGGTACCGTTACAGCTCCCGCTACCGCAAATTATGGTGACGAGGTTGTAGTGACAGTTGAGCCCGCTACTGGCTATGAGCTAGAGACTTTGACTTAGACAGTTGAGGGGTCCGATCCTGTTGCTATTGAGCACGGCAAGTTCAGCATGCCTGCCGCTAATGTAACAATCAATGCTACCTTCAAGGCTATCGACTACACCATTACAGTAGCCGAGACTCAGAACGGTACTGTTGAGGCTCCAGCAACCGCCCACTATGGCGACGAGGTGACCTTGACTATCCGTCCTGCCGAGGACTATGAGCTCGAGACCTTGACTTATACAGTTGAGGGCTCCGATCCTGTTGCTATTGAGAACGGCAAGTTCAGCATGCCTGCCGCTAATGTCACAATTAATGCTACCTTCAAGGCTATTGAGCACACCTACACCGTTGTTGGTGAGCCAGCTGAGCTCTTCGGTGGCGATAGTGCATGGGACCCCAATAATGAGAATGGCGAGATGACACTGGGCGATGATGGTCTTTACACTTGGACTTCAGAACCTACCTTCCTTGAGGGTGACGTGAAGTTCAAGGTCGTTAGAGACAATAGCTACGACACCTCTTATCCCGCCGAGAATTATGTGATTCCAGGCCTCACGCCAGGTACTTACACCATTACCATCACTCTCAATCCTGAGACTGGCGAGGTCACCGTCAATGTTCAGGGTAGTGCCGATGTCTATGTCTATGGCGATATCAATGACATCCCATTCGCGCCAAATGCTGGTGTGAAAATGACAAGCGAGGACGGCAAGGTCTATACCGCTACTGTCACTACAACCGACAAGGAAAACGGTTATGGGTTCTTCGCCTTCACTCACAAACTAAGTGCCGAAGCAAGCGACTGGGATACAGCCAATGCTTATCGCTTCCTTGCTCAGAGCAACGGTAACTTCCTCGTGAATGGTCCTACCATGAACGTGGCACTGGACATGGCCTACAACGCCGACAATGCGATGCAGATTCCTGCTGGTGAATACACTCTCACTGTTGACCTCGAGAACATGAAGCTCACTATCACTGGTGGTACTCAGCTGAGCTACATCCTCGCAAGTGGTGTTGAAGGTGTTGACTACACCGTTATCAATGACCTTGCAGTGGTTGATCGTCACCAGGGAACCAAGCAGTTCTTCACCAGTGACGGCAACGACAACTGGATTACTATCAAGGGTGGCAACTTCTTTGATGACGCAATCCTTATGGATGCATTGAAGGGTGGTTACGTGAGTGGTGTGTTCAGCGAGAAGAACCTGAACACATATCTCACGCTCACTGTAGCTCCAGAGGAAGGTGATGGCCCAGAAGTTGAGCCAAAGATCTACAAGCTTAGCGAAGAATTCGCTCCAAAGGTTGACGAGGTGATTCTCGTTGAAAGGGGTTACTATAAGGCAAGCGAAAACACCCTGCGTGCCTATGCTCCAGGAGCTGTTCAAGGCCAAAGCCTTACCATCGACACAAGCCTCTTTGACTTTGACTTCAAGGACGGATATCAGTACAAGAACATTCGCGGTGTGATTAACATCAAGGAGCCTTGGACTGAACCAAGCGGAATCAACCCATTGGAGTACAACTATCCATTCCAGAACTACAAACTTCTTGTGCTTGATGCCGATGAAGTGGATCCTATAACAGGTATTGATGACATCAATGCTGAGCAGGGCGTGAAGAGCGTGCGTTATTTCAACGCTGCTGGCCTTGAGAGCAACACACCATTCCAGGGCGTGAACATCGTGGTTAAGGAAATGATTGACGGCTCTAGAGTGACTACTAAGGTTATTCTTAAGTAAGAAATGAGCTAGGGCATTCAGTCCTTCCAAACCTGTTTCGGGCGGCATTCTCACAAACGAGAATGCCGCTCGTTGCTTTGTGTTTGTGGGATATTGAATAGTATTTATCCACTGTCCTTTGCTGAGACTATATTATGCCTTTATGTCATAGAAAGTCAAATTTTTGGCATAAATAATTGAAAAATTGCACTTCTTTTTTGCTCTGCTTTTAATTTATTGTATCTTTGTGAAATAATATCATTTATCATTTTTTTTATCTGGGAACGATTTAAAAACATCATATCGAGAATTATATACTAAGACAAAAATATTTCATCATGAAAACAGCAAAATTATTATTGGCAGTAGTGCTGATGATGGCATCAGCAGCAGTGATGGCTCAGCCAACGGTGTATCTCACTCGTGAGATTTCGCCTGAGTCATTAGTAAAAATCTATAAAGCTCTTGGCGTGGAGGCCACAGGGCGAGTGGCAGTGAAAATTTCAACTGGCGAGGGGAGCAATCCCAATTACCTGAAGCCGGAACTCATCAAGGACCTGGTGCTTGAGGTGGATGGCACCATCGTGGAGTGCAACACCGCCTACGGCAGCGGTCCAGGCAACGAGAAAGATGAGCGCAACACGTCTGCCAACCACTGGAGAGTCATCAACGAGCACGGCTTTACCAAATATTTTCCAGTGGATATTATGGACGAATATGACGAGATGCGTATTCCCGTGAAAGACCGCTCACACATCAAATATGACATCGTGGGCGGCCACATGGCAAATTATGATTTCATGATAGCACTCAACCACTTCAAAGGTCATCCAATGGGCGGCTATGGCGGAGCGCTGAAGAACCTCTCAATAGGCTGTGCCAGCAGTAACGGAAAGGCTTATATCCACTCGGCAGGTAAAATGGAGAAACTTGATATGGCGAAGCTTTGGACTCCCGAGTACATCGGCGACCAGGACGGTTTTCTTGAGAGTATGGCGGCTGCCGCTCAGGCAGTAGTGAACTATTACAACAAGAAGCAGGGCATCATCTTTATCAGCGTGATGAACAACATGTCGATTGACTGCGACTGCGTGGATCATCCCGCACCAGTTAAACTAGAGGACTATGGTATCCTCGCGTCTACCGATCCCGTGGCGCTCGACCAAGCTTGCATCGATATTATCAACCAGCAGAAAGTGACTGCCAAAAACGATCCCACCGACTTGTTGAATCGCATCGACAAGCAGCACGGAACGCACACTATCGACTGGGCCGAAAAAATAGGTCTTGGTTCAAAGGCCTACATACTTGTGGATATTGACGAATGAACAGGTAGTTAATTGTTACTATTATGCGTAGATTTGTATTCTTAATGCTGTTAGTTCAGAGAATGAGACGTACATTTTATCTCTGTTTGTTGCTGTGTGGTCTTGCCAGTTGCGCTACACACCATTTGCCGCCGTTTGGCAGTGCTAATGATTGGATGCAGCATGGCAATATAGTGGAGAATGGCGAAATTAAGGTCGATTTTGGCAATGACCTTCTCGCCAATGCGGGCGATGGTGGATATGAGCTGAATTTCATCACCAGTCAAGCCGAGTTTGATGCTTATGAGCCAAAACTTGCCAAGTATCTCATCGATGTTGTCAATCGCATCCCGTTGAAAATTGACTCGGTAGATGTGATTTTTACCGATGAGTTTATGATTCTGTCAATCAATCCCAATAGCACTTGGATGCCCGATTATGTGCGTCAAGCCGATGGGGCATTCTTGACCGTTGAGGCAATGTCTGTCGAGAGTCTTGTGCAGCCTGAGGATGAATTGTGGCGCAATCTAATCGTTGACAAATCAAAGCGTCAGGTTATCGTCGTTGACCGCATCGTCAAGAAAGGAAAGCACTATGCCTTTGTCTATATCCTTCAAAGCGAGGGAAAGTCCTCTCCATATGCTAGAATTATCCATTTTGATATCACGAATCCACGTAATATTCAATCGGTTGGCAATCAACTTGAGGCGTTGATGGCGAGGTCGTTGCGTGCCGCAGAGTTGAGTTACGAGGAATACATAATGATTGCTGATTCTTGCTACACGAACGGCGACTACGAGGGTGCGAGCAACGCGTTTGAAAAGGCTTTTGGAAAGGTAAACGAGATTCAAGGTCATCACCTCTACAAAGGTGCCTGCGCTGCAGCTAGGGCAGGGCTTGTGGATGTGGCGTTTGAGCGACTTTTCTCATTGCTTGAGAAAGCCCCAAATTGGTGTGTCGATGACCCTAATCGTGACCAAGACCTCGCAATTCTGCACAAGTTTGTTCAGTGGAAAAACTTTTGTGACATCGTTACCGCTCGGCGCAACAGGAGTGAGTAGAGAAGAATGTGCTTGAAGCAAAAATAAAAAATATCATTAAAAACTTTGGTCAATAACGATAGTTATTGAAATTGTTTTCGTAACTTTGCAAGTTAAAGTGATATTTTTTGTTTTTAGGGTATATTTATTGTAGATGACGACAGGAAATTGGATACGTTTTGCTTGCATCTTGGGACTGTGGATCTTCTTGGTTTACATCCTCCTGACGCGTAGTCAGCGTATCGACTTCATGGTGATTTTTGCCATCGTGGCAAGTGGCATCATCGTGTTTGTGCCGCTCTACAAGAAGTATGTGAAGAATAAGAAATGAATTAAATGTCGAGCAAAGAATATATACAAGAGCATTTCCCCTTGCTGTCGAGGATTGACTCTCCCGCCGACTTGAAGAAACTCGACGTGGAGCAGTTGCCTGCCGTGTGCGACGAGTTGCGCAAGTTCATCGTTCATGAGTTGAGCGAGAACCCAGGGCACTTCGCCTCGAGCATGGGAGCTGTGGAGATTGCTGTGGCGCTTCACTATGTGTTCAACACCCCCGACGACCGTCTGGTGTGGGATGTTGGCCATCAGGCCTATGCCCATAAGATATTGACTGGTCGCCGCGACCGCTTCTCCACCAACCGCAAGAAAGATGGCCTTAGTGGCTTCCCAAATCCCAGCGAGAGCGAGTACGACACTTTCCAGGCTGGCCATGCCAGCAACTCCATCTCGGCGGCGCTTGGAATGTCGATAGCCAGCGAGCTGCTCAACAACCCCCAGCGTCGTGTGGTAGCAGTGATTGGCGACGCGTCGATTAGCGGCGGCTTGGCGTTTGAGGGCATCAACAATGCCTCCAATCACAAAAACAACCTGCTCATAGTGCTCAACGACAACGACATGTCGATTGACCGCCCAGTGGGTGCTCTTGGTGAGTATATGACCCGCATGACAGCGTCGAAGCGCTATAACAACATGCGCTATAAGACCTATCAGTTCATGCGCAAGCATCACGTCATTGGCGACAGTGGCAAGGGTGTGGTATTGCGCTTCAACAACGCCATGAAGTCGATGCTCACAGGAAGGCAGAATATATTTGAAGGTCTTAATATCCGCTACTTTGGCCCATTTGATGGTCATGATGTAAAGCGCCTGGTTAAGACTTTTAGCGACATTAAAGACATGTCGGGTCCCAAACTCGTGCATGTGCGCACCGTCAAGGGCAAAGGCTATGAGCCTGCCGAGAAAGACCCCACAACGTGGCACGCGCCAGGCAAGTTTGACGAAGACACCGGTGAGCGCATCAAGGGCTCATCGAGCGGCAAGCCGCTTAAGTTCCAGGATGTGTTTGGAAAGACACTTGTGGAGCTTGCCAAGAGCGATGACAAGGTTGTGGCAATCACCGCTGCTATGCCTTCGGGCACCTCGGTGTCGATGATGCAGGAGGCTTATCCCACTCGCACATTTGATGTGGGCATTAGCGAGGGTCATGCTGTGACCTTTGCTGGAGGTTTGGCAAAAGAAGGTCTGAAGCCTTATGTGGCAATCTATAGCGCCTTCATTCAGCGTGCTTACGACTCAATCATCAACGATGTGTCGATTGCCAAGTTGCCAGTGACCTTCTGCCTTGACCGCGCTGGATTAGTGGGAGAGGATGGTGTAACGCACCATGGCCTCTTCGACTTACCATTTATGCGCGCTATCCCTGGTATGGTGGTTAGCGCCCCTCTTGATGAGCATAGTCTGCGAAACCTCATGTTCACTGCCAATAACTACAACGATGGCCCATTCTCCATTCGCTACCCTCGTGGTGCGGGCAGACTTGTTGATTGGCAAAACGAACCAGTGATGCTGCCCATTGGCAAGGGTCGCAAGCTGCGCGACGGAAACGATGTGGCGATATTGAGCATAGGAACAATAGGCGTCAACGTTGCAGATGCTTGTGACTCGCTCCACGAGCAGGGCATTGAAGTGGCGCACTACGACATGATATTCCTTAAGCCCCTTGATGAGGAGATATTGCAGGAGGTGTCGAGCCGCTACCGCAAAATTATCACCATTGAGGAAGGCACCACTACAGGAGGCTTGGGCGGCGCTGTTGCTGAATGGCTTGCCGACCATAAAATCAACGCAAGACTGTTGCGCCTGGGCGTGCCCGACACATTTGTTGACCAGGGCACCGTGAAGCAGCTGCATGAGCAATGTGGTCTTGACGCTGCATCGATAGAGAACAAAGTGAAACAACTGCTAAAAGATACCGACCTATGAGAATTGTGATTGCCGGAGCTGGCGAAGTGGGTACACACTTGGCAAAGATGCTCTCCAACGAAGAGCAAGACATAATTGTTGTTGACAAGGATGTGAAAAAACTGCGCACCCTCGACAACTACAACCTCATGACTGTTGTGGGCAGCGCTGTATCGTTTGATGTGCTGAAAAGCATCAAAGTGGGTTCTTCCGACATTTTTATCGCTGTCACTCCTCACGAGACCATCAATGTGATTGCGAGTTCGATGGCCAAGAGCCTTGGCTGCCGCAAAGCAGTGGCACGCATCGACAACTTTGATTTTATGAAGCCTGCTTCAAAGAAGTTCTTTTCATCCTACGGCATTGATGCGCTCATTTATCCCGAGTATCTTGCCGCTTTGGAGATACAGACTGCCATTGAGCACACATGGGTCAGGAATTGGTTTGAGATGCTTAATGGCGAACTGATAGTAGTAGGTGTAAAGATTAGGGATAACGCTCGCATTGTGGGGCACAAACTTAAAGATTTGGGAGGTGCTTCTGATTTTATGCACATAAATGCCATAAAACGAAATCGCGAGATTATCATTCCAGGCGGTGATGATGAACTACAGTCAAATGATATCCTCTATATCGCCACTACTCCCGATAAAGTTGAGGCTGTGAGGGATATGTGTGGCAAAGATAGGCACAAAGTGGAGCGAGTGCTCATTCTTGGCAGCAACGAGATTGTGAAACAGCTTGCTCTGCTCATTTCGGGCAAATACAAGGTCAAAATCATGGACAGCGACTATGAGAGTTGTGAGAAGCTTGCCGAGGAGCTGCCAGAGTGCAACATTGTGCATTATGAGGCTGGCAACAACGATGTGCTTGAAGAAGAGGGCGTGGAAGATTATGACGTGTTTGCCGCTATGGGCGACAGCAGCGAGAGTAATATCTTGAGCTGCATAATGGCCAAAGAACTGGGCATGAAGAAGACGATTGCCCAGGTAGAGAACCTGCAATTCATCAACGAGGCCGAGAACTTCAACATTGGCACTATCATCAACAAGAAGCTCATTGCCTCGAGTACTATCTTCCAGATGATGATTGATGCCGACACCGACAACGCCAAGTGCCTCGCCCTTGCCGACGCCGAGGTTGCAGAGCTGGAAGTTGGAGCAGGAGCCAAGGTTACCAAGGCTCCGGTGAAAGACCTTAAGCTCAGCCGCGACATGACCATCGCCGGTATGGTACGCAATGGCGTGGGTCAGCTGGTGAATGGCGACACCCGCCTTATGGCCGGCGATAAGGTGGTAGTATTCTGCCTCTCAGGAGCGATACACAAGATAGAGAAAATGTTTGGATAAATGTTAAGTTAGAAACTAGAAAATCTAGGACCAACAATTTAGAACTAAAGATATGCATTTATTGGTAGCGCCGCGCAAGTTTAGTCACTCCATCAACTTTGCCATTGTGCTTCGGGTGGTAGGATGGCTGCTTATGATTGAGGCATTGTTTATGGCAGTGCCCCTGGTGGTGTCTATCATCTATGAAGAGTTGCTGGTAGCTGCAGAGTTTGCTGTCTCGGTGGCTCTGACTTTTGCCACAGGCTTGGTGATGAACCATTTCATAAAGCCTAAGAGCAAGACAATGCGCAAGCGTGAGGGATTGTTGCTCACTGCTACGGTGTGGATTTTCTTCTCTATCTTTGGAATGTTGCCGTTCATCTTCTCAAATACTGTGAATGGAATAACCGACGGGTTCTTTGAGTCGATGTCGGGATTTACAACAACTGGTGCCTCGGTAATCACCAATGTAGAAGCCTTGCCGCGTGGAGTGCTCTTTTGGCGCTCGATGATGCAGTGGATAGGTGGCATGGGAATTATCTTGTTCACCCTTGCTGTGATTCCTATGCTCAACTACAAGGGCGGCGTTTCGCTCTTCAACAGTGAGGTAACTGGCATCACCCATGAGCGCATGCGCCCTCGCGTGAGCCAGACTGCAAAGAGTCTGTGGGGAATTTACCTTGTGTTTACAGTAGTTTTGGCAGCATTGCTGACGATTGGTCCCATGGACTGGTATGATGCCATCTGCCACACCATGAGCACAGTATCGACAGGCGGTTTCTCTACCAAGAACAATGGTCTTCACTTCTGGCACGATTATTACACCGATATAGTGATAATTCTGTTTATGATGGTGTGTGGTATCAATTTCACCATCATCTACAACGTGGTGGTGCGTGGACGGTTCAGCGAGTTCAAGCGCAGCGACACATTAAAGTGGTATTTCTTTGTGATAATCGTGGGTTCCACGATAGTGTTTTCCCGCATTATGTATATGGGCTTTGTCAAGGACTGGGACTTTGCTTTGGTGCTATCGGTGTTTGATACCATTTCGGCTATCACATCTACTGGATTTGCTACCTACAACTATGAGCATGAGGGTCAGTTCATCTTCTTTGCTTTGATGTTGCTCATGTTCTTTGGTGGTATGGCAGGATCAACCGCCGGTGGTGCCAAGATTGACCGATTTGTTGTGTTGCTGAAGAATATCAAGAACGAGTTGTATAAAGTGGTGCATAGTAATGCCGTGACGTCGGTGCGCCTTGACGGCAAGTCGGTTCCTCATGTGATTGTGGAGAAGGTGCTGGCGTTTTTGTCGATTTATGTTGCTGTAATGGTGTTTATGGCGGTAGTTCTCACCTTGTTTGGCATGCCGGCATTTGATGCGTTTTTTAATTCATTGTCGGCGATTAGTAACATAGGCTTTGGCTATGGTGAGATGACAGGAGGCGACGACAAGTTCGCAATGATACCTGATGTGTGCAAGTGGCTGCTGGCAATAGAGATGATGATTGGTCGTCTTGAAGTGTTCACGGTTTTGGCATTGCTCACGCCCAGTTTCTGGAAGAGAGATTGAAAAATATTATAGATAAAAAAATAACGAGTATATTGTGAAATTGCCCCATTAGTGGGCCGAATGAAATGAAAAAATGAGTAAAGACAGTCAAATGTTTGATGGGCAGGGCGTCGATACGTCGGCGATTAAGGAACGCTCAAAAAAGAAGAAACAAGAAGAGAAAAACAAGCGTGAAGAGGTTGAGAACGTTTCGGCATGGAAGAGGTTTGTCAATTTCTTCAGCCATGATCGCACCCGATTTGCTGTGGGTGTGATTCTGATGATTTTGGGAGTGTATTTATTAATCACTTTCTTGTCGTTTGTGCTATTCTCAGGAGGAGCCGACCAGGGTAAAGTCTATGGTGGTTCTATAGGTCAGAATGCAGGCGAGATAGTCAACATGACTGAGCAAAACATGAAATCGGCGGTTGATCCTGCCGAGGCAGCGCCAGTGGTGAAGAACCTGGGCGGGTCGATAGGTGCCGCAACTGCCGAGTTTTTCATAAAGAATGGTGTGGGCTTTGCTGCATTTATCATTGTGCTTTGGTGCTTTGTCATCGGTCTTAGGATAATGCGTCGCCACCGCACCAATTTCTACGCTTACACCTTCACGTCGCTATATAGCATCCTCACCTTCTCGATGGTGGTGTCGGCATGCACATTCTTTGCCGGGTTCTCTTATTTCAGGCCTGGCGGCGACTTGGGGCATTATGCCAACCAGTGGCTCTATGGTCTGCTGGGCCTGCCAGGAATGATAGCCGTGAATCTCATCCTGTTGGTTTTGTGGATTTTGATTTGCTATCAACTTATTATTGACGTGATAAATACCGTCAAGAAAGTCAAGAAGTTGCATGTGCCGCATCGTGGCAAAGATGCTGCAGATGGCAATACTGAGATGAGTGCAGAGTTGGCCGATTTCAAGGGTGACGAGCACACCGAGGCAGCACCCGTGAGAGGTGGGCGCAAAAATGACAAGCGCGAAGAAGACACCGTCAAGGAGAAAAATAATCGCCGCTCGTCAAACAAGGGCAATCGTGGCGAAAAGGAACCCGATATGAGAATAGAGAAGGCTGGCGAGATAGAGCGAGCCAAGGGCATTACCAATCCTCATGATCCAACGGGTGAGTATATGCACTACCGTTTCCCAACTCTCGACCTGCTTGCCGACCTTAAGACCAATGTCGACAATGTGGATGTTGCTGAGCAGGAAGCCAATAAGACTCGTATTGTTGAGACATTGGGGCAGTATGGTATCGCTATCAAGACCATTATCGCTCATGTGGGCCCCACAGTGACGCTCTTTGAGATAGTTCCTGAAGAGGGCGTGCGCATTAGCAAAATCCGCAACCTAGAGGATGATATCGCATTGAGTTTGGCTGCATTGGGTATACGCATCATCGCACCTATGCCTGGCCGAGGCACAATTGGCATCGAGGTGCCTAACCATGATCCTCAAGTGGTGCCCATGCGTGAGGCCATCGCTTCGCGCGCGTTCCAGGAGAGCAAGGCCGCCTTGCCTATGGTGCTTGGTAGCACTGTGAGCAACGACGTGTTTGTCGCCGACCTCACCAAGATGCCTCACCTGCTCGTGGCTGGTGCTACAGGTCAAGGTAAGTCGGTGGGACTCAATGCTATTATTGCTTCGCTTCTCTACAAGAAGGGACCAAGCGAATTGAAATTTGTGCTTGTTGACCCCAAGAAGGTGGAGTTCAGTCTCTATGCTTCGCTCGAGAAGTACTTCTTTGCCAAGGTTGAGGGCGAGGAAAAAGCCATTATCACCGATACCGCTAAGGTTGTACAGACGCTCAACTCGCTTGTCCAGGAGATGGAAAATCGCTATCTCGTGCTTGAGGAAGTGGGTGAGCGCAAGCTCGAGGACTACAACCGTCGTTGGCGCAAGGAACTGCGTCACAAGACGAACGAGAAGGGCGAGTTCTATCAGTATATGCCTTACATTGTAGTGATTGTTGATGAGTTCAGCGACTTGATTATGACTGCTGGCAAGGAGGTTGAGACACCCATCGTTCGCATTGCCCAGAAGGCGCGTGCCGTGGGAATCCATATGATTATTGCCACTCAGCGTCCGTCGTCGAACGTAATTACTGGTCTAATCAAGGCCAACTTCCCTGGTCGAATCGCCTTCCGTGTGTCGCAGTTGGTTGACAGTCGCATCATCCTTGACCGTCCTGGTGCCCAGCAGCTCATTGGCCGTGGTGATATGTTGTTCTCGGCAAACGGTGAGATTACTCGTCTGCAATGTCCATTTATCGATACTCCTGAGATTGTGAACATCTGCTACTATATCAAGGAGCAGGAGGATGCCGACACTGAGGTAAGCCACGAGCAGCCTTACATCCTTCCCGACTATGAAGGCGACATGGGTGGAGGATATGATGCTGGCGGTATGTCAGGCGGTGGAGTATCCAACGATCGTGATCCTCTCTTTGAGGAAATAGCACGCTTAGTGGTGCAGAAAGACATGGCATCGACATCATCGCTGCAGCGCAGCTACAACATTGGTTACAATCGTGCTGGTCGAATCATGGACCAACTCGAGGCTGCCGGTATCGTAGGACCCGCCAGTGGCGGCAAACCCCGCAAGGTGCTGATGGATCCTATGGACTTGGACCAGTTCTTGGGCAATTAAACCACGAGAGCGTTTTGTTGTCATACTAAGAAAAATGCGAATAAGCGAGAAATGTCAAGCTTGCTTGAATCTTTGCAAGCGTGAGCATTTTATATAAAAATGACGAAAATGAGAAAAACAGCTTTATTGATATTATCATTGATAGTGATGGCAACTGCCAGTGCGCAGTCGCCATCGAGTGTGGTTGACAAGGTGCTAGGGGCGATGAAATCGAGCAATGCCATCAGTGCCAACTATGTGATGACGTCGCCACAGGGCAATTCAAGTGGTACGTTAGTAATGAGCGGCAAGAAGTTTCGACTATTGGCCAACGACGTGAAAAGTTGGTACAACGGTACCACGATGTGGAGCTATTCAACCGCTACCGACGAGGTGAACATCACCACGCCCACCGCTGCCGACTTGCAGATGACCAACCCCTACAGCGTGGCACAGAACTTCAAGAGCGCCTACATCGTTTCGAAGGGTGGCAAGGGCAATGGTACTTACACCCTGCGCTTCACACCCAAGAAAAAGAGCAATGTAAAGCACCTGCTTGTGACTGTCTCTACCTCCACTTGGCTTATCAGCAAGGCCGAGATAGTACAGACTAATGGTACCAAGGCCACAATTACTATCAGCAATTACAATAAGAACGCAAGCGTGAATGCTTCTACATTTGAGTTCGACAAAAACCAAGTCCCCGCCGGTACCGAAGTGGTGGATTTGAGGTGATAATTCAGTTTGAGGAAGCTTTGATTCCTTTAATTCATTATATTCCTATAGCTTAAATGGAAAAAGTTCAATGTTTGATAATCGGTTCGGGACCAGCAGGATATACTGCTGCTATTTATACCGCCCGTGCCAATGTGAAGAATGTGCTTTTTGAGGGTCTGCAGCCTGGCGGACAGTTGACAACCACTACCACCATTGAGAATTTCCCTGGATTCCCAACGGGAGTCGAGGGCTATGACTTGATGATGAAGATGCGTGAGCAGGCGGTGAATGTGGGTGCCGATGTGCGCTCAGGATTTGTGCAGAGTGTGGACCTGAGTAAGCGTCCGTTTGTCGCCACACTCGACGGCGGTGCGACCATTGAGGCCGATACTGTGATTGTCGCCACTGGCGCTTCGGCAAAATATCTTGGTCTTGACGACGAGAAGAAATATGCTGGTCAGGGTGTCTCGGCTTGTGCCACTTGCGACGGATTCTTCTACCGCAAGAAGGTTGTTGCCGTAGTGGGTGGTGGAGACACTGCCTGCGAGGAGGCGCATTACCTGAGCAACCTGGCGAGCAAGGTTTATATGATTGTGCGCAAGGACTATCTGCGTGCCAGCGCTGCCATGCAGCAACGCGTGAAGGAGAAAGAGAATATTGAGATTCTGTTCAACACCAACACCCTGGGCCTCTTTGGCGAGAATGGGGTAGAGGGTGCACACCTTATTAAATATAAAGGCACCGATAAAGAGGAGAAATTTGACATTGCTATCGATGGCTTCTTTCTTGCTATCGGGCATCAGCCTAACACTGCCTTCCTTGGCGGGCAACTCGCGCTTGACGAACAGGGTTATATCATTACCAACAAGGAAACCACTGCCACAAACGTGGAGGGCGTGTTTGCTGCTGGCGATGTTGCCGACCCACGCTACCGTCAGGCAGTGGCAGCAGCAGGCACAGGATGCCGCGCCGCACTCGATGTGGAGAAATTCTTGGCGGCGCAGTAAAAGTTTAGAGGTGAGAGGTTTTGTACCTTTGCCCTTATATAATTTATGGAGCAGGCATTAATCGACTATGGCTATTGGGGCATGTTCCTGTCGGCGATATTGGCTGGTAGTGTCGTGCCCTTTAGCAGTGAAGTGGTTATGCTGGGGCTCCTTGCCGCAGGACTCGACAAATGGGGACTGATAGTCTGGGCGACAGTTGGCAACGTGCGTGGAGCCTT
>JAGCRW010000060.1 GCA_017964485.1 Muribaculaceae bacterium | reverse complement strand
CTAAGGCTCAGTACATGAAAGGCGACTTCCTGAGCTCGGCTGCGACGTTCCACTACATCGCCCGCCACTTCCAGTGGAAACCCGACCTGGTGCTTGAGGCGCAGATTTGGGAGGCGCTAAGCTATTGCGCTATGGACTGGACCACCGAGGCCGACAACATTCTCGTACATATTCATCCTGAGCGCATCGAGAATAACCGTCTTAACCAGCTCGCCAACCTTGCCTTCGCCGACTTCTACATCAAGAATCAGATGAACGCCGAGGCGGTGCCCTATATGGAAAAGGCGGTGAAAGGCGCTAGCGGAGGCCAAAAGGTGAGACTCTACTTCCTGCTGGGCCAGCTCTACGACGAGACAGGACAGAAGGAAAAGGCCTATCAGGCCTATAAGAAGGCGGGAAGCAGCAGTTCATCTACTTATCGCACTAAGTTCAACGCTCGCATCAAGCAGAGCGCCGTGTTCCAGGGCAACAACATCGAGAGCGAGGTTAAGGCCCTCAAGCGCATGACTCGTTATGACCGCAACAAGGAATATCTCGACCAGATTTACTATGCCATCGGTAACCTTTACCTCTCTCGTGGCGATACCGTGCATGCCGTGGAGAACTATGAGCTCGCCGCCAAGAAGAGCACCCGCAATGGCATCGACAAAGCTATCAGCCAGCTAACACTGGGTGGTATCTACTTTGCCCAGCACAAGTATGACAAGGCTCAGCCTTGCTACAGCGAGGCCATACCGCAGCTGAGTGAGAACTATCCCAACTACAAGGAACTCAAGCAGCGCAGTGATGTGCTTGATGAGCTAGCCGTCTATTCGGGCAATGTGACCTTGCAGGACTCTCTGCTGAGGCTCTCGCAACTGCCCCTTGAGGAGCAGAAGAAGGTGATTGCCAAAATCATCGAGGAACTCAAGAAGAAAGAGAAAGAAGAGAAAGAGAACGCTGAGCGTGAGGCCTACTTGGCGCAACAGCAGGGCAATACCGGTTTGAAAGGCAATGCTCAGCAGCCGGCAGCCTACAATATCAACAGCGACAACTCGTGGTACTTCTACAACACGATGACCAAGAACGCCGGTAAGACGGCTTTCCAGCAACAGTGGGGTAACCGCAAGCTTGAAGATAACTGGCGTCGCCGCAACAAGAACACCTTCTCGCTCGACGATAATAGCGAGGAAGAGGAGAACCTCGCCATGAGCGACTCCACGCAAGTGGAGGGCAACGACTCCACTAAGGTCGACAAGGAGGCCCTGAAGCGTGCCGAAGATCCGCACTACGAGGAATATTACCTCAAGCAGATTCCCAAGACCGAGGAGGAGATACAGACTTCCAACGACGTGATTCAGGAAGGTCTCTACAATATGGGTGTAATCCTCAAGGACAAGCTCAATGACCTGTCAGGCTCAATATATGAGTTTGAGCAGTTGCTTGAGCGTTATCCTGACAATACCTACCGCCTCGACACATATTATAATATGTACCTGCTCTACTACCGGAGTGGGCAGTATAGTGACGCCGAGAGGTATAGGCAGCTGATTCTTACTGAGTTTGCCGACTCTAAGTATGGTCAGGCGATGCAAGATCCCAATTATCTTGAGAACCTCAAGCGCATGAACCTGGTTCAGGAGGCACTTTACGACCAGGCCTATACCGCTTATCTCAACAACGACAACACCACTGTTCACCAGGCTTACATGGAGATGATGAAGACCTATCCGCTGTCGAAAATCATGCCTAAGTTCATGTTTATCGACGCGCTGGCCTACGTCACCGAGCAAAACTCCGAGAAGTTCAAGAGCACCATCAAGGAGATGCTTGAGCGTTATCCCGAGACCGATATCACGCCTACTGCTTCGGCATTTGTCAAGCAGCTAAACCAAGGTCGCAAGATTAATGGCGGTTCGGGCAACACCCGTGGTATGCTGTGGTCGATGCGCCTCTCTAACGATTCAACCGCCTCTGGCGAGGGCAAGGAGTTTACACCATTCACTGAAGGCAAAAACAAGCCGCAGCTCTTTGTGCTGGTGTTCTCTACCGACTCCGTTTCGCCTAACCAGCTGCTCTATGAGGTGGCTAAGCACAACTTCTCGGCATTCCTGATGAGAGACTTCGATTTGGAGCAGATGACGTTTGGCAACCTCGGTTTGATAGTGGTGAAAGGCTTCCCCAACTATCGCGAGGTGGAACTCTACCGCGACAAGTGGGAGAAAGACGAGGAGAAAGTCGTGCCCGCTCAGGCTCACTATGTCATTATCAGCGACGAGAACTTCAACTTGCTGCTCAGAGAGGGCAGGACGTTTGAGGAATACTTCCGCTATCTCGACGAACTCAACGAGGAGAAGGTGGAAGAGCAGATTCCTGACGATGCCGTCGATGACGAGAAGACCGACGATAGCACCGACGAAGATGCTGGCGATGATACTAAGCCTTCTAAGTCGGTGAAGAAGGGTCAAGGCAAGGCCGATGACAGCAAGGATGATAAGAAAGACGAGCAGAAGGAGGAGAAAGAGAAACCTAAGGTAGATACTCCCGAGCAGCAAGGCAATCCAGCATTGCTCGAGGAGGCTCGCCGTCGTGCTGAGCAGCGTCAGCTCGAGGAACAGCGCAAGGAAGAGGAGAAACGCAAAGCCGAGGAGGCTAAGAAGCGCGAGGAAGAACTCAAGCGTCAACAAGAGCGTGAGCGCGAGGCAGAGCGTCTGCGTGCCGAGGACGAGGCCAAGAAGCAGCAAGAGGCCGAGAAACAAGACAAGACCGATAATAAGGACGACAAGCGCAGCGAGAAAGAGGCTAAGAAGGCAGAGAAGGAACGCCTGAAACAGCTCGAGCGCGAGGAAAAGGCACGTCTTGACTCTATCAAGAAGGCCGATAAGCAGCACGAGAAAGAACTCCGTGCCGCCGAGAAGGCTAGGGAAGACTCTTTAAAGGCTGCCGAGAGAGAGCGTGAGGAACTCCAGAAGCAGAAAGAACGCGAGAAGGAGGATGCTGCTAAGCGTGCTGAGCAAGAGCGTAAGGACAAGCAGAAAGCCAAAGAAGAGGCTCGCAAGCAGAAGGAGAAAGAGCGCAAAGAGCGTCAAAAAGAGCGCGAAAAGAAGAAAAAAGAAGAGCAAAAACGCAAGAAAGAGGAACAAAAGCGCAAGAAAGAAGAAGCCAAGAAACGGCAGAAAGAGCGCGAAGAGCAGCGCAAGCAACGTGAGCGCGAGCGCAAAGAAGCTGCTAAGAACAAGAATAATTAAAAAGTATAAAGTTCAAAGTACAAAGGATGAAGTGTGAAGTAGATACTTTGTCCTTTGTCCTTTATGCTTTGATTTCACATTTTTTAACTGCAACAAGCCGTTATTGGCACGATTTTTTCTGTTTTATCGCTTGTAGAAATAAAATATAGTAGTACTTTTGCGCAATTTTTTAAAACGAACTATTAACACAAATAATATTATTATGTATTGGACACTTGAATTAGCAACAAAACTGGAGGATGCTCCATGGCCAGCTACTAAGGATGAGCTTATTGATTACGCGATGCGCAGTGGCGCACCTATGGAGGTTATTGAGAACCTACAAGAGATAGAAGATGAGGGCGATATCTATGATTCGATTGAAGACATCTGGCCCGACTATCCAACCAACGATGATGACTTCTTCTTCAACGAGGAGGAATACTAAGAAAGTACAAAGTTGAAAAGTACAAAGTGCTGTAGAGATTTCTACAGTACTTTTTTTGAGAATAATGATGCAAGGTTTAGTAAAAAAGCATTACCTTTGCACCGCAAATAACAATTATATTAACCCAGTGGAAAAATTTGGCTGCTTGCAACCACTAAAAAAAATGCTAAAACTGCGAATTATCCCTCAAATCTTTCACAGCATGTTAGCGTTTTTCCACATTAAACACAATTTGGAAAAATGAACTATTTGTTTACCAGTGAATCGGTGTCGGAAGGACACCCCGACAAAGTTGCTGACCAGATTAGCGACGCATTGCTAGACCATTTCTTGGCGTTTGATCCACACAGCCGTGTGGCATGTGAAACTCTTGTGACCACCGGTCAGGTGGTGATTGCCGGCGAAGTAAAAAGTAAGACCTACATCGACCTGATGGAGGTGACACGTGGTGTTATCAACTCGATTGGCTATACCAAGAGCGAGTATAAGTTTGACGGTGACTCGTGTGGCGTATTCTCGGCCATCCATGAGCAGAGCGGCGACATCAACCGCGGTGTGGACCGTGCCACCAATGAGGAGCAAGGTGCCGGCGACCAGGGCATGATGTTTGGCTACGCCTGCAACGAGACACCCAATTATATGCCTTTGACTCTCGACTTGGCGCATGCAATCTTGCGTGAACTCGCAACATTGCGCAAGAGTTGTGTCATTCCCCATCTGCGTCCTGACGCTAAGAGTCAGGTAACGGTGGAGTATGATGATGTGACTCGCAAACCGGTGCGCATCGACACAATTGTAATCAGCACACAGCACGATGATTGGATTAAGCCCGAAGACAAAACGGAAGAAGCTCAAGAACGTGCCGACAAGCGGATGCTGGAGAAAATTCGTCAAAACATAATCAAAGTATTACTGCCATTAGTGATAGAGCGTCAGTCCGATGAAGTGAAGAAGCTATTTGAGGGCTTTGACTACGAGAAGCACCTCTTGGTGAACCCCACAGGTAAGTTCGTGATTGGCGGACCTCATGGCGACACAGGATTGACAGGTCGCAAAATCATCGTTGACACCTATGGAGGACGCGGCGCCCACGGTGGTGGTGCCTTCAGCGGCAAAGATCCTAGCAAGGTGGACCGTAGCGCTGCCTACGCCGCCCGCCACATCGCCAAGAATGCGGTGGCTGCTGGCATCTCCGACGAGATGCTCGTACAAGTGTCTTACGCAATTGGCGTTGCCGAGCCAGTGAACTTCTATGTCAACACCTTTGGCACCAGCCATGTGGCAATGAGCGATGCAGAGATTGCCAAGAAACTGATAGGTATCTTCGGGATGACACCTTACAAGATTGAGAAGCGCCTGAAGCTGCGCAACCCTATTTATCAAGAAACGGCAGCCTATGGCCATATGGGTCGCAAGCCACAAGTCATCAGCAAGCACTTCAAGTCGCTCTACGAAGGCGACCGCACCATCGAGGTGGAACTCTTCACTTGGGAGAAACTCGACTACGTGGATGAGATTAAAAAGGAGTTCGGGTTATAATCCCAGAGTTCATATTTAGGTACAAAATAATCACTCAGCCATTCTAATATTGGCTGAGTGATTTAGTTTTTAATTCGTTTAATTGGTGTTCTTGATTACAGCTCAAGGTCGATGTTGAAGACCTCGTGCCAGGGCAGGCCTTGCTCATTGAGCACTTGGAGGAATGGGTCGGGGTCAAACTCCTCCACATTGTGCACACCAGGCTTGCACCATAGCCCCTTGAGGAACATCATGGCGCCTGTCATGGCGGGCACGCCAGTGGTGTAGCTAACGGCTTGCATACCAGTCTCCTCAAATGCGGCATGATGGTCGCAGTTGTTGTAGATATAGTAGGTGAGAGGTTGGCCGTCTTTGCCTATACCGCTTATGCGGCAGCCTATAGAGGTTTGGCCAGTGTAGTTTTCGCCTAGGTCTTGAGGATTGGGCAGCACAGCTTTGAGGAACTGCAGCGGCACAATCTCCATGCCCTGATACATCACGGGGTCGATGCGAGCCATGCCAATGTCTTGAATCACACGCAGGTGGGTGAGATATTCCTCGCCAAATGTCATCCAAAAACGCGCGCGCTTGATGGTGGGATAGTTTATTACAAGAGACTCAAGTTCCTCGTGATACATGAGATAGCTCTCGCGTGGACCAATCTCGGGATAGGTGAGAGGTTTGTGAATCTCAAGAGCGCCAGTCTGTACCCACTTGCCATCCTCGTAGTAGCGGCCTTTCTGGGTTATCTCGCGTATGTTGATCTCGGGGTTGAAATTGGTGGCGAATGCCTTGCCGTGATTGCCTGCGTTGCAGTCCACGATATCGAGGTAGTGAATCTCCTTGAAATGGTGCTTGGCGGCACGTGCGGTATAAACGCCACTCACGCCTGGGTCGAATCCGCAGCCCAAGATAGCTGTCAAGCCCGCTTTCTCAAAGCGCTCACGATAAGCCCATTGCCAACTATACTCGAAGTGAGCCTCGTCGCGTGGCTCATAGTTGGCGGTGTCGAGGTAGTTGACTCCGCATTCCAGGCACGCATCCATGATTGTGAGGTCCTGATAGGGCAGTGCCACGTTAATTACTAGCTTGGGCTGATGTCGCTTGAACAAAGCCACTAGCTGCTCCACGCTGTCGGCGTCCACCTCGTCGGTGGTGATGTTAGGCGCGCCAATGGCTTTTGCCACTGCATCGCATTTGGCCTTGTGCCTCGAAGCGATTACTATCTCGTTAAACACGTCGGGATTTTTGGCGCACTTGTGTGCCACCACGGTTCCCACACCGCCACAGCCAATGATGATTACTTTGTTCATGTTTTTATTGTTGATGGTTTTATGGTTTATGGTTTATAGTTGATGGAAGCCAATGATAATAAAGGCATTACTGCCTACTTCCTGCCTTCCCTCTTAACTTATTTATTTCGCTCGATGATGTATTGGAAAATTGACTTTAGTGCCTGGGTGCACTCGTTGTCGCCATACACATCGAGGATAGCAGAAGCAGTCTGGTATAACTGATGCATCTTGTTGTAGGCATAGTCGATGCCGCCGCAATCTTTGGCCCACTCCACCAGGCACTCGATGTCGCTCTCGCTGTAGTGGGGTTGGTTGAGTAACTCCAGCATATACTCTCTCTCAGGACGGTCCTTTAATGAGAGGGCATAAATCAGTGGCAGAGTGACTTTACCTTCTCGCAAGTCGTTGCCTGTGGGCTTGCCTACAACGGGGTCTTTGAAATAGTCGAAAGTGTCGTCTTTAATCTGGAAGCAGAGGCCAAGTCGGCGTGCAAACTCGATGATTGCCTCAATATCCTCCTTCTTGGCGCCTGCTGCTATTCCGCCCACTTCTGCGCAGCTGGCAAATAGCGAAGCGGTCTTATTGTTGATAATTTCAAAATAGGCGGTTTCGGTAATGGTGTGGTTGCGAGCTACGTCATATTGGTTTATCTCTCCCAGCGAGAGGTTGGCACCTAGTGTGGCAAGCACTTTGAGGATATCTTTGTTGCCAGTCTCAACGGCACATACTAGAGCTTTGCTAACGAAGAAGTCGCCAACAAGGACGGCGATATGGTTGGTCCACAACCCGTTGATGGTAGGATTGCCGCGACGCTCTTTGCTGTCGTCGATCACATCATCATGGATAAGCGAAGCGTTGTGAAGGATCTCGATGGCGGCACTGGCTGTTATAACCTGATCATTTATGCCTCCCAAGAGTTTGCCGCTGATGAGCGCCAACATAGGGCGCAGCTGTTTGCCTTTAACTTTCAAGTAATTAAAGACTATAGCGTTCATCAAATCGTTATCGCTTGTGAGAGCCCCATCTATGATATAATTTACTTGGGCTAGTTCTTTACCAACAAAAAGCTTTATGTCATCAAGATTTTTCATAATTACAAAGCGCAAAATTAGTGCAAGTTGAGAGAAATACAAAATGAAAGACAAAGTTTTTCATTTTTATTGCCGAAACACAGCCTAATTTATCCAAAATTAGCAATAATATTTTTTGGTAGGCATAAATTTTTGGTAAGTTTTTTGCAAAAGAGGGAATTATTCAAAGATTATTATTACCTTTGACGTGTTAAAAAATGGACTTTACATCAGTTGAATTTTATACTATAGCATTTTTTGTCGCTATGGCGTTTGTGGGGATTTTCGTAAGGCAAAAGAAGACCACTCCAGCGACATCGGTAATCAGCTCGCTTGAGCTTGACCCAGCGCCACCACAGCAGGAGGGCACAAGTCGGCTCATATTGCTGGCGCATGACGGCGGCAAGGTGACCATTGAGCGCGAGGGCCTGCTTTTGTGCGATGGCGAGACGGTGAACCTCATTGCCACGGTAATCGACGACAAAATCACTATTCAGGAGAAGAAGGGAAAGATATCGGCGTTTGGAGGCAAAGAAAGCATGTATAACGGACATGTTGACGTGACATTTTTTCTTGAAAACAACAAGAACTACTTGCGCTATGAGAGCAGTGTGGCAGGGCAGTGGTGCAAGCTTGCATTTCACAATTCTCCAGGCAACAAAGTGGAAAAAGAATTGAGTTATTGATGTGTTCGCTGCGCGCAAACCGGTTAATGGTTGATGCATAATGGATAAAGAAAGTTGCGCGAAGCGCATTTTGATAGTATGCCACACAATTTTTGCACTATTTTTTCGTTATATGTGTTAAGGTAGTTTGTGTGGCTACTAAACTTAAAGAGACAAAACAAAAACTCTGAAGATTATGATAAAAAAATTATTCTTGGCGCTTTTCTTGACATTGCCATTGCTGGCAAGTGCTCAGCTTGGTGCTGGACAATGGAAAATCCATCCCTATTTCGTTGGCTCGAGTGCCAAAAACTGCATTGATGCAGGCGATAAAGTTTATTATCTGTCGAGCGGCAGCCTGTACTGCTATGACAAGGAGTCGCAGAGCAATAGTGTGCTTGATGTTAATAACTTGCTCAACGACATAAAGATAAACCAGATTTATTACAATTATGCGAAGCAGTATCTACTTGTTGCTTATTCTGATTGTAATATCGATATTATCAAGTCTAGTGGAGAGGTAATAAACGTACCTGCCATTAAGGAAGTGGTAATTCATAAGGCAAAGGCCATCAACGATGTGAACTTCTGCAACGGAAGGATGTATATCGCCACTTCATTTGGATACCTGATGCTTGATGATGAGACATTCGACATATTGGAAGTTCGCAACTATGATGTAAGTGTGACGTCGGTTGCCGAGGTAGGCCCCTACAAGGTGATGTCGCTGGCAAACAAGTTCTATTATTGCAAGTCCGACACCACAATCGAAGCGGCGAGATGGCATAAGCAAGTTGCCAACGCAAAGGGTAACGGACGCATCCTCCCTATCAACGATACCAAGTTTTTCCTCTCTTGCAGCGCCACATTCCAGATTGTGACTATTGGTCACGGCACCGACAGTTTAGGTGTAGACACTCTCAGTTTCACTCCTACGCAAGTCGTGGCAGCGTCTCCTACTACTGTGCAGCCCTATCCTGCAGGATTTGTCGCCAGTTTCCCTGCTAAGAACTATTACTACACTATCTTGCCCGATGCTAGCAAGACCACAAAAGTCACTGGCAACAAACTGATGTCAAGCCAGGAAACAGGCAACTGGTGGTCACTTGGCGCTAATGGGCTGACTCATGTCGTAAATGGTGTGAATGAAATGACTTTCTGCCCTAATGCTGTGAGCATCAGTGCTAATGCCTACTGGAGTGTTTATGACCGGAT
This sequence comes from Muribaculaceae bacterium, assembly GCA_017964485.1. Classification (GTDB taxonomy): domain Bacteria; phylum Bacteroidota; class Bacteroidia; order Bacteroidales; family Muribaculaceae; genus Sodaliphilus. The sequence goes on along the minus strand of JAGCRW010000060.1, from coordinate 4,532 downwards.
GCAGCAACGAGTGCTGGTGTGTCGTACAACCGATAATAAAATTCTCGAAACGGCCAACAGCGGCGCCAAGACCGAGATAAACGCTTATGATGGCACATCTTGGAGCAACATCACTCCCTCTAATGCTCCTAATAATCAGGGCAACTTGTGGATAGTACCTTCACCTAATGAGCCTAACACCTACTACTACTGCTGTCGCACGACAAGTGGCATTTGCAAGGTTCAAAACAATACTGTTGTAACACGATATTATGCGGGCAATAGTCCATATGCAGAACGTTGTGCGGCACTCCAATTTGATTCAAAAGGCAACTTGTGGGTTGCCCAGTCACGCAGTGCCAACAATATAGATGCTTTTGTAATAACGCCGCAAAATCAGATGCTTACTAGTGTTGACTCGTCAATGTTTGTCATCAATGACCTGGGTGGCGCTTGCTACAGTAATGGTTTCAAGCGCATTACCTTCGGTATTGGCGCTGGCGACACTAAGGTGTTCTCAGCGGGTGACTACGACCTGCCTTTGGTGTTCTGGACCAACAACGACGACTTGAGTTTGAAGCAGTATAAGTCGTTCAATTCAATTAACGATCAGGACAACAGGAGTTTCTCTCCACATCACTGGATGTGTATCAGGCCTGACAACGACAGCATCTTGTGGCTTGGAACGGAGTCAGGAGTTATATCCCTCGATCCTAGAGAGGCGTTCAACGATGATTTCCGTTGCAACCGTATAAAGTTCACCAAGAATGAAGGTCGAGATGACTCCGGAGTGCTGCTTGAGGGTATTCATCTCACTTGGATTGATGTGGATGCTGCCAACAACAAGTGGATTTCTACCAACACCTCGGGCGTGTATTACGTCAGTCCCGATGGCTCAGAAATTTACAAGCACTTCAACTCCACCAACAGTCCGCTGCCAAGCGACCAGGTTTATAGTGTGTCCTGCAATAGGGCAACCAATTCGGTGATTATGGTCACTCCTAATGGCGTGGTGGAATATTTCCCCGATGTGACGCCCGCAGCCGAAGACTATAGCAACGTGTATGCTTATCCCGAACTCATTGAGCCTGACTTTACCGGCATGGTCACTATCAAGGGCCTGATGGCTAATTCCAATGTGGTGATTACCGATGCCGACGGCAATGTTGTAAAGACAATGGAGAGCGATGGCGGCATCGCCCTTTGGGATGCTTGCAACGACAATGGCGAGAGGGTTGAAACTGGCATTTACAAAATCTATGCTTCGCAAGACGAAACCGATACTACTGGTGAACCGTTGACACAAATAGCGGTAATCAAGTAAAAAATAGAAATTAACACCTCCCATATAAAAAACAGAGCTCCACTCATCGGAACTCTGTTTTTTTTCTGCGATTTCTTCTGCGATACAATTTTAATGCTATTTTTGTCGTTATATATGAAATATATAAAATAAAAAATACTATGATTCGTAAATGCTTTCTCACTATAGCGTTGTCGCTAGTGGCCTTAATCGCAGGCGCCCAAATAGGTGCCGGGCAGTGGAAGATACATCCTTACTTTGTTGCTGATAATGTTGCCAACTGTGTTGATGTGGGCGACAAGGTTTATTATCTGGTAAGCGGCAGCTTGTATAGCTACGATAAGACGAGCCAGGAAAATACGGTTATGGATTTTTGTGGCTCCCTCAACGATGTGAACATCAAGCAAATCTATTATAATCACAATAAGGGATACCTGTTTATCGCCTATGACAACTGCAATATCGACATCATCAAGAGCGATGGCACAGTGGTAAACGTTAGCGCCATCAATGATGTGGTGATGCACAGGGCCAAGAGCATTAATGACTTGACCTTTGGCGACGGCCTCACCTATGTGGCCACCTCATTTGGCTATATCACCATCGAGGACGAGACGTTCAGGATTATGGAGGCAAGGAACTATGATCTGAGTGTGCCCTCGGTAGCACAGGTGGGAGAGTACAAGATTATGTCTCTTGCCAACAAATTCTACTATTGCCTTGCCAGCGAGCAGGTGGAAGTGGCACGATGGCATCAGCAGACCGAGAATCCAGTGGGTAACGGCAAAGTATATCCCATTGACGACACTCACTTCTTTTTGACCACCAGCTCGGCTTTTTATGTAGTTCAGTTTGCCGTTAACAGTGATGGCACCCTTTCTTTCTCACCAACACTGATATGCAATGATTTGCCCACATCCATTCAGCAGTATCCCAATGGCTTTGTGGCAAGTCACTTTTATAATGGCACCGAGTTCAAGAACTATTATTACACATTCGCCAGTGACGGCAGCCATGCCACCCTTCATGATGGTGAGGGCGTTTACACCTCGCACGAGAACGGCAACTGGTGGATTATGGGCAAGAATGGACTGGCGCATCAGGTGCATGGAGTGAATAGTGAGGTTATTAATCCTAATGGCATCTCGATTAAGGCTAGGGCATATTGGAGTACTTATGATCCTTATATGCAGCGTGTGCTCCTGTGCCGCACTGCCGAGAATCGCGTACTGGAAGTTTGGGAAGCAACCACAGGCACCGAGATTAATTCTTGGGATGGCACTCAATGGCGCAAAATACCCCTGCCAGAACATGTGGAAGATTATTCAGGCAACTATTGGATAGAAGTATCGCCTAATGAGCCCGATACTTATTTCTTCTGTTACCGCAAGAATGGCGGTATTGCAAAGGTTCAGAACGACAGTATTGTAGTGCAATACAACAAAAGCAATGCACCTATTGCCGAAAGGGCATCGGCTATATCTTTTGACTCTAAGGGCAACTTGTGGGTAGCACAACCTTATCCCGATTCATCGCCCGATGTTGTTGTCATCACCCCAGAGAAGCAGGCGCTTGATAGTGTTACGCCAGCCGACTTTATCATTAATAATTTAGGCGGTATCTGCAAAAATGCCAATAAAGGCTTCAAGCGCATTTGTTTTGACATTGGCGCTGGTGACACAAAGGTGTATTCGCCTGGTAATCACAACGACCCGCTCATCATCTGGAACAACAATGAGGACCTGAGTCTCAAACAGTATAAAGCATTTGAGGCGTTCTTTGACCAGGACAACAAACAGTTTACCACCTACGGATGGGTTTATGTCAAGGCTGACAATGATGGCATGATTTGGATTGGCACAGTGAGCGGTCTAATCTCATTTGATCCACAACAGGCTTTCAATCCCGACTTCCGCATAAACCGTATTAAGGTTTACCTTGATGAAGGGACCGAGGTTAACGAGGTGCTTCTCGAAGGCACTCAGATCAACTGCATCGCTGTTGATGCGCAAAACCGCAAGTGGTTAGCCACAAACACAAATGGCATTTTCTTGATCAGTGCCGATGGTTCTGAGATTATTAGGCATTTTGATATGGAGAACAGTCCACTGCCAAGTAACCAAATCTTTAGCGTGTGCTACAACCCTAGCACAAATTCGGTGCTCGTTGTCACTAGTAGTGGCGTGTTGGAATACTTCTGCGACATAACCCCATCGGCGACCGACTACAGCAACGTCTATGCTTATCCTAATCCTGTGCAGTCGGCATTTACTGGCTATGTTACCATCAAGGGCTTGATGGATAATTCCCACGTAATAATTACTGATGCCACAGGGGCGACAGTAGCTACACTCACCTCTACAGGAGGCATTGCCATGTGGGATGCATGCAGCTCCAATGGCGCTCCCCTCAAGACTGGTGTTTATAAGGTCTATGCCGCACAAGGCACCACACCAAGCACTACCGGCAAGCCACTGACAAAAATTGCAGTGATTAAGTGATAAGAGTTTAGCTGTTATTGATTATAGGTTATAGTTAGTTGTGGCCCGTTCACAATCCCCGAAAAATTGAAATAATGAAACATATCATCACTCTGGTAATAGCGCTTGTGGCCATGTTGGCACAGGCGCAAAGCGACTATGGCAAGTGGATTCTGCATCCAATGTTTGCGGGAGAAAATATCACCAACTGCATTGATGTAGGCGACGAGGTATATTATCTTGCCAGCGACAATCTGTATCGCTACGACAAAGACTCTCAAGAAAATGAGCACCTCAACCGCGCCAACTACCTCAGCGACTCGGGAGTAAAGAACATTTACTACAACCAGGAGAAGAACTACATCATGGTAGCGTACCAGAACTCCAACATCGACGTGATAGATGTGAGGAGTGGTGACGTGAGCAATATGAGCGACATCAAGAACGCCGACATAGCCTCCTCTAAGACTATCAACGATATCACCTTTGCTGCAGGCAACAAGGCTATTGTTGCCACCGATTTTGGTTTCGTGATTTACAACGACAAAAAACTCGAGGTGGAGTCATCGTTTATCAGCGACAAGGCGATGCAGAGCGCCATGATACTTGGCGAATACTTGATAGCAAATAGCGATGGGACTTTCTATTATGCTCCAGCCAAGAAGCACATCCAGCAGATGAGTGACTTTAACTCGGCCTGGGTGGGACTGAAATGCCCTATGGTGCCTCTCGCCGATAATCTGTTCTTCGTGCTTGATAATAACCAGTTG